>NZ_JBNPJU010000013.1:0-65181 GCF_050312575.1 Pseudomonas sp. R11F | reverse complement strand
GTGTCAGTCAGCAATTTATCGACTGACTCACCCTCATCGGGAGCAAGCCCCCTCCCACAGTGACCGCGTTACTCCTTAACTGACTGGCATTGGGGCTTGCCCCGCGCTGGGCGGCGTAGCCGCCCCAAACCGAGGCCCTCGATCTTTCTGAAACACCGCAGCGGTCTTGTTGGGGCGGCTTTGCCGCCCAGCGCGGGCAAGCCCGCTCACTACAAGTTAGGTCGCGATAGGAGTGGGGTCTCCTGTGACTTAGTGGCTCAAGCCATATTTCTTGACCTTGTCGAACAGCGTGGTCTTGGCCATCCCCAGTTCCTGGCTGGCCTGGGTCAGGTTGCCGCCGCTGCGTTGCAGGGCGTCGTTGAGCAGGTTGCGTTCAAAGGCTTCCACCGCTTCGGTGAAGGCCAGGCCCTGGTTGCCGCTGCTGGCACCGCTTTTCTTGAAGGCGGGCAGGCCCAGGGCGAAACGTTCGGCGACGTTGCGCAGTTCGCGCACGTTACCGGGCCAGTCGTGGCTCATCAGGCTCGACAGGGTCTGGTTGTCCAGCTCCGGCGCGGCGCGGTCGAAACGCAGGGACGATTGCTGCAGGAAGTGTTCGAACAGTTGCAGGATGTCTTCGCGGCGCTCGCGCAGCGGTGGCAACTCCAGGGTCACCACGTTGAGGCGGTAGTACAGGTCGCTGCGGAACTGGCCGGCACGGCTCAGCCCGTCGAGGTCGGATTTGGTGGCGGCGATCACCCGGCAATCCACCGCTACGCTCTGGTTCGATCCCAGGCGTTCGAGCGTGCGTTCCTGCAACACTCGCAACAATTTGATCTGCAGGTTGATCGGCATGCTTTCCACTTCATCGAGGAACAGCGTGCCTTCGTGGGCGTGCTCGATCTTGCCGATACGGCGTTTGCCGGCGCCGGTGAATGCGTTGGCTTCATGGCCGAAAATCTCGCTTTCGAAGAGGTTCTCCGGCAGGCCGCCGCAGTTCAACGCGACGAATTGGTGAGCGTGGCGCCGGCTGAAATCATGCAGGCAACGTGCGACCAGTTCCTTGCCGGTGCCGGTTTCGCCTTCGATCAGCACGTTGGCCGAGGTGTCGGCGACATTGGCGATCAGTTCGCGCAGGTTCTGCATGGCCGGTGAGCGGCCGATGATGCGGCCTTCCAGGGAATCGCGTTCAGCCAACTGACGGCGCAGCGACCAGACTTCCCGCGCCAGGCTGCGTTGCTCCAGGGCACGGCGCGCCACGTCGACCAGGCGCTCGGGGGAAAAGGGTTTTTCCATGAAGTCGTAGGCGCCGTTGCGCATGGCGCCCACCGCCATGGAGATATCGCCATGGCCGGTGATCAGTACCACCGGCAGGCTTTTATCCAGGGCCTTGAGGCGGGTCAACAGCTCCAGGCCGTCGATGCCCGGCAGGCGGATATCGCTGATCACGATGCCGGCAAAGTTCTCACCAATGCGCTTGAGCGCTTCTTCGGCACTGCCTACGCCCACGCTGGGAATGTCTTCCAGTGCCAGGGCCTGCTGGCAACCGAGCAATACATGGGGGTCGTCTTCGACGATCAGGACGGTGAGGCCGTCCTTGGGGGCTGTAGCGTCTGTATTCATGTCGACTCAGCTGTTTGAGCGCCCGCCAGCGGCAAGCACAGGACAAAGGCAGTACCACCACCGGCCGGGTGTTCCACGGCGAGGTTGCCGCCGGTGGCCGCCGCGAGGCTGGCGGACAGGGTCAGGCCCAGGCCCAGGCCCTGCTCGCCTGGCTTGGTGGTGAAAAAGGGTTCGAATAAATGTTTGCGCGCCTCGGGGTCGATACCATGACCGTTGTCACGCACGTGCAGGCGATATTTGCCGTCGGCGCTGTGGCCTTCCAGCCACAGTTCGGGGGCCGGCTGTGCCTGCATGGCGTCGAGGGCGTTGCCGATCAGGTTGACCAGGATCTGCTCCAGGCGCGTCTGGTCGATCTGCAAATGGGCGTCGGCGAAGTCGCGGTGCAGGGTGATCGGCAGGCCGTCCAGGCGTGCGCCGAGCACCTGGAACGCAGCGTCCACGGCTTTGCCGAGGCTGGCCTCGCCCTGGTCGTCACCGCGTCGGGCGAACGAGCGCAGGCTGGCGGTGATGCGGCCCATGCGGTCGATCAGTTCGTTGATAGTCTTGAGGTTGGTGCTGGCGGTGTCGAGGGCGCCGCGCTCAAGGAAGCGCACGGTGTTGCCCGACAGCGTGCGCAGCGCCGCCAGCGGCTGGTTCAATTCATGGGCGATACTGGTGGACATCTGTCCGATGGCTGCCAACTTGCCCGCCTGTACCAGTTCGTCCTGGGCGCGGCGCAGGGTTTCTTCGGCCTGGCGCCGTTCGCGGATCTGGCCCTTGAGCCGTTCATTGCTGGCGCGCAGGTCGGCGGTGCGTTCGGCAATCCGTCGCTCCAGTTGGCTGTTGGCTTCCTGCAAGGCTTCGCGGGCCGCGAGGCGGGTGGCGATGACCTTGCGCCGTTCGTTCCAGGCGATCAGCAGAAAGGCCACCAGGCCAAAGGCGACGGCCACCAGGATGCCTTGATTGATCGCTGCGCGGCGCAGGTCATTGAGCGGCGTCAGCAGGGTGAAATTCCACGGTGTGTCGTTGAGCGGACGGGTTTGCGCCAGGTAGCTGACAGCGTGCTCGTCGTTAACCACTTCACTGTTGGCCGGGAAGGTCAGTTTCTCGCTGCCTTCGTTGAGGCGCTCACGGGCCAGGGGTTCGAGCTCGTTCAGAGTCGCCCAGTAATATTGCAGGCTGTGCGCCAGGCGTTCCTTGGTGTCATCGCTCAGCGGGCGCACCGCCTTGAGTCGGCGGGCCGGGTCGCTGGAAAGGATGATGATGCCGTTTTCATCACTGACAAACGCTTCGAGGCGCGCACGTTGCCAGCGCTCCTCCAGGGCTTCGAGGCGCACTTTGACCACGGCCACGCCGATGATCTTGCCGTGCTCTTCCAGGCCGTGGGCCAGGTAGTAGCCGGGCTCGCCGTTGGTGCTGCCGATGCCGTAGAAGCGGCCGGGTTGGCCACGCACGGCGTTCTGGAAATAGGCGCGGAAGGACAGGTCCTCACCCTGGTAACTGTCGGCATCGCGCCAGTTACTGGTCGCCAACACGCGGCCGGTAGTGTCCATCACGTAGATGGCCCGGCTGCGACTGCGGCGGTTCAGGCCCTCCAGGTAATCGTTGACGGTTTTGCGCGTCTCCTGGTTCGGGTCGGCCAGCAGTTGGGAAACGCTGGACTCCAATTCCAGGAGGCTGGGCAGATAGGTGTATTTGCTCAGTTCACTTTCGACCGTGCGGGCGTGCAGCTCCAACTGGCGTTCGCCCGTGTCGCTGAGCGTGCGGATGCCGTAGAACTCACTGACCCAGAACCCGATATAACCCAAGCCGATCATCAGGGCGATGATCAACGGCGGCAGGAACAGTTGGCGAATCAGACGTGGTTTCACGGCAAGTGATGGCGGTGCGGCGCGAAATTGGTTGGGGTCGCATTTCATCACAGATGCCTTGGGTCAACCAGAGCTTGCCGGTCCAGTGTGGGAGGGGGCTTGCTCCCGATAGCGGTGGTTCAGCTGAACATGCATTGGCTGATATAGCGCTATCGGGAGCAAGCCCCCTCCCACATTGACCCGGTTTCTACAGGGGCAGCTACGGAGTGCTTAGTGCTGCAGGATTTTCTCAAGGAAGTGCTGTGCACGCTCGGAGCGGGCGCTGATATCGCCGAAGAACTCTTCTTTCGGGCAGTCTTCGATGATCTTGCCGGCATCCATGAAAATCACGCGGTCGGCCACTTTACGGGCAAAGCCCATTTCGTGGGTCACGCACATCATGGTCATGCCTTCCTGGGCCAGTTGCACCATTACGTCGAGCACTTCGTTGACCATTTCCGGGTCGAGGGCCGAAGTGGGTTCGTCGAACAGCATGACGATCGGGTCCATGGCCAGGGCGCGGGCAATCGCCACTCGCTGTTGCTGGCCGCCGGACAGTTGGCCCGGATGCTTGTGGGCGTGTGCCGACAGGCCGACGCGGTCAAGCAGTTGCAGGCCCTTCTTGGTGGCTTCTTCCTTGCTGCGGCCGAGCACCTTGATTTGCGCGATGGTCAGGTTTTCGGTGATGGTCAGGTGCGGGAACAGTTCGAAGTGCTGGAACACCATGCCCACGCGCGAGCGCAGTTTCGGCAGGTTGGTCTTCGGGTCGGCGATGGAGGTGCCATCGACCACGATGTCGCCCTTCTGGAACGGTTCCAGCGCGTTGACGCATTTGATCAGGGTGGATTTGCCCGAGCCCGAAGGCCCGCACACCACGATCACTTCGCCTTTTTTAACCTCGGTGCTGCAATCGGTCAGCACCTGGAAGTCGCCATACCACTTGTTGATGTTCTTGATAGAGATCATACGGCAAACCTTTTTTGCAGACGCTTGACCAGCAGCGAGGCGGAAAAGCTGATGATGAAGTAGACGACACCGGCGAAGATCAGGAACTCATTGGAGCGGCCGATGATGTCGCCGTTGGAGCGGGCAGAGTTGAGGAAGTCCACCAGGCCCACGGTATAGACCAGCGAGGTGTCCTGGAACAGGATGATCGACTGTTGCAGCAGCAACGGCGTCATCTTGCGGAACGCCTGGGGCAGGATGATCAGGCGCATGGTCTGGCCATAGGTCATGCCCATCGCCTGTGCCGCGCCCATCTGGCCCTTGGGGATCGACTGCACGCCGGCCCGCACGATTTCACAGAAGTACGCGGCTTCGAACATCATGAAGGCCACGACGCAGGACGTGAACGCGCCGATCGGGGTGTCCTCGCCGGTGATCCAGCGCAATACGAACGGCACCGCCAGGTAGAACCAGGTGATCACCAACAGCAGCGGGATCGAGCGGAAGTAGTTCACATAGGCGCCGGCCAGGCTCGACAGCAGCTTGCTGGACGACAGGCGCATCAGCGCGAGCACGGTGCCCAGCGCGATGCCGCCGATCACGCCCATGACCATCAGTTGCAGGGTCATGAGCATGCCGTTCCACAGACCAGGGATAGCGGGGATGATGCCGCTGAAATCGAAGTCCATTATTTACCCCCCACGGAGATCAGGCCGGGCACGGCGACTTTCTTCTCGACCAGGCGCATCAGCAACATCAGGCTCATGTTCAGGGTGAAGTAGATCAGTGTGGCCAGGGTGAACGCTTCAAACAGGTTGGCCGAGAACTCGGCGGTCTGCTTGGTTTGCGCCAGCAGTTCCATCAGGCCGATCAAGGACGCCACGGAGGAGTTCTTGAACACGTTGAGGAACTCCGAGGTGAGCGGCGGAATGATGATCCGGTAAGCCTGGGGCAGCAGCACGTTCCAGTAGATCTGCGGCAGCTTGAAGCCCATGGCGCGCGCCGCGGATTCCTGGCCGCGTGGCAGCGCCTGGATGCCGGTACGCACTTGCTCACACACACGCGCGGCGGTGAACAGGCCCAGGCACACCACTACGCTCAGGTAGGCCGAGGTAGTCGGGTTGAGGTCTTGTTTGTACCAGTCCTGCAGGTTCTGCGGCAGCATGTCGGGCACCAGGAAGTACCAGATGAACAGCTGAACCAGCAGCGGCACGTTACGAAACAGTTCCACGTAGCAGGTCGCGATGCCCGATACGAGGCGGCTTGGCACGGTGCGCATGACCCCCAGAATAGAGCCAAGCAACAAGGCGATAATCCATGCCACGACAGCGATGGCGATGGTCCAGCCCAGGCCGGCGATGTACCAGTCGAGATAAGTCTCGCTGCCAACGCCGGTGGACTTGAAGAATACGCCCCAGTCCCAGTTGTAATTCATTAGGGTCTCCCCTCGAGATCGATCGATGTACAAGCACCCGCTTGGGGAAGATCCTTTCCCACCTGACGGTGAACGCCAGGCACACGCGATCGGCTCGAAAACCGCCAGGTCGAGTGTTCCAAATTAAAGCCAGCAGGTAGTAACAGACGCCTGAGGGAGGGTTGGCTCCCTCAGGAGATAAGCTTAGTCAGGTATCAGATTTTTACGTCAGGTGCCGGCTTGTCGCTTGGGTTGGCGATCAGCTCCTTCACCTTCTCGCTCATCGGGAAGTTCAGGTTCAGGCCTTTCGGTGGGATCGGGCTTTCGAACCATTTGCTGTAGATCTTGTTGATTTCGCCGGACTTGAACAGGCCAACGATGGCGTCATCTACAGCTTTCTTGAACGCTGGGTCGTCTTTGCGAACCATGCAGGCATAGGCTTCGAAGGACTGTGGAGTGCCGGTAATGACCCAGTCATCCGGCTTCTTGGCCTTGGCTTCTTCACCGGCGAGCAGGGCGTCGTCCATCATGAAGGCAACGGCGCGGCCGCTTTCCAGCATCTGGAAGGATTCACCATGGTCTTTGGCGGAGATGACGTTCATGCCCATCTGCTTGTCGGCGTTCATCGCCTTGATGATGCGCTCGGACGTGGTGCCGGCGGTGGTCACGACGTTCTTGCCTTTCAGGTCGGCAAAGTCAGCGTAGGACGGCTTGCCATCCTTGTCTTTCTTGACCAGCAGGCGGGTGCCGATTTCGAAGATGTTGACGGTGAAATCAACTTGCTGAGCGCGTTCGGCGTTATTGGTGGTGGAGCCGCACTCGAGGTCCGCGGTGCCGTTCTGGATCAACGGGATACGGGTTTGCGAGGTGACCAGGTTGTACTTGACCTTGAGGTCGGGTTTGTTCAGGTCTTTTTTCAGGGCTTCAACCACAGCCAGCTGAACGTCGTGGGAGTAGCCCACAGGTTTGCCCGAACCATCCGCAATGTAGGAAAACGGGATGGAACTGTCGCGGTGCGCGAGAGTGATGGTGCCGGAGTCATTGATTTTCTTCAGTGTGCCGGTGAGTTCGGCGGCGAAAACTGGAGTGCTGATCAGAGCAGCAGCGATAGCTGCGCCCAGGATATGGGGAACGATGCGCATCAATACTTCCTCGACATTTGTTTTTTTTATAAAGCCGGCTAAACGGCTCTCTTGTACAGCGAATGCCCGTGACGGCTCCTGAAGCGTCTCAGGCAATCCTCAGGGAGTGTAGAGCATGAGTCGTGCCAGACCAGAAATAAAAGGTTAACTGCATGATTTATATGATGATTAACTTTGTGTGACGGCAAATATGTAACCGTCGGATCCGGCAAACCGAATAGGTTGGAGTGTCGCGTTCGGAAAACCGAATGCAATGGGGAGGGCATGTAGGACCAGACTCGTTCGCCAATAGGCGCAAAAACGCCGCGTTCATTCTGGATAAACGCGGCGTTCTCAGGTTTTTCGCGAGCGGGCTCGCTTCTACGGGATGGAGGGTCAGGCCGCCTGGGTCTTGCTGCGGTTCTGCTCAACCTGGGAGAGGTAGCGTTGCAGGTTGTCCTGTTCTTGCGCGGTGGTGAACAGGCCCAGTTTGGTCCGGCGCCACAGCACGTCCTGCGCTTGTGTCACCCACTCTTCGGCGCACAGGTAGTCGACTTCGCGGGTGTACAGGCCACCACCCAGGTGCTCGCCCAGGTCGGCCGGCGATTGCACACCCTCCAACAGGCGCCAGGTGCGGCTGCCATACGTGGTGGCCCAGCGTTGGGCAAGCTCGCTCGGTACCCAGTCGAATCGGCTGCGAATGGCCTCGGCCAGCGCTTGTGGCGTGGTCATGTTTTCGCCGCCGGGCAGGCTGGCCGTTACGGTCCAGCTTGGACGCATCTGGGTGAAGAACGGCGCCAGTTGTGCCATCGCCGACTCCGCCAACTTGCGGTAGGTGGTCAGCTTGCCGCCGAATACCGACAGGATCGGCGCTTCACCATTGCCGCCGGACAGTGCCAGGGTGTAGTCGCGGGTGATGGCCGACGGGTTATCCGACTCGTCGTTGCACAGCGGGCGCACGCCGGAATACGTGTGGACGATGTCGTCGCGGCTCAGTTGCTTCTTGAAGTGAGCGTTGACCACCTTGAGCATGTAGTCGGTTTCACCTTCGGTAATCGCCACTTTAGCCGGGTCGCCGGTGTATTCGCGGTCGGTGGTGCCGATGATGGTCAGGTGGTCCAAGTACGGAATGGTGAAGACGATACGCTGGTCTTCGTTCTGCAGGATATGCGCGTGGGCGCCTTCGTACAGTCGCGGCACGATCAGGTGGCTGCCCTGGATCAGGCGGATGCCGTAAGGCGAATCCAGCTTCAGGTCGTCCTTGATGAACTTGGCGACCCAGGGGCCTGCGGCATTCACCAGCGCACGGGCGCGGATCGAGAACAGACTGCCATCGGCACGTTCCATATTCATTTCCCACATGCCGTTGCTGCGACGTGCACTGACGCAACGGGTCTGGGTATGGACATGGGCGCCTTTCTCGCGGGCGGCCATGGCGTTGAGTACCACGAGGCGGGCGTCATCCACCCAGCAATCGGAATATTCGAAGCCTTTGGTGATTTCGCTTTTCAGCGGGCTGTCAGGGCCGAACTTGAGGCTTTTGGAGCCTGCAAGTTTTTCACGCTTGCCCAGGTGGTCATACAGGAACAGGCCGGCGCGAATCATCCACGCCGGGCGCAAGTGCGGGCGGTGCGGCAACACGAAACGCATGGGCTTGACGATGTGCGGCGCCTTGGCCAACAGCACTTCACGTTCAGCCAGGGCTTCACGCACCAGGCGGAACTCATAATGTTCCAGGTAGCGCAGGCCACCGTGAATCAGCTTGCTGCTGGCAGACGATGTGTGGCTGGCCAGGTCGTCCTTTTCGCAAAGGAATACCGACAACCCGCGCCCGGCTGCGTCTGCTGCAATGCCGACGCCATTGATCCCGCCACCGATTACGGCAACGTCATAGACTTCGGCAAGCGGTGGAGCAGGCAAGGTGGAAGGAGTCATCGGCTGGCCTCGCGATCTTTTCGTCTTTGAATTCGAACATTAATGTTCATTTGCGAAAATGGTAGCTGATAAACGCGCGCGCAGCCACCCGAGTTCGATTGAAAAAACTCATCGAAGGGCGGGGAAAGGAAAATTTGTGAACATGAAGGCAGTCTGTAGTGAGCGAGCTTGCCTCGCGCTGGGCTGCGGAGCGGCCCTAACCCAGCCACCGCATGTCTGTCTGGAAGATTGCAGTGGACCTAATGGGGCCGCTTCGCAGCCCAGCGCGAGGCAAGCTCGCTCACTAAAGGTTATTTGTAGTTTTCAGACGACTTCCAGGCGAACCTTGTGCTGGTTCAATAGCTGCACCAACGCCGGTACCGGTTGCTGGTCGGTCACCAGGCAATCCACCAGGCTGATTGGCCCCAGTCGAATCATGGCATTGCGCCCGAATTTGCTCGAGTCCGCCGCCAGGATCACTTGGCGCGCATTGGCGATGATCGCCTGCGAAACCCGCACTTCCTGATAGTCGAAATCCAACAGGCTGCCGTCTTCGTCGATGCCGCTGATGCCGACCAGGGCAAAATCGACCTTGAACTGGTTGATGAAGTCGACACTCGCCTGGCCCACGACACCGCCGTCGCGGCGCACATTGCCACCGGTCAGCAACACATCGAAATCGTCCTTGGTGCTGAGCATGGCGGCGACGTTGAGGTTGTTGGTGATGATTTTCAGGTGGTTGTGATTGAGCAGCGCACGGGCTATGGACTCGGTGGTGGTGCCAATATTGATGAACAATGAGGCATGGTCGGGAATCTGCGCGGCGATGGCTTCACCGATGCGCTGTTTCTCATCGCGCATCTGGTCGGCACGCATGGCGTACGCGGTGTTCTCGACACTGGAGTCATAGGCCGCGCCGCCGTGGTAGCGGCGCAGCAGATTGGCGTCCGCCAGCTGGTTGATATCGCGGCGGATGGTTTGCGGGGTGACAGCGAACAGCTGCGCCATTTCCTCGATACTGACGTAGCCGCGTTCGCGGACCAGTTCGAGGATTTGTTGTTGGCGGGGAGGCAGATTCATGGGGCGTCCTTTGGGCTGCCATACAAAAGTGGCCCATGATGACGCAGCAAGCGGCTCCCCGCCAGTTACAACCCGATTTGGGCTCGGTACCTGGCTTATTCAGCGCCTTCGTGAGGCTCCCAGTCGCGGGTGCGGCTGACCGCTTTTTGCCAGCCGGAGTACAACTTCTCCTTGGCTGCCTCATCGAGCTGAGGTTCGAATTCGCGCTCGATCACCGCTTTACCGCGCAACTCGTCCAGGCTGCCCCAGAAACCGCACGCCAGGCCTGCCAGGTATGCCGCACCGAGGGCTGTGGTTTCGCGCATTTGCGGGCGCTCGACCTGAGTGCCGAGGATATCGGCCTGGAACTGCATCAGGAAGTTGTTGGCCACTGCGCCGCCGTCCACGCGTAGGGCCTTGAGGCGTTCGCCCGAGTCCTGTTGCATGGCGTCGAGAACGTCGCGAGTCTGGTAGGCAATCGACTCCAGGGCTGCACGAATAATGTGGTCCACGCGTACGCCACGGGTCAGGCCGAACAGTGCGCCGCGTGCATAGGGGTCCCAGTATGGAGCGCCCAGGCCGGTGAAGGCCGGTACCAGGTATACGCCGTTGCTGTCCTTGACCTTGCCGGCAAAGTATTCGGTGTCGTGGGCGTCGTTGATGATTTTCAACTCATCGCGCAGCCACTGCACGGTGGAGCCACCATTGAATACCGCGCCTTCCAGGGCGTAGGCCACCTCGCCGCGCGGGCCACAGGCTATGGTGGTGAGCATGCCGTGCTTGGACTTCACGGCTTTGTCGCCGGTGTTCATCAGCAGGAAACAACCGGTGCCGTAGGTGTTCTTGGCTTGACCGGCTTCTACGCACATCTGGCCGAACAGGGCGGCTTGCTGGTCACCGGCGATGCCGCCGATGGCAATGCCACTTTTGGTGCGGCCGTAGATTTCCGAGGAAGATTTCACTTCCGGCAGCATTTCCCGCGGGATGTCCAGGATCTCCAGCATCTTCGCATCCCACTCCAGGGTGTGGATGTTGAAGAGCATGGTGCGCGAGGCGTTGGTGTAGTCGGTAACGTGGGTCTTGCCGCCGGTAAATTTCCAGATCAGCCAGCTGTCGATGGTGCCGAACAGCAGCTCGCCGGCGCGGGCACGCTCGCGGCTGCCTTCGACGTTGTCGAGGATCCACTTGAGCTTGGTGCCGGAGAAGTACGGGTCGGTCACCAGGCCCGTGGCGTCGCTGATGTATTGCTCATGGCCATCGCGCTTGAGCTGCTGGCAGATCTCGGTGCTGCGGCGGCACTGCCAGACGATCGCGTTGTAGATCGGGCGGCCGGTGATTTTGTCCCATACCACGGTGGTTTCACGCTGGTTGGTGATGCCGATGGCGGCCACCTGATCATGGTGCAGGCCAGCCTGGGCCAGTGCCTCGACCATCACCGCGCTTTGGGTGGCGAAGATTTCCATCGGGTCATGTTCGACCCAGCCAGCCTGTGGGTAATGCTGAGCGAATTCACGCTGGGCGGTGCACACCACGTTGGCGTCGCGATCGAAAATGATCGCCCGCGAACTGGTGGTGCCCTGATCAAGGGCAATGATGTAGTTCTTGTTCTGAATGTCGGTCATGTCGATTGCCTTGGACGAAAATAAGGAAGTTATTAACCAGCCTGGGCCGCAAAAAGGGCAGTGGGCGCCAGGCCGGCGCTATCAGGAAATATGCGTCTTGCCGTTGACAGCCGTGTCAGTTGTTTCAGAAACAGTGGGGGCGGCGCTCGGCAGGTGACGGGCAATCAACCCGCGATAGGCAGCAGCGCCGAGGCATGCGCCAACGATTGGTGCGAAAATCGGCACCAGGAAGTAAGGAATATCGCGACCACCGGTGAAGGCCATTTCACCCCAACCGGCGAAAAAGGTCATCAGCTTGGGGCCAAAGTCACGTGCCGGGTTCATCGCAAAACCGGTCAGCGGGCCCATGGCGCTACCGATCACCGCAATCAGCAGGCCGATCAGCAGAGGTGCCAGCGGGCCGCGTGGCAAACCGTTGTTATCGTCAGTCAGTGCCATGATCACACCCATCAGGATCGCGGTGATGATCATCTCTACCAGGAACGCCTGGGCTGTGCTCAGCAGCGCATGGGGGTAGGTGGAGAACACCGACGCCAATTCCAGGCTGGCCTGGGAGCCGCGAACCATATGGTGGGTTTGTTCGTAATCGAAAAACAGGTTGCTGTAGAGCGTATAGACCAACGCGGCGGCGCAAAACGCACCGGCGATCTGGGCCAGGATATAGAAGGGCAGTTTGCGCTTTTCGAAATCGGCAAAGATGCACAGGGCGATGCTGACTGCCGGGTTGAGGTGAGCCCCGGAAATGCCGGCACTCAGGTAGATCGCCATACTTACGCCGACCCCCCAGATAATGCTGATTTCCCATAACCCGAAGCTGGCACCCGCGACCTTGAGCGCAGCCACACAACCGGTACCGAAGAAGATCAGAAGCGCAGTCCCCAGGAACTCGGCCATGCATTGGCTCGAAAGTGAAGGCTGTTGAAGAGCAGTTGTCATGGAAAACCTCTGTTTTTGTTGTTGTCTGTTGTCTCGTCGCAATGGGCGAGCGTCGACTTTTACCGTGGAAAGGATCCCCATCCTGACTCGCGGTCTACTGCTCGAGTGCTGCGGGTGGTATTCCTGCAGTATTCGTAAACGAAAAAATATAGACAAGAATGACGCCTGTCAAAGGTCGAAAGTGAACTATTGGTCATTTTCGAACTATTGGTGTGGTGAATGATCATGCCAGGCGCGTTGCACATGGGTTATCTCAGGGGCGCACTAGAGCGTTTTGCATGGACTTGGCCTAGAATTGGCCATCAGTTTGCCCAGCCTGGAGCGCTCATGACCCCCGCATTGGACCTGTTGAAAAAAGTTCGCGCCGAACATCGCATTCACAGTTATGAACATGACCCCAAGGCGGCGTCGTATGGTTTGGAGGCCGCGGAAAAATTGGCGCTCGACCCGGCGCAGGTATTCAAGACGCTTCTGGCCAGCAGCGAGAAAGGTGAGTTGCTGGTGGCGGTGGTGCCGGTCGTCGGAAGTCTGGATTTAAAAGCCCTGGCCCACGCCGCAGGGGTGAAAAAAGTCGAGATGGCGGACCCGGCGTCGGCGCAGCGCGCTACCGGTTACCTGTTGGGCGGAATCAGCCCTTTGGGCCAGAAAAAGCGTTTGCGCACGTTCATCGATGTAACGGCACAACCGTTTGCGACGATTTTTGTCAGTGCAGGCAGGAGGGGCTTGGAGGTTGAGCTACCGGCGGCCGTACTGGCTGAACATACCCAGGCCAAATTCGCCGAAATTGGCCGGGCATGACCTAATGCTCGTCAATTAAGAGAACCTGCCGCGACCAAAGTCTGTAGTGAGCGGGCTTGCCCCGCGCTGGGTGGCAAAGCCACCCCAAATCCAGTCACCGCGATCTTCCTGAAACACCACGGCGTCCTTGTTGGGGCGGCTGCGCCACCCAGCGCGGGGCAAGCCCGCTCACTACAGACGATGTGTTCTACATCCCACCCTTTAACTGACTGGCATTAGGGCGTGACCGGTCGTTACGCCGGGTTGTAGCGGCGTACGCCGGCGTTGGCGTGCGGGACCTGCGCGGCAACGCTGCCTGACGCCTGGAACAGCACCAGATGTTCAGCGGCAACACGAATGCCCACATCTGCCCCGACCCGGTGATCGGCATGGCTGGGGAAGATCGACTCCAATTGAGCGCCCGTTGGCAACTGCAAGCGGTACAAGGTCGAGGCACCGAGGAAGGTTTTGCCGACAATCCGCGCTTTCAACGGGCTGTCCGGTGCATAAACGATGTCATCCGGGCGCAGTAATACGTCCACTGCGCCACCTGTAGGCCAGGTATAGGCACGCTTACCGCGCAAGTCGCCCAGTTCGGTGCTGACCGATTGCGGCGAACTCAGCTGGCCGCGAATGAAATAGCCTTGGCCGACGAAGCTGGCCACGTAAGGTGTCTGCGGCTGGTGATAGAGGTTGTAGGGCGTGTCCCACTGTTCAAGGCGACCCTCTTTGAAAACCCCGACCTGATCACTGACGGCGAAAGCTTCTTCCTGGTCGTGGGTGACCAGGATCGCACTGGTGCCGCGTGCCTTGAGGATGTCACGCACTTCATGGCTGAGCTTGCGTCGCAGTTCGCCGTCGAGGTTGGAGAAGGGTTCGTCGAGCAGCAAAAGCTGCGGCTCCGGCGCCAGGGCGCGGGCGAGGGCGACCCGTTGCTGTTGGCCACCGGAAAGCTCATGGGGAAAGCGCTGGCCCAGGCTTTTCAGGTTGACCAGTTCGAGCAGCTCGGCGACCACGCGGTCTTTTTGCGGGTGTTTGCGAATGCCGAAGGCGATGTTGTCGGCCACGCTCAGGTGCGGAAACAGTGCGTAGTCCTGGAACACCATGCCGATGCGACGCTTCTCGGGTGCCAAGGTGAAACCTGCACTGGAGATGACTTCGCCGGCCAGGCGGATTTCACCTTCGTGCACCGGTTCAAACCCGGCAATCGCACGCAGGGTGGTGGTTTTGCCGCAGCCCGAGGAGCCCAGCAAGCAACCGATGTCACCTGCATTGAGGTGCAGGTTGAGGTTCTGCACCACCCGTTGAGCTTGATAGCCGCATGCCAGATTGTGCAGGTTCAGCAGAAGACTATGACTCATGCGTGGTGATACGCCGGCTCAACCAGGAATTCGAGCAGGGCTTTCTGCGCGTGCAGACGGTTTTCGGCCTGGTCCCAGGCGACCGAGCGAGGGTCGTCGAGTAAGTCGAGGCTGATTTCTTCGCCACGGTGAGCCGGCAGGCAGTGCATGAACAGGACGTCCGGCGCAGCCAGGTCGAGCAGGGCGCGGGTGACCTGGAAGGGTGCGAACAGGGTCAGGCGCTTGGCAGTTTCTTCTTCCTGGCCCATGGAGGTCCAGACGTCGGTACTCACCAGGTGCGCACCGATCACCGCATCGCGCGGGTTGCGCACGATGGTGACGCGGTCACCCGCCTGCGCAAGGAAGCGCGCATCCGGCTCGTAGCCTTCGGGGCAAGCAATGCGCAGTTGGAAGTCGAACTGGATCGCCGCTTCTATATAGCTGTTGCACATGTTGTTGCCATCGCCGATCCAGGCCACTGTCTTGCCCTGGATAGCGCCGCGATGCTCAAGGAAGGTTTGCATGTCGGCCAGCAATTGGCAGGGATGCAGGTCATCGGACAGGCCATTGATCACCGGTACACGGGAGTTGGCGGCAAATTCAGTCAATGTGCTGTGGGCGAAGGTACGGATCATCACCGCATCGAGCATGCGCGACATGACGATGGCGCAGTCGCTGATCGGCTCACCCCGTCCCAGTTGGGTATCACGCGGCGACAGGAAGATCGCCTGGCCGCCCAGTTGGATCATGCCGGCTTCGAAGGACAAGCGGGTGCGTGTCGAGGACTTTTCGAAAATCATCCCGAGTACGCGGTTTTTCAAGGGCTCAAACAGTACGCCGCGGTTACGCAGGTCTTTAAGCTCAATGCCTCGACGGATCACGCTGACCAGCTCTTCGGGCGTGCAATCCATCAGGGAGAGAAAGTGCCTTGCGCTCATCATTAACTACCTTTTTGCAACAGACCGCAGATACTCAAAGCCTTGTTTATTGTGACAACGGGCGAGACCTGCGGCGAAAGCCGCACGGGGCGACGAAATAGGGGAAGGCGCGATATTGACATTAAATGTCGCGTCTTACCAATAGGGCTACGGTTTTATGGGTGTTCAAGAAGGGCGCGAAGGCGCTTTTGAAGCCTGATTCTTCACAGCAGTAGGGCCTTTGTACACTGGCGTTGCAGCCTTTTGCAATGCGCGAGGGCGGGCCCAGGCCAGGCTGTGTCGGTTTCAGAGGGGGCATACGCAGCTTGTAACATTTGCTCATGCTTACCCCCATGGCTGGGCCTGATAGCCGTCGATTCACACGGCGAACGGTGCTGGCAGCGCTGGGGGGCTGGGTCCATAGTCTGGCCAAAGCCCTTATAAAGAGACTGGCCATGACCAAGACTCTCCACCACCGAGCCTGCCATCTGTGTGAAGCCATCTGCGGGCTGACCCTGGAAACCACCCTGGCCGACGACGGCCACCTGGCGATCACCTCGATCAAGGGTGACCCGCAGGACACGTTCAGCCGCGGGCATATCTGCCCCAAGGCCGTGGCGCTGCAAGATATCCAGAATGATCCCGACCGTCTGCGCCAACCGATGCTGAGGGTGGGCAGCGAGTGGCAGCCGATCTCGTGGGAGGAGGCATTCACACAGGTCGCCGAGCGGCTGGCCGGCATCCAGGCCCGGCATGGGCAGAACGCAGTGGCGGTGTATCAGGGCAACCCCAGCGTGCACAACTACGGGCTGATGACCCACAGCAACTACTTCCTCGGCTTGCTCAAGACGCGCAATCGGTTCTCGGCGACCTCGGTGGACCAGTTGCCCCACCATCTCACCAGCCACCTCATGTACGGCCACGGCCTGCTGTTGCCGATCCCGGATATCGACCACACCGACTTCATGCTGATCCTCGGCGGCAACCCGCTGGCGTCCAACGGCAGCATCATGACCGTGCCGGATGTAGAGAAGCGACTGAAAGCCATCCAGGCGCGTGGCGGCAAAGTGGTGGTGGTCGACCCACGGCGCAGCGAGACGGCAGCGATAGCTGATCAACACCTGTTCGTGCGCCCGGGAGGGGATGCAGCGCTGTTGTTCGGAGTGCTCAACACGCTGTTCAGCGAGAACCTGACCCGCGCCAGTCATTTGCCGGTTGAGGGGCTTGAGGAGGTGAGGCGCGCGATCGCCGGGTTCAGCGCCGACGCCATGAGCCGTCAATGTGCAGTGCCGGCCGAGCAGATTCGCCAATTGGCGCGGGACTTTGCCGCCGCCGACAGGGCCGTGTGCTATGGGCGAATGGGCGTTTCGACCCAGGCCTTCGGCACGCTGTGCCATTGGCTGGTGCAACTGATCAACCTGGTGACCGGCAATCTGGACCGTGTCGGCGGTGCGCTGTGCACCACCCCGGCGGTGGACCTGGTGGCGTCCACCGGCGGCGGGCATTTCAACCGTTGGCAGAGTCGGGTTTCCGGGCGTCCGGAGTACGGTGGTGAGTTGCCCGTGTCGGCATTGGCCGAAGAAATGCTGACCGAAGGCGAAGGGCAGATCCGTGCGCTGGTGACGGTGGCAGGCAATCCGGTACTGTCGACGCCCAACGGCCGCCAGTTGGAGCAAGCGCTGGATGGCCTTGAGTTCATGCTCAGCATCGACCTTTACATCAACGAAACCACGCGCTATGCCGACCTGATCCTGCCGTCCACCTCGGCGCTGGAGAACGACCACTACGACACCACCTTCAATATGTTCGCCGTGCGTAACGTCACCCGTTTCAATCGCGCGATCCTGCCCAAGCCTGAAGGCGCCTTGCATGATTGGGAGATCTTTGTCGGCCTGGCCAAGGCCTTTGCCACGCGGACCGGTGTGGCGCTCAAGCCGACCATGGAGCCCGCGCAGATGATTGATTTCGGGTTGCGTGCCGGCGTGTACGGCGATGCCTCCAGCCACAAATTGTCGGTGGCGATGTTGGTCGATCATCCCCATGGCGTGGACTTGGGACCGCTCAAGCCCAATCTTGCGGCGCGCCTGAAAACCGCGAATGGCCAGGTGCAGGCGGCGCCCGTCGTGATCCTGGCGGATCTGGCGCGCTTCGCGGCACAGCCGGTGCCCATGGCCGATGAGCTGCTGCTGATCGGTCGCCGGCACGTACGCAGCAATAATTCCTGGATGCATAACTATCACCGCCTGGTGAAAGGCAAGCCTCGCCACCAGTTGCTGATGCATCCCGACGACCTTGCCCGGCGCCAGTTGAGTGATGGTCAGCGGGTACGCGTCAGCTCGCGTATCGGCATGGTCGAAGTGGAGGTGCTCGCCAGCCTGGACATGATGCCCGGGGTGGTCAGCCTGCCCCACGGTTGGGGCCATGGCCGCCCCGGGGTACAGATGACCATCGCCAGCGGGCAGCCAGGGGCCAGTGCGAATGACTTGACCGATGAACGGCAGTTGGATGAGTTATCCGGGAACGCCGCGCTGAACGGGGTGCCCGTGCGGGTGGCGGCGGCTTAAGCTGCCTGAGCACCACGCTGGAATTTTGCGTTACAATGCGTCACCGTGCCGACCTGTGAGTCGCGAAGTTCCTGCAGAGGTGTTCCATGGATATCATCGAAACGATCAAAGAGCAGATTGCCAACAACACCATTCTGCTTTACATGAAGGGCGCGCCAAACGCTCCTCAGTGCGGTTTCTCCGCGAAGGCTTCCCAGGCCATCATGGCGTGTGGCGAGAAATTCGCTTACGTGGATATCCTGCAAAACCCTGAGATCCGCGCCAACCTGCCGAAATACGCCAACTGGCCGACGTTCCCGCAACTGTGGGTAGCCGGTGAGCTGGTCGGCGGCAGTGACATCATCGTTGAGATGGCGGCTGATGGTTCGTTGCAAACGCTGATCAAAGATGCAGCGGCAAACGCAGCAGCCAAGACTGACGCTTGATGCTCTTGTAGAAAGTCCTGCAATAAAAAGCCCCGCTTCTCGTGAGAGAGCGGGGCTTTTTTGTACCTGCGTACGAAGGGCTTATTCGCCCATCTGCGATTGCAGGTAGTTTTCCAGGCTGACTTTGTCGATCAGGCCCAGTTGGGTTTCCAGCCAGTCGATATGCTCTTCCTGATCTTCCAGGATGTCTTCCAGCAGTTCACGGCTGCCGAAGTCACCCTTGCTTTCGCAATGTGCAATGGCAGCCTTGAGGTCGCTGTGGCTCTTGTGTTCGAACTTCAGGTCGCTGCGGATCATTTCCTGGGTGTGTTCGCCGATGTTCAGCTTGCCCAGGTCCTGCACGTTCGGCAGGCCTTCCAGGAACAGGATGCGCTTGATCAGGGCGTCCGCATCCTTCATGGCCTTGATGGATTCCTTGTATTCACGCTTGCCCAGCTTTTCCAGGCCCCAATCGTCATACATGCGTGCATGCAGGAAGTACTGATTGATCGCGACCAGTTCATTGGCAAGGATTTTATTGAGTTGCTGGATGACTGAGATGTCGCCTTTCATGACTGGGGTCCTGCCCTGTAATTGCTGTGTATAGGGCGGAGTTTGAGCGGCCAATTACAGGGTGTCAAACCTAAGTTATTGAATAATAAATGAAAATTAATAGGAATAAGAATGTTTGTGTTCCGCGTCTTGGCGCTAACTAATTGAATTACGGGCATAAAAAAACCGGACACTAAGTCCGGTTCTTCAAAATATGCTGATTCAAGCGTGTGTAAATTCTGCTGAATAGGGGAGCGCGCCCTGGGCTGTCTGCAACTGCGTCAGGGTTTCCCGTACCACCTGCTTGGCCAGGCACGCACATTTTCCGCACTGGCTGGCAACGCCGGTGGTTTCGCGTACTTCCTTGTAGCTGCAGCAACCTTCGTAGATTGCTTCGCGGATTTGTCCGTCGGTGACGCCAGTGCAGAGGCAGACATACATAAGGGAGAACCGTCGCAGGTTTGAGGCTTAAGTGCGGTGGATCTTAATGTTAACGAGAATGATTGTCAAAGTAGAATCTTAGGGTCCGTTACTGGCACTGCGCCCGCACTGACGAACGGTTTTTTCAGTGTATGATGGTCGGTCTTCACGAAGCGTGACTGCGTCACAGGGCTGTCGTCGGAATGCGGCAGACTCGCGACCGGTCCTTTTACTTCAATCGTCACCCCACATCAGGAGATACCCCATGAGCGTACTCGTCGGTAAACAAGCCCCGGATTTCGACGTACCTGCCGTCCTCGGCAACGGCGAAATCGTAGACAGCTTCAAACTGTCTGAAGCCATCAAAGGCAAATACGGCCTGGTGTTCTTCTACCCGCTGGACTTCACCTTCGTCTGCCCTTCGGAGCTGATCGCTCTGGACCACCGCATGGACGATTTCAAGGCGCGCAACGTTGAAGTGGTAGCCGTTTCCATCGACTCCCATTTCACCCACAACGCTTGGCGCAACACTGCCATCAATGATGGCGGTATCGGCAAAGTCAAATACACCATGGCTGCCGACATGAAGCACGAGATTGCCAAAGCCTACGACGTTGAGTCCGAAGGCGGCGTGGCTTTCCGTGGCGCATTCCTGATCGATGACAAGGGCGTCGTGCGTTCGCAGATCATCAACGACCTGCCGCTGGGCCGTAACATGGAAGAGCTGATCCGTCTGGTTGACGCTTTGCAATTCCACGAAGAGCACGGCGAAGTTTGCCCTGCCAACTGGAAAAAAGGCGACAAAGGCATGAACGCTTCGCCAGAAGGCGTTGCGGCTTACCTGACCGAGAACGCAGGCAAGCTGTAAGCCAGAATCGCGGTACAAAAAAACCGGCCTGAGAAGGCCGGTTTTTTTATGTGCGGGGTATGACTTCAGTCGTTGAAGTCTTCCCAGCCGCCCATGTCTTTCCAACGGTTGACGATGCCGCAGAACAGCTCGGCGGTCTTCTCGGTGTCGTAGCGTGCCGAGTGGGCCTCGCGACCGTCAAAGTCGATACCGGCTGCCTGGCACGCCTTGGCCAATACCGTCTGGCCGTAAGCCAGGCCGGCGAGCGTTGCCGTGTCGAAGCTGGAGAACGGATGGAACGGATTGCGCTTCATGTCCAGCCGCGCCACGGCGGCGTTCAGGAAGCCCAGGTCGAAGCTGCTGTTGTGCCCCACCAGGATTGCACGCTTGCAGCCATTGGCCTTCAGCGCCTTGCGTACGCCACGGAAGATATCGGTCAGTGCCGCTTCTTCACTTACAGCCATGCGCAGCGGGTGGTCCAGCTTGATGCCGGTAAATTCCAGGGCTGCCGCTTCGATGTTGGCGCCTTCGAACGGCTCGACACGGAAGAAGTGGGTGTGCTCCGGGTACACGAAACCCTGTTCATCCATGCCGATGGTGGTGGCGGCAATTTCCAGCAGCGCGTCGGTGGCGCAATTGAAACCACCGGTTTCTACGTCGATGACAACCGGCAGATAGCCGCGAAACCGCTCGGCCATCGGGTGACGGGAGCCGCCGCCACTGTGCTCGTGTTCGTCGTCGAAATGGTCTTCACTCACGTGTTTTCCTCCAGCAGGCGCCAGCGCAGTGTTTCACCGGCGCGCAGCGGGATGACAGTCAGCTCGCCGAACGGCAGGCTGGCAGGGGCGGTCCAGTCTTCACGGACCAGGGTAATACGGTCGGTATTCGCCGGCAGGCCGTAGAAACGCGGGCCATTGAGGCTGGCGAAGCCTTCGAGCTTGTCCAGGGCATTACGCTGTTCGAACGCTTCGGCATACAACTCGATCGCCGCATACGCGGTATAGCAGCCGGCACAACCGCACGCGGCTTCCTTGGCGTGCTGGGCGTGGGGGGCGGAGTCGGTGCCGAGGAAGAACTTCGGGTTGCCGCTGGTCGCCGCATCCAGCAAGGCCACCTGGTGGGTGTTGCGCTTGAGGATCGGCAGGCAATAGAAGTGCGGCCGAATCCCGCCTACCAGCATGTGGTTGCGGTTGTAGAGCAGGTGGTGGGCGGTGATGGTAGCGCCGACGTTGGCCGAAGCCTCGGTGACGAACTGCACGGCGTCGGCTGTGGTGATGTGTTCGAACACGACCTTGAGGGTCGGGAACAGCTCGACCACCCGGCGCATATGCTCGTCGATGAAAATCTTTTCACGATCGAATACGTCGACATCGCCACGGGTGACTTCACCGTGGATCAGCAACGGCATGCCGACTTCGGCCATGGCTTCGATGGCCGGCAGGATCTTGTCGATACTGGTCACGCCGGAATCGGAATTGGTGGTCGCGCCCGCCGGATACAACTTGGCGGCATGCACGAAACCGCTGGCTTTGGCCTGGCGGATCTCGTCAGGTTGGGTGCGGTCGGTCAGGTAGAGCACCATCAGCGGTTCGAAGCGGCTGCCGGCCGGCCGTGCAGCGAGGATACGCTGGCGATAGGCATCGGCTTCGGCGGCATTACGCACCGGCGGTACCAGGTTAGGCATGATGATGGCGCGGCCGAACGTGCGCGCGACATCAGCCACAGTTTGGGGTAACGCAGCACCATCGCGAAGATGAATATGCCAGTCGTCGGGACGCAGCAGGGTCAGGCGGTCGGACATTGGGGATTCCAGGCGGGTCAATCTGGTGGGAATGCTACCGGAAAAGACTCTTGCAGGCACTCGCTATCAAGTTTTGCAGGATGCGACCGATATCCCCGGGTATGCCTTAACGATGTATGACGCTTTGAAGTGTTGTAGAAACCAGTGGAGCCTCCCGTGCGCCAGCATTATCTAGCCCTGCTCAGTGCGTTCGCCAGCCTGCCTGTGATGGCCCTCACGTTCCAGACACGCCTGGAGAATATTGAGTGGAAGGTGGAGGGCGATCAGTTCGAGTGCCGTCTGACCCAGCCGATCACCGATTTCGGCTCTGGTGAGTTCGTGCGCCGGGCCGGCGAGCAGGCGACGTTTCGTCTGAAAGCCTTTAACGGGTCGCTGGGTGCCGGTTCAGCTACCTTGTTGGCCGCCGCTGCTCCCTGGCAACCCGGCCGCGGTGATATCAACCTGGGTGCCGTGCGGGTCGGCAGCGGCGACGTGTTGTTCAATAGCTCCCAGGCCCAAGCCGGTCGTCTGTTCAGTGGTTTACTGGAAGGGCGTAGCCCAACCGTGCGGCATTACGCGCGTGAAGGCGGCTATTCGGAAATTCGCCTGCTGCCGGTGAAGTTCAGCAAGGCCTACAACGATTATCAGTTGTGCACCGCAAAGTTGCTGCCGATGAATTACGATCAGGTCAAGCAGGCCGAGGTCGGGTTCCCTGGCGGTGGTATCGAGCTGGATGCGGCGGCCAAGAAAAAGCTGTCGGTGATTCTTGCGTTCATGAAAGCCGATCCCACGGTCAATCATATCGAGTTGAACGGCCATTCCGATAACAGTGGCAACCGCCTGACCAACCGCGATGTGTCGCGGCGTCGTGCGCTGGCAGTGATGGACTACTTCAAGGCCAACGGTATTCCAGAATCGCAAATCACCCTGCGTTTCCACGGCGAAAGCTACCCGCTGGCGCCCAACACCAATGCGGCCAACCGTGCGCGCAACCGTCGCGTGAATATCCAGCTTGAACGGGTCGCGGCGCCCGAGAAGCCGGCGCCTTCGACCGCAGCCCCAGGCAACCCCGCGCATATTTCATAAAGCGCGCTCATAAGGTGCGACCATCGGTCGCCCGCTCGACATAATCTGTCGCTTTATCTTCATTTGCTGTCGCGCCTCTGTAAATTCACGGTTTTGGTCGGTAGAATCGACGCCTTTCCGTACAACCCCGTGGAGTGATGGCATGGCCGACGTAAACAAGGTCGTTCTCGCGTATTCCGGCGGCCTGGACACTTCGGTGATCCTCAAGTGGCTGCAGGATACTTATAACTGTGAAGTGGTGACCTTCACCGCTGACCTGGGTCAGGGCGAAGAGGTCGAACCTGCACGTGCCAAGGCGCAAGCCATGGGCGTGAAAGAGATCTACATTGACGACCTGCGCGAAGAATTCGTCCGCGATTTCGTCTTCCCGATGTTTCGCGCCAACACCGTCTACGAAGGCGAGTACCTGCTGGGTACTTCGATCGCGCGTCCGCTCATCGCCAAGCGTCTGATCGAAATCGCCAATGAAACCGGCGCCGACGCCATTTCCCATGGCGCCACCGGCAAGGGCAACGACCAGGTCCGTTTTGAACTGGGCGCCTATGCGCTCAAGCCCGGCGTAAAAGTGATTGCACCTTGGCGCGAATGGGACCTGCTGTCCCGTGAAAAGCTGATGGATTACGCTGAAAAGCACGCAATCCCGATCGAGCGTCACGGCAAGAAGAAATCCCCGTACTCGATGGACGCCAACCTGCTGCACATCTCCTACGAAGGCGGCGTGTTGGAAGACACCTGGACCGAGCACGAGGAAGACATGTGGCGTTGGACCGTCTCCCCGGAGAACGCGCCCGACAAGCCGCAGTACCTGGAACTGACTTACCGCAACGGCGACATCGTCGCGCTGGACGGCGTTGAAATGACCCCGGCCACCGTACTGGCGACCCTGAACCGTATCGGTGGCGAACACGGTATCGGTCGTCTCGACATCGTTGAGAACCGTTACGTGGGCATGAAGTCCCGCGGCTGCTACGAAACCCCTGGCGGCACCATCATGCTGCGTGCTCACCGTGCCATTGAGTCCATCACCCTGGACCGTGAAGTGGCACACCTCAAAGATGAGTTGATGCCCAAGTACGCCAGCCTGATCTACACCGGCTACTGGTGGAGCCCTGAGCGTCTGATGCTGCAACAGATGATCGACGCTTCCCAGGTCCACGTGAACGGCGTTGTGCGCCTGAAGCTGTACAAGGGCAATGTGATCGTCACCGGTCGCAAGTCCGATGAGTCGTTGTTCGACGCGAACATCGCCACTTTCGAAGAAGATGGCGGCGCCTACAACCAGGCGGACGCGGCAGGCTTTATCAAGTTGAACGCATTGCGCATGCGCATCGCGGCCAACAAAGGTCGCTCGTTGTTCTGAGTGATTCGCCCGCAGTGAAAATGGCCCCTTGCTCAAGGGGCCATTTTTTTTGCCTGTTATTTTTAACCGGAGTGAAGTGTTTAAAGTTATAAACGCCTGTTGATAGTTTTGTAGTTGGCGATTTTTATTTCGTTTGATTTGCTCCAGGGATAATTGAATTTTGTAGGGGGAATGAATTTTTTACACCTGAACAGGAACTAGCCTTACAGGAAATTCACTCACAAAAGTACAGCGAAGCCATTTGGCGCTGAAACGTCTGTAGGAATTTTGGGTGTAAGAAAATATGTTAAATGGAACTAAAGCAGTCGATTTTTTTATGCCGGCTTTCCCGTGTACAGGCAAGAGGCAAGGGGCATTTGCTGAAAGGTGTGTGCGCCGCGTTTACCGCATGCCCCATACCCGCTGGAGATTTCACTCAAAATATGTAAAAGCCCGGAAAGGTCTGAAAGGTCTTATAAAACTCGACACATCCGAGTTGTTGGTTTTTTGTAGGTTAATTCTTATATCGTTGTGGGTTGGGTCTCTGCTTGCTGTTGCTCGGGGGGTAACGCTATGCCAACTATGAAACGACTAGGCTATTGTGCTTGCTCTAAATAATTCGAACAGCGAAATTGGACTTTCTCATGAATAAAGTGCTGATCGTGGATGATCATCCCGTCATTCGTCTTGCTGTGCGCATGCTGATGGAACGTCATGGTTATGAGGTCGTTGCCGAGACTGATAACGGTGTCGATGCCTTGCAACTTGCACGGGAACATACGCCGGACATTGTCATACTGGACATCGGAATTCCCAAGCTCGATGGGCTGGAAGTCATCTGCCGGCTGGCTTCAACCAAACAACCTGCACCGTTCAAGGTGTTGGTACTGACATCCCAGGCCCCGGGGCATTTTTCCATGCGCTGCATGCAGGCTGGGGCGGCCGGTTATGTGTGCAAGCAGCAGGACCTGACCGAGTTGTTGAGTGCCATCAAGGCGGTGCTTTCCGGCTACAGCTATTTTCCGAACCAGGCGCTTAATTCGGTGCGCTCCACCATGGGCAACGCCAGCGAAGCTGACATGGTCGAGCGCTTGTCGGGGCGAGAGATGATGGTGCTGCAGCAACTGGCCCGGGGCAAGACCAACAAGGAGATTGCCGACGGTATGTTCCTGAGCAACAAGACCGTCAGCACCTATAAGACCCGTTTGCTACTCAAGCTCAATGCCCGCTCCCTCGTCGACCTGATTGAACTGGCCCAGCGCAACGGGCTGGTATGAGTTAAGACATTCCACCGCTCCGGCATTCGTATACCGGCAAAAAAGCCTCCGTCAGGGAGGCTTCCGGTCGTTCACGAGTCGATCAGAGATCGAAGTCGTAATCGGCCAGCTGTTTTTGCAAGCGTCGCTCTTCCAGAAGATTGTCGATAGTGCGGCGTTTGCTCAAATTGGTCTTGGCCACCTCTACAACAGGGGCATCTCCTTCGTCATCCGCCTCTGCAATGAGGTCGTCTTCTACATCCAGTTGTTCTTTGCCAGTGCTCATAAGGTTAACTCCAGGCTAAGACTGCCGTTGGCGCTCCTTATAACGATAATCCATGATCGGGTAAAAAAGATTTTTTCAATCGATTGATTGCAAAAACTAATGATCACTCAATCGTCGGACGTCTTGTCCTTGTATTCGCACAGGTCTTCGATGCGGCAGCTCCCGCAGCGTGGTTTGCGGGCCTGGCAGACATATCGCCCGTGCAGGATCAGCCAGTGGTGGGAATCGAGCAAATACGGCTTGGGCACGAACTTCATCAATTGTTTTTCCACCTCCACCACGTTTTTGCCGCGAGCAATCCCGGTACGGTTGCTGACGCGGAAGATATGCGTGTCCACCGCCATGGTCAGTTGCCGGAATGCCGTATTGAGTACGACGTTAGCGGTTTTTCGGCCCACACCGGGGAGCGCTTCCAGCGCTTCACGGGTTTGCGGCACTTCACTGCCATGCAGTTCAATCAGCAGGCGGCAGGTCTCAATGACGTTCTTGGCCTTGCTGTTGTACAAGCCGATGGTCTTGATGTATTCCGACAGACCGTCCACGCCCAAGGCGTAAATGGCCTCCGGTGTATTGGCCACCGGATACAGTTTGGCCGTGGCCTTGTTGACGCCAACGTCTGTGGACTGAGCCGAAAGGATCACCGCAATCAACAACTCGAACGGCGACGAGTAGGCCAGCTCGGTTTTGGGTTCGGGATTGTCTTCGTGAAACCTGCGGAAAATTTCCAGGCGTTTGGCAGCGTTCATGGGGCGGGCGTTTCCTTGCAAGCGGGCAGCATAGTGTTCAAAGGTGGGGGGCCGGGTCGTGCAGGATAAACCATCATCCGCACACCCGGCAGCGTCTGTCGCGGCTTAAGCGCCGGTACGCGCGTTCACTTGGCGCTGTGCCTCGTCCAGCTTGTGCTGTGCGGCGTCCAGCTCAGTCGCGCTGCAGCCAGGTTGGCGTTGTAACTTGCTGACCTCGGCCCGGGCATAGGCCAAGGCGGTTTTCAACTGGCGCAGTTCTGCGTCGATGGGGCGTTTTTCTACGCGCTGCAAGTCGGGCCTGGGTTGCTCGCTGTCATTCTCAGCGTCATGCAAGGCTTGCTCGGCGCTGACCAGCGCTGCGCTCAAGGTTGCCAATTGCTGTTGGTCAGCGTTCAGGTCCTGGGCTTTTTTCAGTTCGGCGCGACGCATTGCCAGTTGGATTTTTGCGCGCTTGAGCGCTGGGTCTTTTTGACTCGGCAGCGCTGTCGGGCTGGGGACCTCCAGGGCCGCGAGGGCCTGCTCCGCCGCTTCGAACTGCTGTTGCAGCACGATCAGTTGCGACTGTTGCTCAAAGGTCGGTGGGTGACCAAAAGCTTTCAAGGATTTGTGCAACTGAGCGCGACTCATTGCGACCGTGATTTTGGCTTTTTTGACCGCAGCGTCCTGGGCTGAATCGGTCGGCATGGGCATAACCGGCGCCGAGCGCTTGGCCCGTGCCAGGCGTTCGTCGAGCTTGCGCGCTTCTTCGCGTTGCAGGCGGGCATTACGCTGCTCGAAGCGCCGTCGTGCCCGGTCGCGCTTGAGGCCGCGTTCATGGTGCTGGTGGTCATTAGCTGCCAGGCCACCCACAATCGGCAACACAGAGGTCGCTGGGCGCATCTCAATGCAATCGACCGGGCAGGGCGCGACACAAAGGTCGCAACCTGTGCACTCATCGATGATAACGGTATGCATCAACTTGGCGGCTCCGACAATCGCGTCCACCGGGCAGGCCTGGATGCACTTGGTGCAACCGATGCATTCGGCTTCTCGGATGTAGGCGACTTGGGCCGGGGCTTCTCCTCGGCTGGTATCCAGCGCCAGAATCGGCACTTTCAGCAATTGCGCCAGGCCGGCGATGGTTTCCTCCCCACCGGGAGGGCACTTGTTGATCGCCTCACCAAGGGCGATACCCTCAGCATAAGGCTTGCAGCCCGGATGCCCGCATTTGCCGCATTGGGTCTGCGGCAGCAGCGCGTCGATACGTTGAATCAGGTTCGTGACCATTGGCATGCCAGTTGAACAAACAGGGCTTGTAGTGAGCGGGCTTGCCCCGCGCTGGGTGGCGAAGCCGCCCCAAATCCAGGCGCCTTGGTGTTTCTGAGACTACCGCGGCGTCCTTATTGGGGCGAAGCCTCCCCAAATCCAGGCGCCTTGGTGTTTCTGAAACTACTGCGGCGTCCTTATTGGGGCGGCTGCGCCACCCAGCGCGGGGCAAGCCCGCTCACTACACAGCCGGTTATTTGATGCGTTGGCCCGGCTTTGCGCCGCTGTCCGGGCTGAGCAGGTAGATTTCTTCGCCGCCAGGGCCTGCCGCCATCACCATGCCTTCGGAAATGCCGAACTTCATCTTCCGTGGCTTGAGGTTGGCGATCATCATGGTCAGGCGCCCGTCGAGTTTGGACGGGTCCGGATACGCGCTCTTGATCCCGGAGAAGACATTGCGTCGCTCGTCACCAATGTCCAAGGTCAGGCGCAGCAGCTTGTCGGCACCCTCTACTGCTTCGGCCTTGACGATCAGTGCAACACGCAGGTCCACGGCCGCAAAGGCGTCAAACTCGATTTCCGGAGAAATCGGGTCCTTGGCCAGCTCTCCATTGCCGGTCGTAGCGGACTCGCCGGTGTCGGTCTGGCTGGCAGTCAGGTCTTCTTTCGAAGCGTCGGTCATGGCCTGGACTTTGGCCGGGTCGATGCGGGTCATCAGTGGCTTGAACTCATTCAACTGATGGTTGCCGAGCAAGGTGGCGTGATCATTCCAGGTCAACGGCGCGACGTTCAGGAACGCTTCGGCGTCGGCGGCCAGCAGTGGCAGTACCGGCTTGAGGAAGATCACCAATTGGCGGAACAGGTTGACGCCCGTGGCGCAGATCGCCTGCACTTCAGCCTGCTTGCCTTCTTGCTTGTTCAGCGACCACGGTGCCTTGTCGGCGATCCAGGCGTTGGCTCGGTCGGCCAGGCCCATGATTTCGCGCATGGCGCGGGCAAAGTCGCGGGCTTCATAGGCGTCGGCGATGCTTGGCGCAGCGGCCGTGAAGGCTTCGGTCAGCTCCGGCGCGGCGTTTTCGGCGACCAGCAGGTCGGCGTTGCCCTTGTGGATAAAGCCGGCGCAACGGCTGGCGATGTTGACCACCTTGCCGACCAGGTCCGAGTTGACCTTCTGTACGAAGTCTTCCAGGTTCAGGTCCAGGTCGTCGACGCCACGGCCCAGCTTGGAGGCGTAGTAATAACGCAGATATTCCGGCGACAGATGGTCCAAGTACGTGCGCGCCTTGATGAAGGTGCCACGGGACTTGGACATCTTCTGGCCGTTGACCGTCAGGTAGCCGTGTACGGCAATGCCGGTCGGCTTGCGGTAGCCCGAACCTTCAAGCATCGCCGGCCAGAACAGTGCGTGGAAGTTGACGATGTCCTTGCCGATGAAGTGATACAGCTCGGCGGTGGAGTCCTTGCCCCAGAACGCGTCGAAGTCCAGCGCCGGGGTGCGGTCGCACAGGTTCTTGAAGCTGGCCATGTAGCCGATCGGCGCATCCAGCCATACATAGAAGTACTTGCCAGGTTCGCCCGGGATCTCGAAACCGAAGTACGGCGCATCGCGGGAGATGTCCCACTGTTGCAGGCCGCTGTCGAGCCACTCGGACAGTTTGTTGGCCACGGCGTCCTGCAGGGTGCCGCTGCGGGTCCAGGCTTGCAGCATCTGCTGGAAATCCGGGAGCTTGAAGAAGAAGTGTTGGGAGTCCTTCAGTACCGGGGTGGCGCCGGAGATGGCCGACTTCGGATCTTTCAGGTCGGTGGGTGCGTAGGTGGCACCGCATTTCTCACAGTTGTCGCCGTATTGGTCTTCGGAGCCGCATTTAGGGCAGGTGCCCTTGATGAAGCGGTCGGCCAGGAACATTTTCTTTTCCGGGTCGAAATACTGGGTGACCGAACGCTGGTCGATGTGCCCGGCATCCTTGAGCCGCAGGTAGATCTGGCTCGACAGCTCGCGGTTTTCTTCGGAGTGGGTCGAGTGGAAGTTGTCGAAATCCACCAGGAACTCGGCAAAGTCGGCGCTGTGTTCAGCCTGCACATTGGCGATCAGTTGTTCTGGCGTGATCCCTTCTTTTTCGGCGCGCAACATGATGGCCGAACCGTGGGCGTCGTCCGCGCAGACATAAATGCATTGATTGCCGCGATGCTTCTGGAAGCGCACCCACATATCGGTCTGGATGTACTCAAGCATATGGCCAAGATGGATGGAACCATTGGCATAGGGCAGGGCGCTGGTGACGAGGATCTTGCGTGGCTCGGACATGGGGCTCGGCTACTTGATGAAACGGAGGTCGGCCACTATAAAGCGCCGGGAAATATATTTCACCCCGTGGCGTTGTTTCAAAATCATCCCGGCGTTCGAAACGCATGCCGTTGGGCGACGGGAACGGTTAGGATAGCCGCCTGTTTCAGTCAGTCTTTTTCGGGAGTAGCCCATGAGCGCCGTCAATCGCGCAGCGGTGGAAGCCGTTCTTCGCCAGTACACCGACCCCTATTTGAACCAGGACCCGGTCAGTGCCGGTTGTGTGCGGGCCATCGAGGTTCAGGGCGACCAGGTGTCGGTCCAGCTGGAGTTGGGCTATGCCGCCGGCCTGTTCAAAAGCGGCTGGGCGCAGATGTTGCAAATGGCCATCGAGGGCCTCGACGGCGTCGGTTCCGTCAAGGTCGACATCCAGTGCGTGATTGCCCCGCACAAGGCCCAGGCGCAAATTCCGGGGCTGGCCAACGTCAAGAACGTGGTGGCGGTGGCCTCCGGCAAGGGCGGCGTAGGTAAATCGACCACGGCGGCCAACCTGGCCCTGGCCCTTGCCCGCGAAGGCGCGCGGGTGGGCATTCTCGATGCGGATATCTACGGCCCGAGCCAGGGCGTGATGTTCGGTATCGCCGAAGGTACGCGCCCCAAAGTGAAGGACCAGAAGTGGTTTGTGCCTATCGAGTCCTTGGGCGTGGAAGTGATGTCCATGGCTTTTCTCACCGATGACAACACGCCGATGGTCTGGCGCGGGCCGATGGTGTCCGGTGCGCTGCTGCAATTGGTCACCCAGACCGCTTGGGGCGACCTGGATTACCTGGTGATCGACATGCCGCCGGGTACCGGTGACATCCAACTGACCCTGGCGCAGAAGGTCCCGGTGGCCGGCTCGGTGATCGTGACCACGCCCCAGGACCTGGCGCTGCTCGACGCGAAGAAAGGTGTGGAGATGTTCCGCAAGGTCAACATCCCGGTACTCGGTGTCGTGGAAAACATGGCGGTGCACATCTGTTCCAACTGCGGGCATGCCGAGCACCTGTTTGGTGAAGGTGGAGGCGAGAAGCTGGCGACCCAGTACGGTGTCGAATTGCTGGCCTCGTTGCCCCTGTCGATGCTGATTCGTGAGCAGGCCGATGGTGGCAAGCCTACTGTGATGGCTGAGCCGGACAGCCAGATCGCCATGATCTATCAAGAGCTGGCGCGCCATGTGGGCGCACGGATTGTCTTGCAGGAGGCCGTCGCGCCAGCAATGCCGACGATTACCGTCAGCGAAGACTGAGCAGGTTGCAGGGAAAGAAGCCTCGACACTGTCGGGGCTTTTTCTTGCCTGCAAGATAGTCAATGAGGCGCGCTCGCGCTTTTACGCAATTGCGGGTGTAAGCATTCGCTTACTTTTTCGTAAGTGTTTGGTTTTTTTGCCCTGCACGGGCGCCTCGAATCGTCGAGAGATTTTTCTAATTGTTTGAAATATAAGAATTATTTATCGAGTTTTGGTGGTGGTCGTTGACGGGGTGGCTGGACGCATCCCGTTGAACTTCCTTTGGAACTCTCTAACATCAGCCCCGTGTCCACGGATTGACACGGCCATCAAGGAACGATGGTTTGAAGGAACGTCGCAGGATGCGATTCATCAGGATGATGAAAAGGAATACAGGGACTAGGGAAAAAATGTGGGCGGGTCAAACCGCCCCTTTTTTTTGCCTGTAGAAAAGCAACGGTTCACCCAGAGACGCAAAAAGGCCCGCAAGGGGCCTTTTTGGGGGGCGACGACGCTATCAGCGTTCGAGGTCTGCAATCTTGCCTTTTTTTCCATCCCACTCCGCTGCATCCGGCATCGGGTCTTTGCGTTCGGTGATGTTCGGCCAGATTTCCGCCAGCTCGACGTTCAGCTGAATGAATTCCTGCATCTCTGCCGGGACTTCGTCCTCGGAGAAAATCGCGACGGCCGGGCATTCCGGTTCACACAGGGCGCAGTCGATGCACTCATCCGGGTGGATGACCAGGAAGTTCGGGCCTTCGTAAAAGCAGTCCACCGGACACACTTCTACGCAGTCGGTGTACTTGCACTTGATGCAGTTGTCGGTGACGACGAAGGTCATTTCTAATTTTCTCCTCAGGCGGCGGCAGCGAAACCCTTTGTGGCAGGGCTCGCGAGGTTCGGGAGCGATAGTCTGCAGGCCAGGCTAAGAGCCTGCAGCATCCCAAACCGCGCGAGAGTCTACCAGCTTGCAAGCGTCTGCGTTATATCCGAGTCTTCAGTGCATATAACATTTCGAGCGCTTTTCGCGGCGTCAAGTCGTCCACATCAAGTTTAGCCAACTCATCCAGCACCGGATGAGGCAGGCTGGCGAACATATCGCTCTGATGCGGCGTACTGGGCTTGCGGGGCGCCTTGGCCGGGTTTGCGACCACGGTTTCGTGGGGCAGGGCCGTGGTTTCAAGGCGGCTGAGGTGTTCACGGGCGCGGGTGATCACATCGTTGGGCACGCCAGCCAACTGGGCCACAGCCAGGCCGTAACTCTGGCTCGCCGGGCCTGGCAGCACGTGGTGCAGGAACACGATGCGCTCGTTGTGCTCAGTGGCGTTGAGGTGCACGTTGGCGACCAGCGGCTCGCTTTCCGGCAATACGGTCAGTTCGAAGTAGTGGGTGGCGAACAGCGTATAGGCACGCAGGTGCGCCAGACGTTCAGCCGCCGCCCACGCCAGGGACAGGCCGTCGAAAGTGCTGGTGCCGCGACCGACTTCGTCCATCAGCACCAGGCTGCGCTCGGTGGCGTTGTGCAGAATATTGGCGGTTTCGCTCATTTCCACCATAAAGGTCGAGCGGCCACCGGCCAGGTCGTCGCTGGAACCGATCCGCGTGAAAATGCGGTCCACCAGCGACAGCTCGCAACTGGCTGCCGGTACAAAACTGCCGATGTGCGCCAGCAACACAATCAATGCGGTCTGGCGCATGTAGGTGGATTTACCGCCCATGTTCGGACCGGTGATCACCAGCATGCGGGTATCGTCGTCCAGCGACAGGTCATTGGCCACGAACGGGGTGGTCAACACTTGTTCCACCACCGGGTGACGTCCCTGGACGATCCGCATGCACGGCTCGCTGACGAAGCGCGGGCAATTCAGGTCAAGGTTCAGTGCGCGTTCGGCCAGGTTGCTCAACACATCCAGTTCGGCCAGGGCGGCGGCGGTGTCTTGCAGCGGTGCCAGACGGCTGATCAGGTCTTCGAGCAAGGCTTCATAGAGCATCTTTTCCCGAGCCAGGGCACGGCTTTTGGCCGACAGGGCCTTGTCTTCAAACTCTTTGAGCTCCGGCGTGATAAAGCGCTCGGCACCCTTGAGGGTCTGGCGCCGCTGATAGTCGATCGGGGCCGACTCGGCCTGCTTGCTCGGCAGCTCGATAAAGTAGCCGTGCACGCGGTTGTAGCCGACCTTCAGGTTGGCCAGGCCCGTACGGGCTTTTTCACGGGCTTCCAGATCAATCAGGAACTGCCCGGCGTTCTCGCTCAGCGACTGCAGCTCGTCCAGCTCGGTGTCGTAACCGGTTTTGAGCACGCCGCCGTCACGGATGATCGCCGGCGGATTATCGATAATGGCTTTTTCCAGCAGGGCCGCGAGATCCGGATAAGTGCCTGCGGTGACGGCAAGTTGTTGCAGGTGCGGCGTGTCCAGTTCGGTCATCGCCACTTGCAGTTGCGGCAACGCGCCGAGGGCATCGCGCAGGCGCGCGAGGTCGCGGGGCCGCGCATTGCGCAGGCCGATCCGCGCCAGGATGCGCTCGATATCGCCGATTTCCTTCAGTTGCGGCTGCAGCTTTTCAAAGCGATAGCCATCCAGCAGACAAGTAATGGAGGACTGACGGGCTTGCAGCACGCCGAGGTCGCGCAGCGGACGGTTCAACCAGCGCGTCAGCAAACGGCTGCCCATCGCGGTCTGGCAACGGTCCACGACCGATTGCAACGTGTTGTCGCGCCCACCGGCCAGGTTGGTATCCAGCTCCAGGTTTCGACGGCTGGCGCCATCCAGCACCACGGTGTCGTCCAGGCGCTCATGACGCAGGCTGCGCAAATGGGGCAGGGCGGTGCGCTGGGTTTCCTTGGCATAGCTGAGCAAGCAACCGGCGGCGCCGATCGCCAGGGTCAGGGTCTCGCAGCCGAAGCCTTTGAGGTCTTGCACCGAGAACTGCTGGCACAGACTTTTCAGCGCCGAATCGCGTTCGAAATCCCACGGCGCACGACGTTTGGTCCCACGGCGTTTTTCTGCGGGCAAGTCCTTCGGCCAATCATCCGGGATCAACAGCTCCACCGGATTGATGCGCTCCAACTCCGCCAGCAGGTTTTCCCAACCCTTGATCTCCTGCACGCTGAAGTTGCCGCTGGTGATATCCAGTACGGAAAGCCCAAACAGGCGCTCATCGCCCAGCACCGCCGCGATCAGGTTGTCGCGCCGTTCATCCAGCAACGCCTCGTCACTCACCGTTCCCGGCGTGATGATCCGCACCACTTGGCGCTCGACTGGGCCTTTGCTGGTCGCCGGATCGCCGATCTGCTCACAGATCACCACCGATTCGCCCAGCTTCACCAATTTGACCAGGTAACCTTCCAACGAATGGTAAGGAATCCCACACATCGGAATCGACTGCCCCGCCGACTGCCCGCGTGCGGTCAGGGTGATATCCAGCAGCTTGGCGGCCTTCTTTGCGTCTTCATAGAAGATCTCGTAGAAGTCGCCCATGCGATAGAACATCAACTGATCAGGGTGCTGGTTCTTCAGGCGCCAGTACTGCTGCATCATCGGAGTGTGGGAGGACAGATCGGAAGTGTTTTTACTCATCAGATTAGTTGGCAAATTCGTTGAAAGTGGTGGGGCAAAGATAGGGCACTGGCCCGGCTGATTTTGCAATGGCCGCAAGGTTAACACGCGAGGTTGGCGCTTCGCAGGTCATAAGTGGACAGGCAAAAGGCATGGCAAATGCATAAGATATGCAAATTAGCATTTGCCATCCCTCAAAACTCCCGTCAATATCCACTCTATGCAAAAACGCAACGTTTCTATCGTCTTAAGAGAGCTGCTGGACCGCGACCGGATCTCCCCCACGGAGCTTCACCGGCGTACCGGCGTGCCTCAATCCACGTTGTCCCGGATCCTCAGCGGCAAGATCGTTGACCCGTCGGACAAGCACATTTCCCGCATCGCCGAGTACTTTCGCGTGGGCACCGATTACCTGCGCGGGCGCGCGGCAGTGGGTGCGCAGCGGGATGAAGGGCGCGACCCGATGCATTCGGAACTCAAGGACATAAGCCTGTGGGATGACGACACGCCCGTTAATGATGACGAGGTGTCGATCCCCTTTCTGCGCGAGGTTGAATTGGCTGCTGGATCAGGAAGATTCGTCATCGAGGAAAGCGAGAAGGCCAGCCTGCGTTTCGGCAAGCGCAGCCTGCGACATAACGGTGTGCAGTTCGACCAGGCCAAGTGTGTGACGGTACGTGGCAACAGCATGTTGCCGGTGCTGCGCGACGGCGCCACGGTGGGGGTGAATGCGGGCAAGAGTGGCATTGGCGATATCGTCGATGGCGACCTGTATGCCATCAATCACAATGGCCAGTTGCGCGTGAAGCAGCTCTACCGCCTGCCTTCCGGAATTCGCCTGCGCAGTTTCAACCGTGACGAGCACCCGGACGAGGACTATAGCTTCCAGGATATCCAGGATGAGCAGATCAGCATCCTCGGCCATGTGTTCTGGTGGGGCATGTACGCCCGTTAACCCTCATGCGTAAGACACAGCCCGCCATTGTGCGGGCTTTTTTTCGCCCGTAGAAAATCGCCAAACCCTTTGTCCACAAGGCCGAAAATGCACATGCGCATTTCCAGCGCAAAAATAAATGCATTTACGCATTGACTGTATATGCATACATGCATATTCTTTGTCTCAAGCCAGCCAACAAGGCTTGGTGGAGGCGGCAAGGATGCTGCCAGGGAAGACAAGGAAGGCACGCAACATCGGCAAGGACGCCATCGAAGCGATGGCAGGGATGCCAGGCAACACCGGCAAGGATGCCGACGCTCTTTAGTTTCAACCGGCTTTCTTGACAGGAAGCACAAAACAGGCAGCGATGAACCGGCCTAATAACGGTTCAGAGGGTTGGCAACTGACCCGGGTGTGCAGCGTAAAGCACCAAAAGCAGTTATCCGGCAGACAGGGATCGTGGTCGGAAAAACATTGAGGAAAGAACCGTACCGCGCCAGTAGCGCCGAAAGTTCGAGGACATCATTACTGAAAAGCCCGGGCGACCGGGCTTTTTGGAATGCCTACCTATCGAAGCATGTGTAAATGAAAAACGGACTATCTAGTGCTCAGCCAGGAGGCGTGACATGACAAATGAACAGCAAGCGTTAGCGGAAATGCCTATCTGGCTGGTCATCGTATTGGCAGTGATCGGCGGGGTATCCGGCGAAATGTGGCGTGCAGACAAGGAGGGCGCCCGTGGTTGGTCGCTGATCCGCCGGCTCGCCCTGCGCTCTGGAGCCTGCATGGTGTGCGGGGTTTCGGCGCTGATGCTGTGCTACGCCGCCGGCATGTCGATCTGGACCGCCGGCGCCATTGGGTGCTTGACCGCCATGGCCGGTGCCGATGTTGCCATCGGCCTTTATGAACGGTGGGCAGCCAAGCGCATCGGGGTCAATGAAAGTTCCCGCCAGGACCCGCAGTAACCGCTGCAAGGACGCTACTTAAATGACGCTTATTGAAAAGCCATCTCAACTGCCCCAGGCCATCGGCGAGGCGCTGCACGCTGCGTTCCCGAATTTGAAGGTCGGCAGTCATCAGGACTTCCAGGGCACAGGGGGCGAAACCGGCGTGATGATCACGGTCGAGGGCAACGGCCCGGGCATCCGCTCCCGCGAAGGGCGCAAGGCGCACGCCTTGGCGATTTCGCTCAAGACCATGGTCGCGCCAGGCGCCTTGCCGTTTGACGCCTGCGACCTGGCCAGCCAGCTCATGGATTTGGTGCTGGATAACCGCTGGAACCTGCCCCAACCACAGTGTGATCTGCCGACGAATATCGTCGCTGCTCCTACGCTGCGGGCTGGCGCAGGGATGGACTATGACACCTGGACGGTTTCTTTCACCCAAACCCTCTATATCGGGCCTGTGTTGCTCAACGATCCCACAGGCCAGCCGCTGTTTGCCTGCACCTGGGACGTCACGAACATTGACGACCCCGCTCAATACAAACCCCTGTCGGAGTAGCCCATGTTCGACGCGCTGTTACGCATGCAACTGGGGCCGATTGTCGAGCGCCTGGCGGAAATGGAAGCCCAGCTCGAAGACCTTTATCGTCGCGCCGAAAGCTTCTGTCGCATCGGCGTGTGCCAGGAGGTCGACGCTGCCAGTCATACCTGCAAGGTCAGCCACGGTGAATTGCTAACCCCGGCCATCCGCTTTTTCAACCCCAGCGCCGGTACGCAGACCGAGACCCGCATTCCATCCGTGGGCGAACAATGCCTGTTGTTCAACTATGGCGGCGGTGAAGGTGGCGGGCAGTCCGTGGCCTTGTTCGGTTTGAACAGTGATCGCTTCCCGCCGGTTTCGAGCCTGGCGACATTGACCCGGCGGCGCCATCAAGACGGCACCCAAAGCGATTACGACGACGCCAGCCACACCTTCAACTGGGTCAACGGCCCCACCACGTTCAGCGGTTCGCGCGAGCAAGTCGACGTCAAGGTCGGCGCTGCCGGCCTGACCCTCAGCGCCCAAGGCATCATCCTGCAAATCGGTGGTACCCGCCTGGTGCTGGATGCCGGCGGCGCGCACTTCAGCGGCCCGTTGGTGGACCACCAAGGTCGGGTCATCAGCCCGTGATAAGGACATCCCATGATCGGCATCGATCGCAACACCGGGGCAGCCGTCGATGACTGGCTGCAATTCGTGCAGCGCGCCACCCGAGCGCTGACCACCCCCCTGGGCACTCGTCAGAAGCGCCCGCTGTACGGCTCGATGATCCCGCAACTGCTGGGCCAGAACCTCGGCGATGACTTGCTGATCCTCGCCCAAAGCCATGCTGCCCAGGCGTTCTACAACACCCAGAACGGCATTGGCGACTTTCAACCCCAGGTCATCGTCGCCACCCGCCAGGGCGCCGGCCTGCTGCTGCGGTTCGCCGGCACCTGGAAAAACCGCCAACAAACCTTCGAGGTCGTGACATGAGCATGCTGATCCCAGGCCAGAACCAACTGGCGGAGCCGGCCATCATTGCGGTGGATGAGTTCGAACCGCTGCTGGCCGAATTCAAGGCGTTTGTCGTCGACTATGTCGCCACCCGAGCGCCGCAAAGCGCGGCCAAACTCAAGGTCAGCCTCGACAACGAAAGCGAGCTGCTGACCCTGGCCCTGGAAGCGTTTTGCGTGCGCCTGCAGACTCACGAACGCAAATACAACGCCCGCATCAAGCAGATGCTGGCGTGGTGGGCTACCGGCAGTAACCTGGATGCCCGCCTGGCCGACATGGGCCTGGAACGCCAAGTGCTCGACCCGGGCGACCCCGCGGCTTTCCCGCCGGTGCCGCCGACTCTGGAAAGCGACGACGACGCTCGACTGCGCTACTACCTGGCACCCCACGCTCCTGCGGCGGGCTCGCGGATGCAGTATCGCCGCGAGGTCTTCACCCTGGGTGAACGCCCTGCGGTAAAGGTGCAAAGTGCGACACCGGGCGTGGTGACCGTCAGCTACACCTTCGACCCGGACGGCTATGCCGCCCAGGTCAAGGACGGCAACGCCCGCCGCACCGCGCCGGGCGAAGTGATGGTCACGGTGCTTTCGCGGGAAGGTGACGGCACGCCATCCGCCGATCTGCTTGACGGTGTGCGGCGCCATTTCGCAAGGCCCGATGTGCGACCGGAGACAGACCTGGTCAGCGTGCAGGGGGCACAGATTCAACCCTACAAAATTCGTGTGGTGGCCAAGATCAATGCGGGCCCTGACTCCGGGCTCACTCAAGTCGCCGCCCAGAAACTGCTGCAAACCTATGCAGACTCCTGCCATCGCCTGGAAGGGCGAGTGGACCCGAGCTGGATCGACTACGCCATCCACAGTGCGGGTGCGGCACAACTGCAAATCCTCGAACCCTTGCAGCCGATTATCAGCACCGCGTTCCAGGCCCCGTATTGCACGGGGGTTGAGGTGGAGGTGCGCACGCTATGAGTGATGAACCCAAAGCAAGCCTGCTGCCGGCCAACAGTTCGCCGTTGGAAAAAGCCTTGGACCTGGGGTTCGGACAGTTGCTCGACCGGGTCATGCCGCCGTTTCCGGCGTTGATGAACCCGCTGCAAACCCCCACCCAATTCCTGCCCTACCTGGCGGCCGACCGTGGCGTCAGTGAGTGGGATGCCGACGCCAGCGAAACCGAAAAGCGCCTCACCGTGGCCCTGTCCTGGCAGATCCAGCGCCAGGCGGGCACGCCCAAGGCCTTGAGCTACGCGGTGGAGTCGCTGGGTTTCACCCCCAACATCAGCGCCTGGTATCAACAGCGCCCGCTGGGTGTGCCTTACACCTTCGACGTCCAGGCGATCATCGGGCGCACTTGGTCCAGCGGTGACCATAACCGGCTGATCCGCCGCATCAATGCGGCGCAGAGTGAGCGGGATCGGGCGACGATCACAGTTGTTCATGAGACCGAAGGTCAGCTCGCGCTCACGCAGGTACTCGATGCCCCATTGAGCGACGGTGAGTTGTATCTGGACGGCGCACTGCCGGAATTGGCGCTGGTTGCTCGAATTAACAGTGCAGGGGTCGCCCAGCACTACACAATTAACGACTACGACCTCAGGGCGCAGCCATGACAGATGACATTACGCGCCTGGTGCGCTTCACCTCCAAAGGTTTGGATGAAGTGCTGCAGGCAAAGAACCAGGGCCTGAAAGGCGAAATCACCCACATCGGCGCCGGCACCGGCCGCTACAACCCGGACGGCACGGAAGTGGCCTTGCGGGACGAGCGTCAGCGGGTTGCCATCGTCGATTACGAAGACCTCGGCGACCGCCAACTCAGGATGGCCGCGCTGTTCGATGGCGAGGCCGAGTATGAAATTGGCGAGTTCGGTTTCTACCTCGCCAGCGGGACGTTGCTGGCGGTGTATTCCGTCGCGGGGAAGTTGCTGACGTATAAGGCGGCGGCGGCGCGGGTGCTGCAAAAGTTCACGCTGGATATTTCGCCGTTGCCGGCGGATAGCGTGACGATTGTGGTGGGCAGTGAAAACCTGAATGTGTTGCTGGCCGAAGAGATCGCGATTTTAGCGGCGGCTTCGGTGGACAACATGTCGCGACATGTGGACTTGATGTTCAGGGTTATGCATCTCGAAGCGAAGTAAGAGTGCTTGCAAAAGTGCTGGAAAGACGAAAATCGACAGGGAGTTGATGATGGGAATTGAAGCGACGATTACGAAAGTTGTGGATGCTTGTAACAAACTCACGGATACCGTGACTAATCAGATTGGCAAAATCGATGCGCGTGTTGAGGTCGCATCGGCTCAATTCACGGCATGGCGCAATAGTGTACAGGCCAAGGATATCAATGGCCGTGCGTCTTATACGCAAACGATCGATCTTACGGGGTTGTCCACCAATATCTTTTATCCGGTCTGGTGGCGTATGCCCGGTAACGAAAAAGGGATGTCGGAGATTATTATCTCGAGAAACTACGCTTTGGACGCCAACCTCAATCCGTTCAATAACAATTTCGAGTCACATGTTGCAGGTCTGAACCTTCAGATAGAAGGCTGTGGGATCCCATGGAACGGGGACGCAAATTTCCTGACTATCAAACGAATCTCTCAGACTTATCGGGAGACCGTACGCCGTGCCCAATTCGGGATGCTGTCTTACGTTCGTCCGGTTACCGGGCTGAAGCCAATCTGGCTTAACCAGACCGTAGGTGCATTGGTCTCTTCTCCCCAGGAGTCTGGCTGCTACTTGCGTGGCGGGCTGACGTATATCGTCACCAAAAGCTTTGAAGAGCCTGTGAAGTTCAGTCGTTCAGATGCCGAAGTTGAACTGAGCCAAGCAGTGACGCCTGAGTATGAAATTTCCTGGAAGGTCAAACCTTTCGCCATCACTGCACCCGAGCTCGGAGAAACCTACCCGGAAAGCAGGTTGGCTTACACACTGGATAATGATCTGCGCTACGCGGTGAAGGGAGCATAAACATGGTTGGGTCTATTAAAAAACTGCTGCTTGCCTCCGGTGAAACGCTCATTAATGTTCCGGCGGATCGCCCAACCTTGGTAGCGCTGGGGCTTGACGAAACCCGAGCAGAGGAACTGTGTCAGCAAGCTGAAAACAGCGCGAAATTGGACGGTGTCATCTCTGCACGTCGTACATTGTACGAGACTGAAGCAGACCCCCTTTTCCTTGAGTGGCAATACGACGAAACCCCCGAAAAAGAAAAGGCTTGGCGTGACAAGGTGGCCGAAATCAAGGCCCTTTATCCATTGCCCGAACGTATCTGAACCCACCGCTAAAGCGGTTTTTTTACGCCCGCCCAAAGCCCCTCTCCGTAGGGGCTTTGGCGTTTCTCACCCGGAGAATTCCACCTATGCACAACCGACAAACCTACACCGTCCTCATCCCATTCCCCACCGGAGGTGGCCATTGGTCCACCGTCGGCGAGGAGTTGGAACTGCTCGACGTCGAAGCATCCGCCCTGCGCACCGCCGGCCGCCTGGAACTGACCAGCGTCCTTAACTCCACCCCCAAGAAGGCTGACTAATCATGGCTGAGGTTTTGAACTTCGAGCATAATGGCATCACCGTGAATGCCACCGAATCCCCCGAGGCCATGGGTGGCCTGGGCGATAACGTTATCGGTTTGGTCGGCACCGCGCCGAACGCTCATGCGTCGATCCCGAAAAACGCCCCATTCCGTATCAACAGCTTTACCACTCAGGCGCTGCTGGACCCTACCGGTACTGAGTCGGGCACGTTGTTTCACGCGGTGTACCAGATCCTCAAGGTGGTGAAGGTGCCGGTCTATGTGGTGATCGTGGAGGAGGGCGCAACCCCGGCCGACACCGTCAACAATGTGATCGGCGGCAACGACCCCATCACCGGTCGCAAGCTGGGCCTGGCGGCCCTGAGCAGCGTGCCGGAAGACCTGACCATCATCGGCGCGCCTGGCTTTACCGGCACCAAGGCCGTGGCCGGTGAGTTCGCCGCCTTCGGCAAACGCATCAAGGCCCGCGTGGTGCTGGATGGCAAGGACGCCTCCGTCGCCGACCAAGTGACCTATAGCGGCGAACTGGGCGGTGCCGACCTCGGGTTCGACCGTTGCCTGTTGGTACACAATATGCCGTCGGTGTACTCCAAGGCCGCGAAGAAAAACGTGTTCCTGTCGCCATCGTCCCTGGCCATTGCCGCATTGGCCAAGGTCAAGCAATGGGAAAGCCCTGGTAATCAGGTGACCTTCGCCGAAGACGTTTCCCGCGTGGTCGAGTACAACATCCTCGATACCTCCACCGAAGGCGACCTGCTCAACCGTTACGGCGTGAGCTACTACGCCCGCACTATCCTCGGCGGTTTCTCGCTGCTGGGTAACCGTTCCATCACCGGCAAGTTCATCAGCTACGTCGGCCTGGAAGATGCCATCAGCCGCAAGCTGGTCAAGGCCGGCCAGAAAGCCATGGCCAAGAACCTCACCAAGTCCTTCATGGACCAGGAGGTCAAGCGCATCAACGACTGGCTGCAGACCCTGGTCGCCGACGAAACCATCCCTGGCGGCAGCGTTTACCTGCACCCGGAACTCAACAGTGTCGAGAAGTACAAGAACGGCACCTGGTTCATCGTCATCGACTACGGCCGCTACGCGCCGAACGAACACATGATTTATCAACTCAACGCCCGCGATGAAATCATCGAGCAGTTCCTGGAGGACGTTCTCTAATGTTTACCAACCGTGTAAGACAGGCCATTGCGGCCACCCTTCAAGGCCTGCCGTTGTCCGCGACGGTCAACTCCTTCACGCCGCCGAAGATTGATTTCGATATGGAGCCCATGACCGGCGGGCGATTCATCGCCGAGGAAATGGCCAAGAGCGCCAAAGTGCTCAACGCCACGTTGGAGCTGCAGGGTGCAGGCCCGGAAGTCATGCTGGCCCTGGGTGTGCGCCTGGGCGACGACATTCTGCTGAACGTGCGCGAAGCCGGCCAGGATCAGGATGGCAAGACTTACTTCACCTATCACACCGTCGGCGGCAAGCTGAAAAGCCTGGCCGAGACTGCGCTGAAAATGGGCGAGAAGCCCACCACTACCCTGGAACTGTCCTGCCGCACCTACAACCGCCTGGAAAACGGTATCCCGGTGATCGACATCGACGTACGCACCCAGAAGTTCGTGCTTAACGGTGTCGACATTCTCGGCGACGCCCGCCGCGCCGTGCTGATGCCTTAAACCCAAAGGGGCGGGCCTGCTCGCCCCCTACTTCACCAAGGAATAGCCCCATGGCCTGGATGCCACCCTTGCACCTGCTGCTCTCGCCGATCACTGCCGACACCGGCGCGACGATCGAGCAGATTCAACTCAAGCCACTGTTCTACGCCGCGCAAAAAGACGCGCTGGCCCGGGCCGGTGATGACGAGGACGATCAGTTCTTTGAACTGGCGAAACTCGCCACCGGCCTGTCGGAAAAAGAACTGGACCAACTCAAGCGTCCGGACTACGTAAGCATTGCGCAGTACGTACACGAAATGTCGACGCAGCCTGCGTCGTTCTTCTTGAAAACCCCCGAAAAAACCAGCCACGACCAGCCCGTCCAGCTGCTGTTGCCACTCGATGCCGCAGGTCGCGCCCTGACTGAGCTGGCGCTGGAAATGCCGGCGCTGCGCGCCACCAAGGTGATGAAAAAACTCGCCACCAACAAAGAGCGCGCCGAGTTCATCACCGCTCATTGCACCGGCCTGATGATCCCGGATCTTGCCAACCTGACCGTGCCCGACTGGACGGAATTGCAGGAGCGCATCGACGATTTTTTAAATCAACCGGCGGACTTCTTTCGGAGCGCGACATCGAAGTGATCCTCGATGTGGTGCCGCTGATCTACTCGGTCAATGAGGCGGAGATCCTCGACTGGGACGTCGGCAAAGCATTGCGCCGCTACGACATCGCGATCACCCGCCTTGGCGTTAAACAGGAGTAAGCGGGATGCAAGAGACTCAATCTGGGATGAGGCTCGCCCAGGAAGACAAACGCTGGCTGCTGGACGACGCGGACCTTGGCAGTGTGCTGGCACCGTTTTCCGCCAGCCTTGCAGCGCCAGCAAGCCTGGATGCGGCAGCGCGGCCACAACAGGATCCGCAGTCGGTGCTCGCCTCGGCGCTGGTGACCGTCAGCGTGGATATCAACGCTTTGACGTTGGAGCAAGTGCAGCTGCGCGAGGCGTTGGAAACGCTCACCAGCACGTTGTTCATTACCGGTAATACGCTGGCAACCAAGACGGTTGAGGTCAGTGGCGAGCCTGCCAAAAGTCAGCCGAAAGAACCCGCTCCGGCTTCGACCTCCTGGGTGGACAAAGGCCTGCAAGGCGCAACGGATGCCGGTAAGTTTGTCGGCAAAGAACTGCTCACCAGCTTGTGGGATAAAGCCAAGGAACGGGTCTCGGACAAGGCGCTTGATGCCGTGGCTGACAAGTTTCCAACCGCTGCCAAGTGGCTCAAGAAGGACGATAAGGGCAAGGGCAGCAACGCAGGCAAGGAGTGCTGCTGTACGGGGGCTCTGCCTGCCGGGATCCGCGGCCCGCTGGATTCAGCGACCGCTCAGTTGCCTGAACGTGTCGGCGAAACCGCCAGGGACAAAGACAGCGGCAAAGGCAAGCCAAGCGCCAAGGCTAATGCGAAGGGGCCACGCGGCAAGCGTTACACGACCCGCCAGGCAATCTCACGGTCGATCAAGACCAGCGTCGTCAGAAAGCGGGCCGATCTCAAGTCGCAACTTACTGGTCTCTCAGCGCCTGTCTCACAGCCGCTCAATGTCATGGGCCAGCCGTTGCGTGCGTTCGACAGCAAACTGGCGAGCCAGGGCTCGACCCGTCTGCCGGGCAACACATTTGCCTCCTACGCAGCACCCTCGACGGTACGCCCCACAGCCCATAGCGCAGCCAATGGCCAGGTGACCGGGCTGTTGGACGCATTAGCCAAACCGGAATCGGCCACAGCCGGTCGCCTCGGCCCGCTGAAGGTTGTCGATACCGCCATCGATGGGGCCCAGGGCATACGCAACGGTGGCGCTAAAGCCATCGGCGCCGGCCTCGGTACTGCCGGTGGCGCATTGATGGGAGCGTCTGCCGGTTCCGCCATCGGCACCCTGACGCGTCTCGAGTCGGCCGCCGCCCGCCGCCTTGGCCCACTGAAGTATGTCGACACCGCCATCGACGTGGTCCAGGGCGTGCGCAACGGTGACGCTAAAGCCGTCGGCGCCGGGCTCAGTACTGCCGGTGGCGCCTGGGCGGGAGCGTCTGCCGGTGCGGCCATCGGCACGATGATTTTCCCCGGTGTCGGAACGGCGGTCGGCGGTGCGATTGGAGGCTTGCTGGGCAGTGAAGCGGGGAGTTGGCTGGGGGACAAATTGTTTGGGCCAAGTGATCGCTTGCCTGCGCCCGGCGTGGTGAGCAAGGAGCTCAACGCGGCGCGTACGGATAACGTGCAGGTCAGTATTGCCCCGAGCATTCAGATCACCGGCGTAAACCCCGCCGATGCCCAGCAGGTCGTCAACCAGGTGATCCAGGCTCTGCAGTTCCAATGCATGCCGATGGTCACCGACTCCCTCGGTGTCCGACGCAACGCGGCATTGACTGATCCAGGAGGTGATTGATGCGACAGCAGATGGTACTCGGCGACTTTATTTTCGGTCTGTCTCGAGGGTTCGCCTATTCGTCGTTGGTTCGTACTAGCGACGGTGGCTGGAGTGACCTGGCGATTATCGCCAGCAAGTCCCAGTCGCGGCAGAGCGGCCAGAAGTTGGAAAAACTCACATTCAGCGGCACAGCCATGTACGCCATCGGCATGCAGCGCCTGGACGAGTTGCGTGCGCTGCAGAACAGGCGGACGCCGTTACCGCTGGTAGATGGTATTGGCCGTAACTGGGGCCTGTGGCGGATCAATTCGCTGATGGAAACCCAGGGCAATGTGATTGACGACGGCACCGCTCTGGTCATGACCTGGAGCCTGGAACTGGAGGAATTCGTCAATGCGTAGAGTACGAAGTATCGCCGGGGATTCGGTCAACCTGCTGCTCTATCGTGAGTTGGGGCGTTGTGATGATGCGGCGGAAGAAACGTTGTGGCGGCTGAATCCCGAGCTTGCCGAACATGGGCCGGTATTGCCGGCCGGTGTCTGGATCATCGTGCCGGAAATGCAGGTACGGCTGCGCGCTGCACGGCCTGTTCTGGCTTGGGATTAAGGAGGCAGGCATGGCCCAGGAATTTACCCCGATTATCGAGTTTTACGGTGCCAATGCGGCGCTGCTCAATCAACGCCTCATGTATTGGAAACACACCGACACCACGGGTATCGAGAGCGACCGGCTGGAGCTGACCCTCAATATCGAAGGCTTGGAGGGCCTGCCCAGCTTGAGCGGCAAGATTGGTTTGCGCGTCGGTTATCGGGAGACGGTGTTGGTGGAAAAGGGCGAGTTCGTCGTTACCCAGCGAACCCCGGTGCTGTTTCCCATGTGCTTGAAGATCGTGGCCACGGCTGCGCCCTTCAGCATGGTGGATGAAAGTGGCTATCGCCAGCGTCGATCCGCCAGCTATGGGCCCACGACCTTGGGTGCGCTGTTCCGTCAGTTGGTCAGCCGCCACGGGTTTTCGCCGCGAGTGGCGCCGGCGCTGGAGGGCATTGCGATTGCCCATATCGATCAGTCCAACGAAAGCGACATGGCCTTCATCACACGTCTCGCCAAGCGCTACAGCGCCATCAGCAAGCCATTCAACGAACTCTATGTGCTGGCCGAGGCCGGGCAGGTCAAGACGTTGTCTGGCCGTGAAATGCTGCCGCAGGTAACGCTCTCTGTGACGCAGGACAACCGCCCCGGCAACCAGTCGTTCATCACCGCGACGCTCGACGAAAAGTCCCGCGCCAAGTATGCGGGCAGTCGCGTCAGTTGGTGGGATGCCGCCAGTGGCAAGCAGCAGGTGGTTCAGGTCGGCGTTGCTCCGTTCAAGACCGTGCGCCAACGCTGTCAGAACGAAGCCGAAGCCCGTGCCGTGGCCGAAGGCGAGCTGCGCCGTGTGGGGCGCGAAGACTTGAAAATGCAGATCGACTGTCCGGGCAACCCCTTGTTGGCTGCCGAAGGGCTTTTGGTACTGGATGAATCCTGGCCCTCGTACATGCAGGGGCGGTGGTCGATTGCCAAGGTGGTCCATGTCGGCGATCCGGTGGCGGGGTATCGCAGTTCGATCTCGGCTGTCGGGTTGTCGTCTTGATGGTCGGAGTTGCACGTTGTTGATGAATGCCTCCCTCGCTTGCAATACCTAACTGATTTGAAACAGGAATCCAGATGCCGATGAACGACGAAGATTTGGCTGCGATCAACCGCTTGATCGCCGCCCTGCAAACCCAAACCGATGGCCAGGTGGCGCTCAATGCTGCCTTGCGGCTGTTGGCTCAGAGCAACCAGGCGCTGGTCGACCTGATCAAAAGCCGCGAAACGGACCCGAATGCTCCGCCTTATCTGGATGGCAAACCGGCGCCCTGATTGAGCCTCGACCACCGTCATACAACTGTTGCACCCCCACAACCCGCATTGGCGGGTTTTTTATTGTTCATGGAGAACACTCGATGTCGATTCTTACCCAAGGTACCCAGATTTTTGCCCTCGTCCCGCCGGTCTCCGGCACCGGGCCTTACACCGTGCTGGAAATCGAGCACGCCACTTCGTTCGAACCCGGCGGCGCGCCCGCTGAGCAGATCGAAGACACCAGCCTCAACGCCGAGGAGCGCAGCTACAAAAAAGGCTTGCGCACCCCAGGCACCGCGAGCCTGGGCCTGAACGCCGACCCCACCAACGCCAGCCATATTCGCCTGCACCAATTGTCCGAAGCCAAGGGTGACACCGGCGTCAAATGGGCTGTCGGTTGGTCCGACGGCAAGGACGTGCTGCCTACCGTGAACACCAAAGGTGACGGCTTTGAGCTGCCGGCGACGCGCACCTGGTTCACCTTCGACGGCTACGTGTCTGACTTCCCGTTCAACTTCGCGCTGAACGCCGTGGTCACCACCACCGTCACCATCCAACGCACCGGCGGCAGCGCCTGGATCAAGAAAGCCTGAGAGACGCCATGAACCTCAAACAACTGAAAGCCAAGGGCGGCATCGTCGATGGCGTGCCGGTCAAGAAAGAAGTCAGCTGGACGCACCTGGACAGCAAGAGCGGCAAGGAAGTGACAGACACGTTTACCCTGCACATTCGCCGTCAGTCCTTTGGTGTGATCGAGCGCCTGTTTACTCAAGGTGAGTCCGAGCAGAGCCGCAATGCCAGTTACCTCGCCGCGTCGGTATCGCTGGGCAGCGACGGCACTGAAACGCTGAGCTACGACGATGCCTACAGCCTTGAGCCGTCGTTGGGGTTCGTGATCCTCAACGCAGTCAATGAGGTGAATGGCACGGGTGGCGCGTCGGCAAAGAACTGACGGCCGCCGATGAGTTCTGGCACGAGCTGGTGCTGAACGGAGTGGGCGGCCGCACGATTGTCGAAGCCAAGGAACGCATGACCTACCAAGAAGCCCTGGCCTGGGGGCGCTATATCGACCGATATGGCTCCCTGCATGCCGGTAGGCGGCTGGAGGCGGGCAGCGCGTTGGTGGCGCTGCAGACCCACCGGCTGGGCGGCGGCACGGCCGAGTTGATTGACTTCATGCCCCATGAGTTGCGTCGGGGCCTGTCACTCGAACGTGCGATGAACGAGTGGCGTTAAGGACGACGCCATTTTCCTTGAAACCCGCCGAGGCGGGTTTTATCCATGACCCGGAGAAACCTATGGCAACTGCTTACCAGGGTAATCTGACGCTCAACCTCGGCAGCCTGGAGCAGGCCCTGGCGAAGGCGTCACGGATTACCGAACAAAGCATGCGCGAGATGCAGCAGAAGATCGAAGACGCCGGTAAAAAGGTCAGCGCTTCTGCCGCAGCGGCGTTGCAGGTCACTTCCGGCCAGTTCAAGGACTTTCAAAAGTCTTATGACCCGGCTACGGATGCGGCGCAAAGATTTATCCAGAAAAATGCGCAACTGGTGGAGGTGCTCAAGCAGAGCCAGGGCGCGCAGAATGGTTTTGTCGGCTCGTTGGATACGCAGTCGTATACCGAGCGGGCGGGGCTGAAGTTTCCAGGGGGGGGAGCGTACGGGAGTGATCTGCCCAAGCCCTCGGGGGATGAGCAGGTCATGGCCTTTCTGGACGACGAGAAAACCCGGCAGATGAAGAGCAACTTTGCCGAGATGAACCAATTGCTTGATGATTGGCGTCAGGGGGCCTCGGCTGCTTTCGAAGAGTATTCGAACAAGGCTGGTACGGCAGCCGAGCAGTCCAAAGCCGTGTTCACCAGTGCTTTTGAAAAGATGGACACGGCGGTGCAGACGTTCGCGACTACCGGGAAATTCAACTTTTCGGATTTTGCCACGTCCGTGCTCAAAGACATGGCCACAATGGCGGCGAAGACGGCGGCGTCCAGTGCGTTGAGTTCGTTGTTCGGGATAGCCCGCTCAGCGTTTAGTGCCTTGTGGGGCGACAGCACGCCCACCTCGACGACTACCAGCGTCGGTCCTTTCAGCAACACCTTCACTCCCCAACTCAACGCTGCTGGCATTCAATACCATGCAAAAGGGAGCGCATGGAACGCCGGTATCCAGGCGTTTGCCGGCGGTGGCGCCTTTACCAACTCGATTGCCACGGGCCCAACTTTGGCGCCCTTGGCCCTGTTCGGCGAAGCCGGCCCCGAAGCCATCATGCCTTTGAGTCGCGGTTCCGATGGTTCGCTTGGCGTACGCGCATTGGGCTCGGGCCAATCGGGCAGCACCAGCAGTAACCAGGTGGTCATCCAGCAAACCATCAATGTCGCCGACGGCCAGGGTTCAGGCGCGGATACCAACGCCCAGAACGTTGCGCGTGCCTACGCGGGCTCCGCCCGTCAGGGCGCCGCCGAGCAGATCGCGCGTGACCTGAAACCGGGCGGGCAAATCTGGTCGGCCATCAACGGCCGCTGACAACCAAAGGCATATGCCTGGAGAACACATGAGTACAGAAACCTTCACCTGGGAGCCCAAAGTCGAGCCTGTCGGCAGCGTTGAATTTCGCCTTAAATCGGCCAAGTTTGGCGACGGCTATCAGCAAACAGCGGCTGACGGAATCAACAACAAGACCGAGTCTTGGCCACTGACGTTCGTCGGCGACGAGGCGCGGATCAGGGCGATTGCGACGTTCCTTGACCGTCATGCCGGTGCCAGGGCGTTCAGTTGGACCGCGCCGTTGGCCTCGCCTGGGCTGTATCGCTGCAAAGGGTATCAACCGACACCGCTGGGCGCCGGGATCTACTCCCTGACAGCGACGTTCGAGCAGGCCTTCCACCCCTAGCGTCTCAAGCGACGCTCCACACCCCGCGATCCGCGGGGTTTTCTTTGCCCGGAGATTTATATGTCCATCACCGCAGATATCCAGACCCTGGAGCCCGGGGCCTGGGTGGAGCTTTTCGAGCTCGATGCCACCGCCCTTGGCGCCGAGTTGTACCGCTTTCACGGTTATCCCCAGGCGTCATCGATCTTCTGGCAGGGCCACGAGTATTCACCCTGGCCGATCCAGGCCGAAGGCTTTGAAATGTCGGGGCAGGGTACACAACCCACGCCAACCCTGGCCGTGGGCAACGTTGGCGGTTTCATTACGGCGCTGGTGCTGTATTTCGAGGATCTCGTGGGGGCGCGGCTGATTCGCCATCGCACTCTGGGCAAGTATCTCGACGGCCAGCCCGAAGCAGACCCCGAAGAGGAGTTGCCGCCGGACATCTGGTACGTCGAGCGCAAGGTCGCGGAAAGCAATGAGACCGTGAAGTTCGAGCTGGCCAGTGCGCTGGACTTCAACGGTGTACAACTGCCGCGCCGGCAGATCGTCGCCAACGTGTGTTGGTGGCTCAGCTGCGGCGGCTATCGTGGCCCCTATTGCGGCTACAACGGCGGGCCGGTGGCGGATACCAATGACGTGATCGTCACGGATGCCGCCAAGGACAAGTGCGGTGGGCGGTTGACCAGTTGCAAGCTGCGTTTCGGCGAGAATAATCCACTGCCTTACGGTTCCTTTCCGGCAGCGGGCCTGTTGCGGAGCTGAACATGAACAAGATCAACCTGGCGGCGATCTCCCGGCATGCCGTGGCCGACTACCCGCATGAGTGCTGCGGCCTGCTGATTCGTGAAGGGCGCAAGCGTGTGTATGTGCCGTGTCGTAACACGGCGAGTACCCCGAGCGAACACTTTCGACTCGCGCCCGAAGACTATGCCGCCGCCGAAGAGCGCGGCGAAATCCTCGCAGTGGTGCACAGCCATCCGGATTGCCCGGCGACGCCCAGTGAAGCGGACCGCGTGGCGTGCGAAGCCTCCGGGTTGCCTTGGCACATTGTCGAAGTACGCGCCGGTGACGATGGGCAGGTCCGCATCGGGGAGTGGGCCAGCTGTACACCGAACGGTTACCAGGCCCCCCTGATCGGTCGCGCTTTTGCCCACGGTGTGCATGACTGCCTGAGCATCATCCTTGACTACTACCGCCGCGAGCTGGGCATCGAGCTGGGTGACTATCAGCGCGAGGACGGCTGGTGGGACAAAGGCGGCAATCTCTATCTGGACAACCTGCCTGCCGCCGGCTTTATCCAGGTCAGTCAGTTGCAGCAGGGTGACATCGTGCTGATGCAGATTCGCTCGCCAGTACCGAACCACGCCGCGATCTACCTGGCTGACGGTGTGCTGCAAAGCGAGCCCGAACATTACCCGGCGCCAGGCTCGATCCTGCATCACCTCTATGGTCGCGACAGCAAGCGCGACACCTATGGTGGCTATTGGGGCGAGGTAACGGTCAGCATTTGGCGCCATCGTCAGCGGTTAAAACACTAATCACAGGGGCGTTTCATTCGCCTGGAGGATGCCATGCATCAAGAAAAAGTCAGGACGGTGCGCCTCTACGGCAGCCTGGGCGCCAGTTTCGGGCGCGTGCATCGATTGGCGGTCAGAAACGCATCGGAGGCCATTCATGCGTTATGCATTCTGGTGCCGGGGTTTGAGCGTTTCCTGATGGAGTCCAAGGATCTGGGGGTGACTTATTCGATCTTCCTGGGCCGGGAAAATATCGGTCCCGATCGTCTCAAGGCACCTTCCGGCGCGTCGGATATCCGCATTGCACCCGTGCTGATGGGCAGCAAGCGCGCGGGGTCGATGCAGACCATTATCGGGGTCGCGTTGATTGTGGCCGCGTCCTACTTCTCGGGCGGCCTTGCGGCGTCCAATGGTACTTCGACATTGATCGGTGCTACGTCCACCACCGGCTGGACCTTCGCCGCGAACATCGGCATTTCCATGGCCATGGGCGGCGCCATGCAGCTGATGTCCCCGATGCCCAAGGGCCTGGGCACCATGGATCGCCCGGAAAACCGGCCCAGTTACAGCTTCAACGGCCCCGTGAATACCAGCATCCAAGGCAGCCCCGTGGGTTTGTTGTATGGCGAGCTGACGGTGGGCAGTGCGGTGGTGAGTGCTGGGATCTATGCGCAGGATCAGCTATGACCAGGAGAGCAATCATGGCCGCTACAGTCGAACAACACACGATGCGAACGGTCTTGTTATCAGGTTCGCTCGCCAGGCTTTTCGGTCGAGAGCATCGCGTGACCACCTCCGGCGGTTTCAGGGATGTGATGGGCTATTTCAAGCAGTTTCCCGGCTTTGAACGCTACATGCTGCAGAGCGCGGACAAAGGGCTGCGTTTCGCCGTATTCAATGGCAAGCGCAACATCGCAGAGGATGATATCCAGAAGCCGCTCGGCAAGGACGTGATCCGTATCGCTCCTGTGTTGACCGGCTCAAAGCGTGCCGGTGGGTTGCAGACCATCATTGGTGCCGTGCTGATCGCCGTGGCGTATTACAACCCGTTTGGTTTTATCACCGGTCCCGCCGCCAGCATGATGATGATGGCAGGCGCGTCCATGGCGATGGGCGGCGTCATGCAAATGTTGTCGCCGCCGCCCAAAGGGCTTTCAGCCCAGGACAGTCCCGACAACCGCCCGAGCTACAGCTTCAACGGCCCGGTCAACACCAACGCTCAGGGCAATCCGGTTGGCCTGCTCTACGGGCAGTTGATCGTTGGGAGCTGCGTGATCAGCGCCGGGATCTACGCCCAAGATCAACTCTAACGTTCTTCCTCTTCAACCAGCCCGCCACTGTGCGGGCTTTATTTCGCCTGAAGGAAAGCCATGACTGACTTCACTCTCGCTGGCAGCAAAGGCGGCGCTTCCAAGCCCCGTCCCTCCGTGGAGGCGCCAGACAGCCTGCAAAGTACGGCCTATGCCCGTATCCTCGATCTCGTCAGCGAAGGCGAGATTGTCGGTTTGAAAAACGATAAGCGCTCGGTGTTCCTCGACGAGACGCCACTGGCCAACGCCGATGGCAGCCTCAACTTCAGTGGTGTGACCCTCGATACGCGCAACGGTAGCCAGGACCAGACTCATATCCCGGGTTTCCCCGCGGTGGAGAACGAAAGCCCGGTATCCATTGAGCTGCGCAGCGACCAGCCCTGGACCAAGTCCTATTCCAACCTGCAACTGTCGGCGGTGCGTGTGCGCCTGGCGGTCACGCGGCTTTCGCAGACCAACACCAGTAACGGCGATACCAACGGCTACACCGTGCAGTACGCTATCGATCTGTCCACCGATGGCGGCGCCTTCGTGCAGGTTCTGGCGGCGGCGTTCAGCGGCAAGACCACCACCAAATACGAGCGCTCCCACCGCGTTGACCTGCCGCCCGCCAAGAGTGGTTGGACCCTGCGCGTGCGCCGAATCACGCCGAACTCCACCAGCGGTGCGATTGCCGATACCACCACTGTGGAATCCTCCACCGAAGTGATTGACGCCAAACTGCGCTACCCGGGCTCGGCGCTGATCGGCCTGCAATTTGATGCTGCACAATTTCAATCGATCCCGTCACGCTCTTTCGAACTGCGCGGCCGGATCATCAAGGTGCCGAGCAACTATGATCCACAAACCCGCGTATATGCCGGTGTGTGGGACGGCACCTTCAAATCCGCCTGGACCGACAACCCGGCCTGGATCTACTACGACCTGCTGCTGCACCAGCGTTATGGCCTCGGCCACCTGCTCAACGCCGGCCAAGTGGATAAATGGGAGCTGTACCGCATCGGCCAGTACTGCGACCAACCGGTGTCCGACGGCAAGGGCGGTACCGAACCGCGTTTCACCTGCAACCTGTACCTGTCAGTGCGTGCCGATGCATTGAAGGTCCTGCAGGACTTGGCGACTACGTTCCGAGGCATGTCCTATTGGGGCGCAGGCTCGGTCATGGCGGTGGCGGACATGCCGGAAGACCCGGTCTACACCTATTCCAATGCTAACGTGATCGGCGGTCAGTTCATCTACGGTGGTTCAGCGAAAAAGACCCGCTACACCGTGGCACTGGTCAGCTGGAACGACCCGACGGATTTCTACCGGCAGAAAGTGCAATACGTCGACGACGCCGACGGCATCGCCCGTTATGGCATCCAGCAAACCGAAATCAGCGCCACCGGTTGCACGTCGCAGGCCCAGGCCCAGCGCATCGGCAAATGGGCGTTGCTGACCAATCGCCTGGAAACCGAGAGCGTGACGTTCTCGGTCGGCCTCGACGGCACATTGGCCCGCCCTGGGCAGATCATCCGCGTGGCTGACAACGATCGCGCCGGCCGCCGCATTGGTGGGCGCCTGCGTGATGCGACGCTCGACACCTTGACCCTGGACGCCGAAGTCACAGCGGCTGCAGGCGATACCATCACTCTGGTGATGCCCAACGGCAAGGCGGTTTCCCGAGTGGTCAAAGCCGTCAGCGCCAGCAGCGCGGATGAGCAACAGGTCGTGCTGCAAACCCGGCTCGACGCTCTGCCTCCGGCCCAATCGATCTGGGCAATCGACTCCGCGACCCTGGCGTTGCAACAGTTTCGCGTGCTGTCGATTTCCGAAGATTTTTCGGATAACGAAATCAAATACAGCCTCAGCGCGGTCAAGCACGTGCCGAGCAAATTCACCGCCATCGACAACGGCGCCAAAATCGACAGCCCGCCGATCACGGTGATTCCGCCCAGCGTGCAAGCGGCGCCCACGGGGGTGAAGGTCAGTAACGACCATTTTGTCGAGCAGGGCAGTGCGGTCAACGTGATGACCATCGAATGGCAGCGCCCTGCCAATGCCATCGCCTTCGAAGTTTACTGGCGTAAAAACGATGGCGAGTGGATCTATGCCGGGCGCACCGGCGGCACCTCGATTGAAGTTTCCGGTATTTACGCCGGGCGTTATGTGGCCAAGGTGCGGGCGATCAATGCGCTGGATATCGGCTCGTTGTACAGCGAATCGATCGAGACCGTGCTCAACGGCAAAACCACCTTGCCGCCAACCGTCGCGGCGTTGACCACCGAGTCGTTGGTGTTTGCGATCAAGGTGAAGTGGCAGATTCCGCAAGACGTGAGTACAGCGGATTTGCAGCGCACGGAGATCTGGTATGGGAAGACTGCGGATCTGGCGTTGGCGACCAAGTTGGGGGATTACGCGTATCCGCAGACGGATCTGACGTTGATGGGGTTGGGCGCGGGTACTTCGTTGTTTTTCTGGGCTCGGTTGGTGGATCGCACGGGGAATATTGGGCCGTGGTTTCCGACGGGTGCAGGTGTCAACGGGCAAGCCAGCTCTGATGCTTCCCCCATCCTGGATTTGATTGCTGGGCAAATCAGTGAGACGGAGCTGGGCAAGCACCTGTTGGATCGCATCGAGTTGATCGATGGGCCGGGAGCAGGTTCAGTCAACGAGCGTCTGGATAAGACCCGCAAAGAGCTGCAAGCGTTGGTCGATCAAGTGACGGATGCATTGCTGTATGACACAACCAAGGCTTACGCCAGCGGTGAGTTTGTTCGTCAAGGCAATCATCTCTACCAGGCGCTTCAGGCCGTGCCCGCAGGCAGTCCGCCGCCGAATACGATCTATTGGCTGGACATAGGCACTCTGGTGCAAACCACCAACGCCTTGGCGCTGCAGATTCAACAGAATAAAACCGCGATTGAAACGGTGGACGGCAAACTCACCGCCCAAGCCTCGCAACTCAACAGCGTGCGCGCCAAGGTGGATGATCCGGTCAGTGGTTTGACCGCCACGTCCACCGCATTGAACGGTTTGAAAAGCCAGGTCACCACTTTGGATGGCAAGGTCACCAGCACTTCGGAGAAAAGCGATGGGGTATATGCCCAGGTCAATCCGAAGATGGCGGGTGATGACGAGAAGTCTTTTGCCGGTGATGACACTTCCCTGGCAGGCGCCTGGTCGGTGATGTCGGCGATTGCCGAAGGTGATATTGCCCAGGCGCTGAAGACGGATGCTTTGGAGGTGAAGGTTAATCAGAACCGGGCGAGTATCACTAATGTGGACAGTGCGTCGGCTTCGAGAGACGAAGCACTTGCCCAGCGGGTTACGCGGTTGGATACGAAGTTCAATGACAATGTTTCTTTGATTGAAACCCAATTGAAAACGTTGGCTGGAGTGGATGGAGCTCTTGCGCAGAGTATCGAAACAGTCAAGACCACAGTTAACCAGCAGTCGGTCAGTGTTCAAACCAACGCTTCGGCTATTGCGGATACTAATGGCAAGTTGGCGGCGAATTGGTCTGTGCGGATGGAGATTGCGACGGGAGGGGGATACAAATATGCAGGCGTGGGTTTGGGACTTGAAACGGGCACCAGTGGAGTAGTCGAAAGCCAGTTTTTGATTTCTGCGGATAAGTTTGCAATTTATAACGAAAAAGTAAAGGGCGGTCGCTCCGTTCCTTTTGCAGTCGAAAATGGCGCCACTTATATTGATTCCGCATTTATTAAAAATGGGACGATTACAAACGCTAAAATTGGCGAAACTATTCAATCTAATGCATTGGGTGCTAACGGCAAACCGGTATGGGTTTTAGATAAGTCTGGCTTATTTGAGCTTAATAGCTCAGGGGCGGGTGGCCGTCGTGAAGTTCGTCCCAATGTCGACAAAATTTACGACGCAGATGGAAATCTCAGAATAAAAATTGGAGATTTGAATGCATGACGCAGGGTATTAGATTTTACGATTCTAATGGGGCTGAATATTTAGGTCTCGACTCAAACACGATGAGGGCTGTGTCTCTCATACAAGGAAAAGGTTTGCCTGTTGACGGGCCTGTCATACCTTTACCAAGGTTTGATCCTCTTAAAGGCGTTGTCATGGTCGAGGCATACGGAATCGAGCAAACAGTTATGCCGGGTTACTCGATAGTCGGTGTGTATCCCGAAGCAGCCATAAAATTCGAAGTTTTGGATGCGCAATGGGTGGCTAGCTTTGGCGGCCAATTTGCAAATCAGGAATATTCTATCATGGCGGTACACTATAAATGAGTTATGGGATATTGTGTGTTGGCAATAAGGATCAGACGATAATTGATGATGAGAACTCATTGTTGCATGTCATGTCGTCAGGCTCTTATGCCGCAGCTTCGCCTAACATTAAAGGCTGCTGGATCTATGTGAATTATAACTCGGCGATTAATTCGCCTAGACCCCCGTTGGTATTTATATCTCCGGATGGGGCGGGTGTATATTTTCCGATAGTTCATGCGGGAAGTGCAGGGGCATGGACGGGTTTTTCAGTTTATTTTGCAGGTGATTATCCTACGGTCGGTCTTGCGTATTCTGGAAGATACTGTGCTTGTGTAGCTCACCCACCTGCTACCGGCGGTTATGGAATGCAGGTTTTTGATAAGGGCGGGCAAGTCGTATTCGATAGTAATTATAAAGTTATGAGGTTTGTTGGTGGTGTTCAAGATTGGGTGTCTAGCTATTATATGGACATGAGCTTTGTGTTCCGGGTGTGGGTGTATAGCCTTGCTTGGACATATGGTAAGGACTCATATTTTTTGATGAATATGTACAGGCAGGACTTTCTGTCGGGCATGAGTTTGTCGTCGGTGAGTGTTGGGTTTCCAGACGTGTCTAGAGCAACTATTGAGTTATCAATAGTTACAGGGAAAGTCAGCGCGCCAAAGTTAAATTGGCCTTTGCTTGTTGGTGTTCCTTAAGCCTTATTTTAATGAGAGCACTGAGTTTGAGGGTTGTCAAAGCAAGTGATTGTTTCGCGTTTTTTGAAGTGTTACGACAGGAGGATGTATGGCTAGGCAGGAAATAGATTTGGGCACGCGTCCCGCCGGAGTTGGCGGAGACACGCCTCGCAGCGCCAACGTAAAAATCAACGCCATGACGCAGGAACTCTACAGCCGCGTCGAAGCACTCGGCACCGCTGCGACCGCCACGCTGACCACGGGACCTGACGACCACACAGTAGGTCGTGTCGTACGGGTCGGCGATTTTGGTGTGGGTGGCTACAATATGCTTGCTCAAGCCGATCTGGATGTCGTTCGCTCGGTGGGTACCTACTACTCGGTTTCGGGTCTGCATACGCCAACAGGTGTGAACGGCTGGTTGACCGTCAACGAGGCAGGAATCGGCTACACGATGCAGGAGTACGTCGTTGTTACCGACGGCTCCAAGTGGGTCAGGGTCGAAGTCCTGGGCGTGTGGCAACCCTGGCAAAAGGTCCTGACAGACGGACCAGGCCTGGCTGCCAGCCAACAGCGTCTGGGCCTTAAATCACGCGCGTTCCAGGCTGATGGTGAACGCCTGGTCGGGCAGAACATCACGGAGGCGGGCAAGGTCAACGGCTCACTGGTCTCCTCGCTGACCGTTCATACCACCATGCCCTATACCGAGACCGAATCGCCGCTGATTCGTTGTATAGGCTGCATCAACGGCTACACCAGTCCCTTTACCTTGGATCTCTCCTGGTATTACTACCAAGGGGCGTTTAACACCGGCGTTGCATTGTTGAACTCAGCTTCTTCGAGCATCGGCAACCTGCAGGGTGGACCGGCGTTGAAGGTCAGCGTTTACCGGCGTCCGGAGACAGGCCTGATTTCCATCTATATCGGTTTTCCCGGAAAGGTCTACCTGCCGCGTTTTGCCATGTACTCGATCCAGACCGGTGCGCTTGAGGTGTCTACGGCTTATATGTCCGGCTGGACCACAGTAGCCGATATAGCACCGCCCACCGCCAGCATGAATATGGGCGAGCTGACGGTCATCAGTACCTTGAATACCGCCAACTGCGCAAGGCAGGCCGATGGCACGATAAAGGCGATTTGAATATGAGAGCAGTTATTGAATTAAAGGATGGGCAGGGTATTTGTCTGGTCACCCCGCAAAGCACTCTTAAGGTCACGTCAAAGCGTACGGCTGTGGGGGTCTACGAAATACGCGGCACGCTGGGGCTGATTCCTGTTGATTCCCGTAGCAACGGTTGGGGCTACAGCATGGGAAACGATGAAAAAGATGTTTCGGCTGTTATTTCCTATGCGCGAAAGATCATGACGGTGAAGTTGTTCAAGCAAGGGCAGCCCCATGATCTTGTCGGTGCAATGTCCCTTCATGCCGAATTGCCGGAGCCCGTCTGTGCGGTAGTTCCGGCGTTCTGATCGATAGATATCCCTGAGAGATATCCGCGCTTCCCAGAACCCGTCCATGAGCGGGTTTTTTTATAGTTTGTCTTTGAGAGGCTCAAATGGCACGACAGGAAATTAACCTAGGTGCGCTTCCGACGGGAGTTGGCGGTGACACGCCACGCAGTGCAATGGTCAAGCTCAATGCAATGACCGAAGAGCTGTACAGAGGCGATGCATTGGCCAAGGCAAGCGGTTGGGGAGCCAGTGCTCCCATTTCTATGAAACCTACTGATAGCGCCGACGCATTGCCTGCGATCAACGGTCTGTTCATGTTCGGTAATGGCGGGTACTCACTGCCATCTAGCTACGTTTTCATCATCCAGACCGTAAGCGGTGCCGGCGGCGGCTATGTACGGCAAGTCGCATTCGACCTGCTCAGTGAACGTGAGTGGAGCCGTCAATTTGCTCAAGGGACGATGGCAAAACCCTGGCAAAGCGGAATCTATGGTGATTTGGATATTGCGAGTGCATTGGTAATACGCCAGCGGCTAAAGACCTTTAATCCCTATACCTATGTCACCAACATCGACGACGTTTCTACCGCTCAGGTGCCGGGATACGGGTACGTGACCGTCAACACGGCTGGAACAATCCCTCCTGGTTTTACCTATGGAATTGTGAACACTGTCCTTAATCCGAACGATCAGGTATTCCAGGATTTTGTTGGTTTGACCGGTGCGCCTGGCACTACACAGAACGCTTACAGACGTACCGGCTATGGCACTGGCGACACCCGCTGGGGGCCCTGGAGGCTGGTGATGGACAGCTCCAGCGCATTGCGTCCGGTCAATGACAGCGATAACAGCGGGTTGATGGACTTGACCATCATGAACGGTAACGCTGCGGTTTGGCGTTACAAGAACGGCAAGGTTGTGATCAATATCTGGACGGGCACGAGTGTAACGCTGCAACCGGGAGACATCATCAGTCAGCTGGTGGCGCTCCCGATTCGAGTTGTGGATCCGCGCTTCGCCGTGTGCGAGGTCAATTTTCAACCCACCATCAGTTACGACCACTACGGCGTCAATACAAAGTGGGTCAACGCTGATGGCGGCTCTGTAGGGTTTACTTGTCGTAACGGCGCGACAGCGCAGCAGTTTACGAATTTCAAGATACAGGTAGTGGGGGCTTGGAAGTGATCATCATCAATCTATTTGCCGTTCTGATGGACGGCGAGCTGACAGCGAGCCTCAAGGGGGAACTTTTGACTGTTGGAGAAGATGTCCTCGATTTGTCGCTGATCCCTGAGGGGTACCAAGTTAAAGCGAGTGATATCGAGTGTGACTGGTTGGCGCCCATGTCGGTGATCGAGCGTAGCAACGGTGTGTTGAGTTTGACTCTCAAGTTGCCGGTAAGCGGTGACTCGCCAGAATCGATGCGTCACCCGGAACCACTGGCAGTCACGCGAGACGGGCCTGTCTCTATTCCAAAGGCGTTGATCATTGCCGATCCGGTTATCCGCCCCATCGAGGTTCAAGCATGAGCCTGATAAAACTGACATTCATTCAGAAAATCGGCACGACTGTCGAAGACCCCCAGGTTGCCAGGATGAAAGCGGTCGCTTACCTGCAATCCACCGATTGGCAGGTGATCGCCAAATACGAACGTGATCGACCTATCCCTGCCGACGTTATGTACAAGCGCAAGGCAGCTTTAGACGTGGTCAGTGTCGAGCCTGGACTTGAAGCGTGAACGGCTTGCTTGAGCGAGTTTTTATCATCCGGAGGATTTCATGCCGATGACACAACAGCAGTTACTGCAGATTCTTCCCAACGCCGGCCGAAAAGCCGGCGTTTTTGTTCCTGTACTGAACCTCGCCATGGATGCATATGGCATTGATACTCCACAACGCATGGCTGCCTTTATTGCTCAAGTCGGGCACGAGTCTGGCCAGTTGCGCTGGCTCAAGGAGCTGTGGGGGCCAACAGCTCAGCAGGCACGGTACGAAGGACGTATTGACCTGGGCAACACTGTGGCAGGGGACGGTTTCAAGTTTCGTGGGCGTGGTCTGATCCAGGTCACCGGGCGGGCCAATTACGCGCTCTGCGCGAAGGCGCTTGGCTTGGATCTGATCCATCAACCGCAGCTGTTGGAGCTGCCGCAATATGCGTCGATGTCCGCTGCCTGGTTTTGGTCTGTCCATGGGCTAAATGCACTGGCCGACATCGGTGATGTGCAGAATATTGGCAGCATTATCAACACGGGCGGCAAGGGTAAAGTCCCAAACGGTGCAACTGATCGTCTAGCGCTATATCAGTTGGCGTCGAAGGTGTTGAGTTGACACCCGCTCAGACCCTTCTGGGTTTGTTGGTACTGACCGCAATGGCCGCGAGCGGGGGCGTTGCCTGGCAAATCCAAACCTGGCGTTATGAGGAACAGATCGAGCGTGAATTAGCGTCTCAAGCTAACACCGTCAACCTGCAACTCAGGTCCGCCTACCAAAACGCGGAAGCTGAGCAATCCAGGCGGCTGGCCCTGGAGCAACAACTCAACGCCAACGACCAACAACACACCCGGGAGTTAAGCGATGCCCAACGCAACCAGACTGCTTTGCGTGACCGCCTGGCCACTGCTGATGTGCGGTTGTCAGTCCTTCTCGACGCCAGCGACCCCGCCAACGGTTGCGCAATGCCGGCCACCGCCACCTCCGGCGGCGTGGTTCATGCAGCCCCGCGAGCCCGACTTGACCCAGCGCATGCTCAAAGAATTATCGGCATCACCGACGACGGTGATAACGCCCTGATTGCCTTGCGTGCCTGTCAGGCGTATGTGCAGGCCGTCGCCCGGTAGTTTCTTGATGCACGCTGTAACTTGCATGGCCGATGGGCTCCTGTAGGGTAGGCGAACCCCCCGCCCATCCCTGGAGACGACCGTGAAGGAAATCACTCAACTGGCTGCTGAATTGGGCCGCCGTTTGCAGTTGCTCAATGCCCACGTCACCACCGCCGAGTCCTGCACCGGTGGCGGTATAGCCGAGGCCATCACACGGATACCGGGCAGTTCGGCCTGGTTCGAGGCGGGTTACGTCACCTATTCCAATCGACAGAAGACACGGCAGCTGAATGTGCCGGAAGCACTGTTTCGCAAGGTTGGCGCCGTCAGCCAGGAAGTGGTGGAGGCGATGGTCCGGGGTGCCCAGGAAAAAAGCCTGGCGCGTTTTGCGGTGGCGGTCAGCGGGGTGGCGGGGCCGGATGGCGGCTCGCCGGACAAGCCGGTGGGCACGGTATGGCTGGCGTTCGGTGTGGGCGACGAAGTAACGAGTGAGCTGGCGCACTTCCCCGGTAACCGGGATGAGGTCCGTCGACAGACGGTAAAGGCCGCGCTGGAGGGCTTGATGCGACGAGCTGCAGCAGAAATAGAAAATCAGGGGTAGGCGATCTCGGATCTTTGTGGAACAATACTGTCTACTTATACAGGTGTTGGCCGCCAGGCCTTATTGATTACGTGAGGACTTTAATGGACGACAACAAGAAGAAAGCCTTGGCTGCGGCCCTGGGTCAGATCGAACGTCAATTCGGCAAGGGTGCCGTAATGCGTATGGGCGATCACGACCGTCAGGCGATCCCGGCTATTTCCACTGGCTCTCTGGGTCTGGACATCGCGCTCGGCATTGGCGGTCTGCCAAAAGGTCGTATCGTTGAAATCTACGGTCCTGAATCTTCCGGTAAAACTACCCTGACCCTGTCGGTGATTGCCCAGGCGCAAAAAATGGGTGCTACCTGCGCGTTCGTCGACGCCGAGCACGCCCTGGACCCTGAATACGCCGGCAAACTGGGCGTCAACGTTGACGACCTGCTGGTTTCCCAGCCGGACACCGGTGAGCAGGCCCTTGAAATCACCGACATGCTGGTGCGCTCCAACGCCATCGACGTGATCGTGGTCGACTCCGTGGCGGCCTTGGTACCCAAGGCTGAAATCGAAGGCGAAATGGGCGACATGCACGTGGGCCTGCAAGCCCGTCTGATGTCCCAGGCGCTGCGTAAAATCACCGGTAACATCAAGAACGCGAACTGCCTGGTGATCTTCATCAACCAGATCCGTATGAAGATCGGCGTGATGTTCGGCAGCCCGGAAACCACCACCGGTGGTAACGCGCTGAAGTTCTATGCTTCGGTCCGTCTGGATATCCGTCGTACTGGCGCGGTGAAGGAAGGTGACGAGGTTGTCGGTAGCGAAACCCGCGTTAAAGTCGTGAAGAACAAGGTGGCTCCGCCATTCCGTCAGGCTGAGTTCCAGATTCTCTACGGCAAGGGTATCTACCTGAACGGCGAGATGATCGACCTGGGCGTGCTGCACGGCTTCGTCGAGAAGTCCGGTGCCTGGTATGCCTACAACGGCAGCAAGATCGGTCAGGGTAAGGCCAACTCGGCCAAGTTCCTGGCGGATAACCCGGATATCGCCGCCACGCTTGAGAAGCAGATCCGCGACAAGCTGCTGTCTGCAGCGCCTGACGTGAAAGCTGCCGCCAACCGCGAACCGGTTGACGAGATGGAAGAAGCCGACACTGACATCTGAAGCAAACGATGACTGTTGTACTGGATACACTCGTCGCCGTTCGGCGCACTGCAATGGACCTGCTCGCTCGCCGCGAGCATGGTCGAGTCGAGCTGACGCGTAAACTGCGTCAGCGCGGCGCAGAGCCTGAGATGATCGAAACCACCCTTGACCGTTTGACGGAAGAGGGGCTGCTTTCCGAATCCCGTTACCTAGAAAGCTTTATTTCCTATCGAGCCCGTTCTGGCTACGGCCCTGTGCGAATTCGCGAAGAGCTGGGCCAGCGTGGCTTGCAACGTGCTGATATCGACCTCGCCCTGCGTGAGTGCGGTATCAGTTGGCAGGCGCAGTTGGAAGACACCTGGCGGCGTAAGTTCTCCGGGCATCTGCCGGTGGATGCCAAAGAGCGTGCGAAGCAGGGGCGTTTCCTGAGTTATCGCGGGTTTTCGATGGAAATGATCAGCCGCTTATTAAGCGGCCGAGATATGGACGAGCTGTTGTAGTGAGCGGGCTTGCCCCGGTACAAACCGGGGACATCGTTTACATTTCTAACCGGGGACATGGTTTACAGGCTAT
>NZ_JBNPJU010000075.1:0-72310 GCF_050312575.1 Pseudomonas sp. R11F | reverse complement strand
ATCAGGGGCAGATGAAGTGCCTGACACCCCGCATTCGCGAGCAAGCCCGCTCCCACATGGGTTTTGTAGTGTTTGGTCGATTGGGTTATTTACCGCCAGTGATTTGCTTCACCAACTGTTCGTGCCCCTTCACATCATCCGCCCGGGAGATCGCCTGGATCACCAGCAAATGGTTGCCTGAACCGCCCAGAAAGGTCGAGTTCAAGGTCTTGCCGCCGCCTTGGGTCGCAGTGCTGTCCACTTGGCGCAGGCCCAGGCCTTTGAAGGTCAGTTTTTTCTCGTTTTGCTTCTTGAAGTCGGGCAGGGCGGCGCTCTGGTCCTTGACGAAGTCGGCCACCGCGCCGTCGAGGAATTGCGCGTCGTTATCCTTGATCGTAGCTCCATCGTTGCGTACGGTTTCGGCGACGATCACCACACTTTTTGTGGTCGCGTTGGCGTACAGCGTGCCCTGGGTGTCGGCGGTACCATCCTCTGCCTTGCCGGAAGGCAGCGTGTCGGCAATGTAGGCCTTAGGCAGGCTGAAGGTGAATTTGCCGCCCAGGGTCGAGATGGTTTGCGTGGTCGGTTTGCCGGCAGCGAATACGCTGCCGGCGGTAAGCGCGAGGGCCAGCAGGGCGGCGGTCTTGATGAAAGTGGCCATGAAGCGCTCCAGTGATGAACGAAATTGCGGCGTATTCTGTCAGAAAATTCGCAAGATCGTTCATCGACAGCCCTACACCTTATCGGACTCTTCCTGAAGCCGGTCCATCTCGAACAGCCGCGCCAGTTCTGCGCGAGCTTCCTGGGCGGTCTGCATCACCTTGGCCGCGTCGTCGTATACCGCATGTTGCGCGGCGAGGACTTGCAGGTCGTGGTTTTTGAAGCGCGTGATGCGGGCGTCGGCCTGGGCCTGGCTCAAACCGAGGCCAACCAGGGTGTGGCGGCTCATTTCCAGGCTGGAATAGAAGGTTTCGCGCACGGGCGAGGCGTCCAGGTCTACCAGACGGTGCACGTGCTGGCGGTTACGCGCACGGGCGATGATCTTCATGTGCGGGTAGAGGTTGCGCACCAGTTCGGCGGTCTTGATGTTGATCTCGGGGTCGTCCATGGCGATCACGAAGAACTCGGCCTGGTCGACCTTGGCCGCGTGCAGGATCTCCGGGCGCTGCGGGTCGCCATAGAACACCGGCATGCCGCCGAAACTGCGGGTCAGTTCGATGGTTTCCACCGACGTGTCCAGTGCAATGAACGAAATGTTCTGCGCCCGCAGGATACGTGCGACGATCTGGCCCATGCGGCCCATGCCGGCAATCACCACCCGTGGCGCATCACTCTCGATGGTGCGGTATTCCTCCGGCACTTCCACCGGTTTGACCTTGGGCTTGAACAGCTTGGGGCAGACCAGCAGCAACAGCGGCGTCACGGCCATGGACAGGGTGATGGTCAGCACCAGCACATCGTAGAGGTGCGGTTCGAACAGGCCCTGGTCACGGCCGATCTTGAACACCACGAAGGCAAACTCACCGCCCGCCGCCAGCACCACGCCCAGGCGCAGCGCGCTTTCGCGGTTGAGATCGCCCACCAGGCGCCCGACTGCGTATAGCAGCGGCAGTTTGAGGCCGATCAACAGCAGGGTCAGGCCGATGACCACCAACGGCGAACTGAGCAACAGGCTGAGGTTGGCGCCCATGCCCACGCTGATGAAAAACAGGCCCAGCAGCAGGCCCTTGAACGGCTCGATCTGGGACTCCAGTTCGTGGCGGTATTCCGAATCCGCCAGCAGCAGGCCGGCGAGGAAGGCGCCGAGGGCCATGGACACCCCGACCAGCTCCATCAGCCAGGCGGTGCCGATGACCACCAGTAACGCGGTGGCGGTGGACACTTCACGCAGGCCGGTCTTGGCCACGATGCGAAACACCGGACGCAGCAGGTAACGCCCGCCGATGATCACCACGGCGATGCTGCCGAGAATTTGCAGTACATGCTGCCAGCCTTGGGCTTCAGTGGTGGGGTGGTCGCTACCGGCCAGCAGTGGCACCAGGGCGATCAGCGGGATCGCGGCAATATCCTGGAACAGCAGAATCGCAAAGGCCAGGCGCCCGTGGGGTTGGTTGAGTTCCTTGCGCTCGGCCAGGCTCTGCAGGCCAAAGGCGGTGGAGGACAGCGCCAGGCCCAGGCCGAGTACGATCGCGCTGTTCCACGCCTGGCCAAATAGCCACAGGGCCACCACGCCCATGACCAGGCCGGTGAGCAACACTTGGGCCAGGCCGACGCCGAACACCGCCTTGCGCATCACCCATAACCGCTTGGGCGACAGTTCCAGGCCGATGATGAACAACAGCAACACCACGCCCAGTTCCGAAAACTGCGCCACGCTTTGCGGGTTACCCACCAGGCCCAGCACCGAGGGGCCGATGACCACGCCAGCGAACAGATAGCCCAGCACCGCGCCCAGTTGCAGACGCTTGGCCAAAGGCACGGTCAGCACGGCGGCGAGCAGGAACACCACGGCTGCTTGTAACAGGTTGCCTTCATGGGGCATGGAGAACTCCAGGATCAGTAAGCATGAATCTACGGGGCGCATTAGAGCGTTTTTTTACATTGGGAAACTTGTACTTTTGCAGCGAAATATCAGTGGGTGTTGGCTGTAATCTTATTCTTGCACGGGATTTGCGAAACTATTAATACCATTTAATTCAATGGCTTTTCTGTGGGCACACTGTCGTTTCGCCACCTATCCGCACAATCGGTTTGCGGTACAGCCCGACTGCCAGGCCGATGATGATGACCGCGATGAAGATCAGATCGGGTATGGCAATGCGTTCGCCCAGGATCAACATCGAGCTGGTAATCCCGAATACCGGGATCAATAACGACAGCGGTGCTACGGTGGACACGGGGTACGTTTTGAGCAGGGAATTCCAGCCCCAGTAGGCAAAGTGCGTGGCCAGGTAGACCTGAAACAAAATCGATGCTACAGCGGTCGAGTCCAGGCCAGTGGCTAAGCTTGCGAACGCCGCGTTGCCGTGCAACCACCCGCCCATGAGGAACAGTGGAATCGGTGGAAACAGGCTGGCCCACACCATGAACGAAAAGATTTCCTTCACTCCCGATAGCTTGATGATGACATTGCCGAGGCTCCAGGCCAGTGCACTGAACACGATCAATAACACGCCCACCACGGCATGCTCGCCTTGCTGGGTGGCGATGATCCCTGCCAGCCCGATCAATGCGAGCAACGCGCCGATCCACTGCACTCGGCGAATGTTTTCCTTGAACAGCAGGTAGCCCCAACCCAGTGTGAAAAACACACTGAGCTGGATGAGCAGCGAGGCAATCCCGGTGCTCACGCCCACCTGGATGCCATAGTTGATCATGCCCCACATGCCCAGCCCGAAGATGACGCCATAGGCGGCCACATAGCGGAATTTGACGGCGGGGCGGTGGATGAAAAACACCATTGGCAAGGCGGCGAGGGCAAAACGGATACCGGTCAGTACAAAGGGGTCGATGGTACGCAGACCCAGTTTTGTGATCGGAAAGTTCAGCCCCCAGACGAAGGTGACGAGTAGGGCAAGAGCGAGATGTTTCTTGGGCATGGGTATTCCTGGGCGGGTTCAAAGGGGGAAATCCTAGAGCGTCATGCAATGGCCCGCTTGCTATGTCAGGCCATATTTTGACAATATCGGGCCATGATTCCGACCTTTGATAACAACGACCCCGAAGCAGTGGTCACCCTGCGCGAGTATCCGTCCGGCACCGTATTCGAGCGGCATACGCACTCGCGCGGCCAGTTCGCCTATGCCTCCAGCGGTGCCTTGAAGATGTTTACTGAACTCGGTAGTTGGGTGGTGCCACCGCAGCGGGCGATCTGGGTGCCGGGCGGTGTGGCCCACGAAATGCACATGCGCGGTGATGTGGTGATGCTTAACACCTACCTCGACGATGACGCTGCCGGGCAAGCCGGTTTGCAGGAACGTTGCCAGGTGTTCGAAGTGTCGCCCCTGCTCAGGCATTTGCTGGAAGCGGCGTTAGCGATTGAGCCGCGCGCGTCGCTTGGCGTGCGACAACGCTGTTTACTGACGCTGCTGATCGATGAGATCGGCGCCATGCCGGAGCTTTCCCTCAGCGCCCCGTTGCCTGTGGAGCCGCGCCTGGCGCGAGCCTGCCAGCGTTTTGTGGACGCACCGACGCAGAAAGTCTGCCTCGACGAAATGGCCGATTGGTCGAACATGAGCCGACGCACCTTCACCCGCAACTTCCACGAAAGCACCGGCATGACGTTTGTGGCGTGGCGCCAGCAGGTGTGCCTGCTGGAGGCTACGGCTCGGCTCAGCCAGGGTGCGTCGATTACCGAGGTGGCGTTCGCATTGGGTTTCAGCAGCTCCAGCGCCTTCACTTCGGTGTTCCGCCGCAACTTAGGGGAGAGCCCGGCACGTTACCTGGCTAAATCCAAGGCAGCGGCGTTGTTCTGAATCACGCCGGTCAGGATTCACCTTTGTCAGCGCCATGCTTTGTTACTATCGCCGCCCATCGTCACCAGGAGTCACCGGCCCATGCAACACCAGTGGGATGAAATGCATCGTACCCGCAAGCCCACCTTTTTGCTGTGCGGCGAGCCCCAGGGGGAGGTGCTCAATCTCTACGTTCACGGTTATTCGGCGTTCTTCAATCGCCAGCAACTGGGCAGTTTCAAGCAACAACTGGCGAGTATCGAAGGCTCCACCAATCTGATGCTGTTCTGGCCGGCGGGGCATTTCCTGGAAAACCTGTTCGCACCCTTCAAGGATGTGCTCGCCTCGATGCTCGGCGGTGGCGGCGTGGGCGCTGCGACGGTGGGGGTGGGCAAGGCGATTGCCTATTTCCTCGATCATTACAAAAGTGTCGAGGCGCGTGTCGATGAAGTGGCCAAGACCTTATTGCCCGAGCTGGCCGGCTACCTGCGTGCTGAAGCGCTGCCGGTGCGGCGTATCAACCTGATCGGCCATTCCCTCGGCGCGCGCATCCTGGTCAAGAGTGTGTTGGCCAGCCCGCAGGTCGCCCGAGAGTTGCCGTTGAATAATCTGCTGCTGATGGGCGGGGCGATCTGTACGTCCAGCCCGTGGGAGGAGGTGTCGGTGCCGTTCAAGGGGCGGGTGATCAACTGCCACTCGAGCAAGGACTGGGCACTGGCGATAAAACCGGATACCGAGCGCTGCATTGGTCGCTATGCCATTGAGGTCACACCGGCGTTGAAGGCCAAGGTCACCAATGTGCATCTGCCGACTTTCGATCACGCCGCCTACTGGCCGCAATTGCAGACGGTGGTGCAGTACACCGACCTGTTGCAAGAGCGGCGCGGCCTGATCCGCGCCGACCAGCGTAGCGCTGAGGTGCGGTTCGCCGAAGAGGACGTGGCGCTGTTCCCGGCATTGGTGCAGGCGCGCCCGGAAGAGCTGAAATTTCTCGCTGAGCTGATGGCACAAAAGCGCAGCGCCTCAATCGATGCCAGTGTGCGTGAACCGCTGAAACTGGCCATCGAGTTGCAGCGCATGGGCGGTGACAGCTTCATGAACCTGGCCCGCGGCCATGGCGTGGGTTATCGCCAGATAGCCGAGGATGTGGCTCAACGGCTGGGGATCAAGTTCGATGAGCCGGTTGAGTCCGTGGCACTGGCGGAGATCGAGGCGCAGGTCGCGCAAACACTGATCGAGCAGTACAAAGACAAACTGAGCGGCGCCGACCGGCAGGCTTTCGACGCTGAACTCAAGGCGGCCGCCCAAAGAGAGCAGGGGTTGCTCACCCGCTTCGACCTGGGCCGTTCGGCGACCACCGCGTTGAGCGGTACCGCATTGGCGGGGCTCACCGGGTTTATCCTGCGCCGGGGCGCGGCCACCGCGATTCCGGTGGTGGGCCAGGTGCTGGCGGCGGCGATGTTGCTGGTCAGCGGTGTGCGTGCATTTTCCGGCCCGGCTTACTCGATCACCACCTTGGCGGTGCTGGTGGTCGGCATGATTCGCCAGCGCATGGAGCGTGAGGCTCTCAACCAGGAAATGGACCTGGCGGTACAAGTGGTCGAAGCGTTTGACCTGCCCCGGGAAACGGTGATGCGCACGGTTGCGTCCGACTGCTAAGCTGCACGCCTGTCTTGTGTTGTCTGCCTGGAATGCCGCGTGAAATTCAGCCTGCCGAAAATCGCTACCGCCCCGTTCTGCCCGCCGGAAGTGGCAGGCTCCGTTGCCGTCGACCCCAAGGCTTCGTTCTTCAAGCGGATGTTGATGTTCGCCGGCCCCGGCCTGTTGATCTCCATCGGCTACATGGACCCGGGCAACTGGGCAACGGCCATCGAGGCCGGTTCGCGCTACGGCTACAGCCTGTTGTTTGTGGTCCTGCTGGCAAGCCTGGCCGGCATGGCGGTGCAATGCCTGTGCTCGCGGCTGGGTATCGCCACCGGCAAAGACTTGGCCCAGTTGTGCCGCGAGCGCTATAGCCGGCGCTCTGCACGCACCCAGTGGGTGCTGGCGGAAATCTCCATCATCGCCACCGACCTCGCCGAAGTGCTCGGCTGCGCCCTGGCGTTTCACCTGCTGCTGGGCGTGTCGCTGACCACGGGCATCGTCATCACCGCCTTCGACACCTTATTGGTCCTGGCCCTGCAAAACCGAGGGTTCCGCCGCCTGGAGGCAATCATGCTGGCGCTGGTGGCGACCATCGGCGTGTGCTTCTTTATCGAGCTGGTGCTGATCAAGCCTTACTGGCCGGACGTGCTCAGCGGCTTCACTCCGTCGCTGTCGGCCATCAGCGAAGCGGCGCCGCTGTACCTGGCCATCGGCATCCTGGGCGCTACGGTGATGCCCCATAACCTCTACCTGCACACCTCCGTAGTGCAAACCCGGTTGATCGGCAAGGACCTCGCCAGCAAACAGGATGCGGTCAAGCTGGCCCGTATCGACACCATTGGCTCCCTGGCCCTGGCATTGCTGGTGAACGCCGCGATCCTGGTGCTGGCGGCGGCTGCGTTCTACAAGACCGGCCATACCGATGTGGTCGAGATCCAGGACGCCTACCACCTGCTGGACCCACTCGTGGGTGGTGCTTTCGCCAGTATCCTGTTCGGTATCGCCCTGCTGGCCTCCGGGCAAAGCTCCACCTTCACCGGCACCATCGCCGGGCAGGTGATCATGGAGGGTTACCTCAACCTGCGCATTCCGTGCTGGCAGCGACGGTTGATCACTCGTGGGCTGGCGCTGATCCCGGCGTTCCTCGGGGTGTGGCTGATGGGGGACGAGGCCATCGGCAAGCTGTTGATCCTTAGCCAGGTGGTGCTCAGCCTGCAGTTGCCGTTCGCGCTTTACCCGCTGATCCGCATGACCGATGACAAGCAATTGATGGGGCCATTCGTCAATCGGCTGCCCACGCGGTTACTGGCGTGGTTCCTGTTTGCGCTGATCAGTGGGGCGAATGCGTGGTTGATTGGGCAGTGGTTGTTCTGAATCACCGATCCCAATACGGCTCCCGTCCAAAACACTCCACAAAATAATCAATCACCGTGCGCACCTTCAGCGACAGCCGTCGGCCGCCGGGCCATAGCGCGGCTATCTGTTGCGGCTCCAGGGTCGTCGCCACTTCGTAGTCGGTGAGCACCGCCTGCAAGGTGCCGGCGCGCAAGCTCTCGCCAATCAGCCAGGACGGGAACACCACCAGCCCCAGGCCCTGTTCGGCGGCGTGGGTGAGTGTGTCGGCATGGTTGCCGGTGATGGGGCCTTTGACGCTATAGGGTGTCCAGTCGCCTGGGGCGCGTCGAAAGAACCAGCGTTGCTGGCCGGTGACGCCCTTGTAGGCCAGGCATTGATGCTTGACCAGTTCATCAGGGTGGCTCGGCGTGCCATGGCGGGCCAGGTAAGCGGGGCTGGCGGCGATACGAAAGCGTTGGGGCGCGAAGATGCGTGCCTGCATGCTGGAGTCGTTGAGCACACCGATGCGAAACAGCAAGTCGGTGCCGTCTTGCAACGGATCGACGTAGGTGTCGGTTTGCTGGATTTCCAGTTGCAACTTCGGGTAGCGCCGGCACAGCTCGCCGAGCCATGGGGACAGGTGACGCTGGCCGAACACCATCGGCGCATTGATGCGCACCAGGCCGCTGGGCTCTCGTTCATGTTCCTGCAGGGCTTGGCCGGCGGCTTCCAGTTGCTCCAGCATCACGCGTGCATGCTGGCCGAGCAGGCGCCCGGCCTCGGTGGGGCTGACCGCACGGGTGTGGCGGTAGAGCAGTTGCTGGCCGAGGGCCTGTTCCATCAACTGGATCTGCCGGGAAATGGAGGAGGGCGCCAGGCTTTCGCGGCGCGCCACTGCGGAAAAACTGCCGTAGTCGAGCACCGCGACAAACAGGCGCAACGCCTTGAAACTCAGTTCATTCAAACCCTGCATGGTAATCCCTGGCTGTGCGTATTGCGCAAAGGTGTTGTCAGCATGCTCCCATTTATCGCACAGGACGGCCACCGGATAATGCGCGCCATGTTTCCTTTTCTGAAGCGCAGGTGATGTATGCAAGCCAGTTCTACTGCGGCCATGGCGCAGGCCCGGCCGAAAAAAAACCTATTGCGGCTGCTGTTGTTGCCGTTGGTGATCATGGCGGGCATGGGCTTGTCGGTGGAGGCCGGTCTGTTGGGGCCGCTGGGGGCTCAAGTCGGCCATTTATGGGCGACCTTGAGTATTTTTGGCGTCGGCTCGGCGATCCTGTTTTTGCTGCTGTTGTTCAGCGGCCCGCAAAAAGGCCCGGCGCTGGCCGGGCTGCCGCGCTGGCAATTGATCGGCGGGTTCCTGGGGCCGATCTACGTGGTGGTGCTGACGCTTGCCACGCCGCACATCGGGGTGGCGATGACCATGATCGCGATCTTGTCGGGTCAGGTCGGCAAGAGCGTGTTGATCGATCATTTCGGTTGGTTCGGCACCGCACGCAAGCGGGTCAATGTCGAGCGCTGGATTGCGCTGGCGTTGATTGTGGCGGCATTGATCTTGATTGCACGAGGGTAAGGCGATGAACCTGATTTTATTATTGGTACTGGTGATCGCCGCCGGTGCGGTGCTGAGTGTGCAGGCGGCGATCAACGGTCGCCTGGGGCAGTCGGTGGGCGTATTGCGCAGCAGCTTGCTGACCTTCGCGGTCGGCGCACTGGTCACGGCATTGTTGGTTTTCTTCTTCGAACCGGCCCATGCCGTCAGTTTGCTGGATGTGCCCAAATGGCAGCTGACCGGCGCCTTGTTCGGCGTGGTGTACATGATCGTGATGGTCGGCGCGGTGCCCGTGGTCGGCACGGCAGTGGCGACGGTGGCGGTCATCGTCGGCCAGTTGGGCATGGGCATGCTGATCGACAATTTCGGCTGGCTGGGCAACCCGGCCATCGAACTGTCGGGCAGCCGGATCCTGGCGATGGTGCTGCTGGCCCTGGCCCTGGTGTTTATGTATCGCAGCAACAGAAGCCAGGTCGACTAACGGCGCTGAACCCTGCTTGCTTGCCGGCAGTCACTGTTTAAGGTGCGGCATCCGCTGCGCCGAGACGACCATGTAAAAGGAGTCTGACCATGGCTGATAACACCTGTGCCTGCCCACATTGCAAATGCGTACTGGGTAAAAATGCGGTGATGAAGGACGGTAAGGGCTATTGCTGCGAAGGCTGTGCCGAGCACCATGCCCATGGCGAGCCGTGCGCCTCGTCGACCGGCTGTGAATGCGCCAAGTCGGCGCATGCTTGAATACGCTCGGTTAAAAATCCTCTCGGATTATCGGGTGGCGGTCATTACCATGGCCGCTCACCCTTGACTGAATGTGCACCCCATGGCCCTGGCCGCTCCCCCCGACCTGACTGATCATGCCGTCCCCGTGCAACCCCTGGCACGCACGTACCCGCGAGGCTTGTATGTGGAGCCGCACAGCCATGACTGGGGGCAGTTGCTCTACGCCATGAGCGGCGTGATGTGGGTCGAGACGCCCCGTGAAGCCTTGGTTGTGCCGCCGCAGCGCGCTGTGTGGCTGCCACCGGGTGTGGAGCATGGGATTCGCGTGGTCTCGGACCTGCAGATGCGCAATATCTACCTGCGCCCGGCGTTGGCCGCGACACTGGACAGCCAGGTGCAGGTGATTGAAGTCGGTGGGCTGCTGCGTGAGTTGATCGTCAGCCTGGTCGAGCAAGGCGATAGCGGCGATTCGGCGTATTACGATGCGGTGGTCGGCCTGGCGCTGTTGGAACTGCAACGGGCACGCCGCTCGCAGATCCGCATCGCCATGCCGCCGCAAGCGGATCGGCGGCTGATCAGCGCCTGCCAGGCGGTGATGGCGGCGCCGTCGCTGGAGATTCCCTTCGAGCAACACGCCGAGGCGGCAGGTGCCAGTGTGCGCACCCTGGCGCGGTTGTTCCAGCAGCATCTGGGCATGGGCTTCGCCGAGTGGCGTCGGCAAGTGCAGTTGGCCACGGCGGTGGCCGAGCTGATCCAGGGCCAATCGGTCAGCGGCATCGCCCGCTCCCTGGGCTATTCACCCAGCAGTTTCAGCGACATGTTCCGACGCGAACTCGGCGTGGCGCCGTCGCACTATGTCGGCTGAGGCTTGGCCGAAATCCTGAAGCACTTGGCCGATGCTTCCGGGATGGGCTCACTACACTGAGCCCATCAACTCGCCAGGCGTGAACGTCATGAACTACTTTGCTTCCCTCGCCATCGGCCTGCTCGTCGGCCTGATCTACGGTGCCTTGGACTTTCGCTCCCCCGCACCGCCCGCCATTGCCCTGGTGGGCCTGATGGGCATGCTGCTCGGTGAAAAGCTCTGGCCCATGGGGCGTGAGTGGCTGAGCGCCTGGTTGTCCTGATTTATTCTTTCCCTTCGATGGATATTGGCCATGAAAGCATTGCAATTTTCCGCCACGGGCGACCTGGCCGCCCTGAGTTTCGTTGAGGTCGCCCAACCGGTGCCGGCTGCGGGTGAGGTGTTGGTCCAGGTCAAAGCGGCCGGCCTGAACCCCAGTGATGTGAAAAACGTGCTCGGGCGTTTTCCCTACACCACCTTGCCGCGTATTCCCGGACGGGACTTTGCCGGTGTCGTGGTGGAAGGCCCGCCAGCGTTGGTCGGCCAGGCGGTTTGGGGCACCGGCCGTGACCTTGGCTTTTTTGCCGACGGGTCTCACGCACAGTACCTCACCGTGTCGGCCAAGGGCGTCGCGCACAAACCCACGCACTTGAGTTTTGCCCAGGCCGCCAGCCTTGGCGTGCCGTACACCACCGCTTGGGATGCCCTGGAGCGCAGTGGTGTCGGCAAAGGCACGCGCGTGTTGGTGATTGGCGCCAACGGTGCTGTCGGCAGCGCGGCGTTGGCCCTGGCGAAAATTCGCGGTGCCCAGGTACTGGCGGCGGTGCGCAAGGCCGATCAGGTCGAGGTACTGCAGGCGCAAGGGGTTGATGCGATTGCCCTGGCGCAACCCGAAGCATTGGGCAAGCAGGTCAATGCGGTGTTCGAGGGCGGGGCGGATGTGATCTTCGATACCACCGGTTTTTGGCTGCCGGCTGCGGTCGCGGGGTTGGCGCCATTCGGGCGCATCGCAATCATCGCCGCGCCGGTCGACGGTCACGTGCAACTGCCGGCCCTGGCGTTGTACCGCAAGGGGGGCTCGGTGGTGGGTATCAATTCGCTGCTCTACAACTGTGAGCAGTGCGCGGTGATGCTGGAGCAGTTTGGGCGCTTCTTTGATGAAGGCTCGCTGCCACTGCCGACAGGGTTGCGTGAAGTGGCGTTGGCCGAGGGCGTCCAGTGCTATGAGCAAGTGAACAGCGGCAGTGCGGACAAGATCATTTTCCTGCCTTGATGCCGCCCAAAAATGTGGAAGGGGGCAAGCTCTAATGCCAGTCAGTTAAGGATTAACGCGGTCACTGTGGGAGGGGCGGTGCGATGATTCGACTTGCTCCCGATGGACTGCGTAGCAGGCCCCTTTTTGAGGCCGCTGCGCGGCCTATCGGGAGCAAGCCCCCTCCCACAGGTTATCCATCGTCCGCTCTATCTCTTAACTGACAGGCATTAGGGCAAGCCGCCTCCCTGCATTTGATCTTTATCAGGCGTCTGGAACGCCTTTTTCCCACGCCGACCAATTCTTCAGAATCGCCTGTACCAGCGGGTTACCCGTGCGGTACAGGTTTTCCAGTGCCGGCACGAACCCACCTTGGTCTGCGTACTTCAACAGGTTGTCCACCTCGCTGTAGCCGGGATAAGGCCGGTCGAAATCGGAGCCCGCACGCACCACGGCCAGCCGCTGGATATCCACCAGGCCTTCGCGACTGGCGCGCAGCAGGGCTTCATAGGTGGAGTTGTCTTCCTGCTGGGTGGTGCAGTATTCGCCTTTATTGTCCGTGAGCAGGCGAGTCCAGACCTCGGCGCGCTCGCTCAGGCGCGTGCCGGAGAACCAGGTGTTACCGGCCAGGGTGTCGCAACGTGTGACCTGTGGCGGTTGGTTGGCCGGGGCGGACGGGTAGTGTTTACGCCAGGCGCTGGATTCCTTGCTTTCGCTCAACTCGACTTTCTGCGACAAGGCAAACGCCTTGGCCTGCAGCTTGGGGTTGAGCTCAAACACTTCGGTCTTGTAGTCCAGCGGTGGTTTCTCGTTCGGCCCCTTGGTATTGATGCCGATGTAACCCGTCGGCCAATCCTTGGGTGCATCGCGCGAATCCAGCTCCCACTGGGTGCCGAATTCCACCAGGTAATGGGCCCAGGCGGCTGTACCGATAGTGCCGTGCTTGGGGTTGATACCGGCAATCCCGGCGATCAGGAAGTAGCTCTGGCGCAGGTCGAACTTGGGCGACAAGGCCAGGGCGAGGGTGGAAGCGGCGGCGTTGGTCTGGCCCATGCCGGTGACCAGCAGGCAAACAGCCTGAGTGTTGCAGCGTATCACTGGGTATTCGGCGGAAAGCCCCGGCACGCGGACTTCCTGCTTGAGTTCCAGACGGTCTATCCAGGTTTGCGCCTCAGGGGCGAACATGGTGATCAGCATCACCTTCGGCTTGATCGGCGCAGGCGCATCGGCCAGTACCACATGCGGCAAAAACGCCAGGCCGATGGCCAGCGAGAGACGGGTCAGTACGTTCATCTAAAGCTCCTTGATCAGAATTGGTAACCCACACCGGCGTAATAGCCCCAGCCTTCGGAGCGGGCGCGGAAGTTGCCCTCGCCGAAGTTCAGCTCGCTGCCATCCTCCCAGTTGCCGCCGTTGTGGAAATAACGACCCACCAGGGTGAAGCGCAGATGAGTAAACGAGTACAGCAGCACGTTGGTGGCCACCAACGCGTTGGCGGTGCGCGCCGGGTTGTCCTTGTGCAGGCTTGAGCCGAAATCGTAGTTGGTAAAGCCGATATAGGTCAGCGACGCACCGTTATCGAACGTACTGATCGGCACGATGTACTTCATTTGCGCACGGTAGCCGTCCCACGAATATTCATTGCTGGCGCCATAGTTCTCCCACTGGTAGCGCCCATAAAAGTTGGCCGACAGGTTGACCCGCGAATGGGTGTCGATGTCGGTGCCCAGGCCGCTGTACAGGGTGTTGGCACGGTTGGACTTATTGCTGCCGTGGTCATAGATCCAGTCAAACGCGACGTACCATTCCTTGAACGGGCCGACGGCCAGGCTGCGACCTGCCAGGTAGTCGATGGAGATCCGCGGCTCGTGCTCCATGAACACGGGCGAGCCATGGTCCCACGCGCCTTTGTCATTACTGTTACCGATGCCGAGAATCTTCGGCACGTCGATATAGCCATACAGCTCGAACGGGCCCTTGCGGCCGAAGTACTCGTATTCCAGGTAGACGTCATCTTGCGGCTTGGGGCCGAAGCTGATGTCTTTGCTGCCGATCAGCGTCAGGTCCTGGTTGAACCAGTCCGACAGGTACACGCCTTTTTTTGCGGGGCCGGCATCAGGGTTCTTGGTTTCAGGACTGAGCGTTTCGCCCTGTGCTGAGTCATCGACCGGTGTTGGCTGCGCCAAAATGGGTGCGCTGAGTACTCCCGTAACGGCGGCCAGTAGCAAGGAAACACCAAAGCAAGCATGACGCCTTGAAGTGGAGTGCATTGAAAATCCCTATTCGTACGCGGTTTGAACCCGATTGCTCGGGTAAGGTGAACTTGGCTGCCAAGTTCATTTCGCAAACGTTTGCACGCGGCGTACCAACTTTGCTCAAAGGGTTGAGCACTATGAAAAAAATCTGAATTAACTGGCCTTTTGATCAAAAATGACTGGGTGTCATTTTTACGGGCTAACCCAAGGAGTTCCTTGATGTTCGAACGCTATTTGCAATCCTGGAACCTGAGTGCCGACGGCGAGCCTATCGTGACGCCCGGCAGCCACTTGCTGCCCGTGCGCTGGCAAGGCTGCCCGGCGATGTTGAAAATTGCCCATACCTCGGAAGAAAAGCTCGGTGGGCGGTTGATGAGCTGGTGGGCAGGCGACGGCGCCGCGCAGGTGTACGCCCATGATGACGATGCGTTGTTGATGGAACGTGCCACCGGCTCGGGTTCCTTGATGCGTATGGCGCTCACGGGTCAGGATGACGAAGCCAGTCGGATTGCCTGCGCGACGGTTGCCAGACTGCACGCGCCGCGTCCATCGCCACCGCAAGGGTTACTGACCCTGGACGTCTGGTTTCAGTCTTTGTGGAATGCGGCTGAGGATGAGGGCGGCAGGTTGCTCGACTGCGCAGCGACGGCGCGTGCGTTGCTGGCGGCGCAACAGGACATCGTGGTGCTGCATGGTGATGTCCATCACGACAATATTCTCGACTTCGGTGCGCGGGGTTGGCTGGCGATCGACCCAAAGCGGGTGATGGGCGAGCGCGGTTACGACTACGCCAATCTGATCTGTAACCCGGATTTGCCTACCTGTAACGACCCGGTACGTTTCATCCGCCAGGTTGACGTGATTGCACAAATGGCCGGCCTCGCCCGCCCACGCCTGCTGCAATGGGTAGTGGCGCATGCCGGATTATCGGCAGCCTGGTTTCTTGAGGACGGAGAACGCCAGCGCGCAGAAATCAATCTTGAGGTCGTCTACTTGGCACAAAGCGCGTTGGCCCGGTAACCGACGCTACAGGCCAGTGCGGTTGAACCATCGCATCGCCGTTTCACGGCGATATTCACTCGGCGTCAGATTCATCTCGATCCGAAAGTGCCGGTTGAAGTTGGACAAGTTGGCGTAGCCCACTTCAAAGCAGATAGCCGCCACCGACATCTCGCTTTGCAGTAACAACCGGCAGGCGCGCTGCACGCGGAACTTGCGCATCAGCTCGATAAAACCATGGCCGGTGTTGCGCTTGAAGAACCTCGAGAAACCCGCTTCGCTCATCTCCAGTTGCCGGGCGATCACCGACAGGCGCACGTCGCCGGTGAGTTCCCGGATCAGGTAGTCGAAGGCCTGGTTGATGCGTTCGGCACTGCGCGCATCCAGCGTGGGGGCGTAGCGGGGGCTGGCCAGTGTCTGAACCTGCTGCTGTGGTGCGGTTTTCAGGGTGTCGAGCAGTTGCAGGAACAGGATCAGCCGTTGCAGGCCCTGGGCATGACCGATGGCCTCGATCAACTGTGCCGCCTGCGTGGCCGTGCTGCCGCTGAATGCCAGGCCGCGCCGCGCCCGTTCGAACAAGGGGAGCAAATCGCCCAGCTCCGGCAGGTTTTTGCGCAGGGCGAGGAGGGCGGCGCCGTCGAATTGCAGCACCACGTCGCGCCCCTTCAGGTATTCGCCGGGGGCGAGGTCGCCGATCCAGTCGTGAGGCAGGTCCGGGCCGATCAGCGCAACATGCCCGGCGTTGAACGCACCGATGTAATCCCCGGCGACCAGTTTGCCGCTGCCTTGGCGGATCAGGTGGATTTCGAACTCGGGATGGTGGTTCCAGCGCGCCAGGTCGTAAGGGTAGTCATGTTCGAACCAGCGAAAGCAGCGGTCCGGTTCGGGCAGGATCACTTCAAGTTCGGCGGGGCGATGCTCGAACAGTTCGGCGCGGCTGACGGGCATGCTCATGCCTCTTTTCAAGTAAGGGAACGTCTCAAAATACGCGCACCGGCAGCCTCTGCGCTACCCAGGGTTTCGCCCTGAGCCGATACTTTTTTGATTTTGACGATGAGGTTAAAAAAGTATCAGTCGAGCATTCGCCACGCGTTTGTGAGGGTTTGGTCAAGCTGCTGTAATCGGCCCTCAACAACAAAAACAACAGGTGGAAACCGCTATGTCCAAGCTCCCGCAAGCGTTGTTCGTGCTGGCCGGCCTGGCGTTGGCCTTGCCCAGCCACGCCGCCGACACCGTGACCATCGCCACGGTCAACAACAGCGACATGATCCGCATGCAGCGTCTGTCCAAGGTCTTCGAGCAGCAGCATCCGGGCATCCAGCTCAACTGGGTGGTGCTGGAGGAAAACGTGTTGCGCCAGCGCCTCACCACGGATATCGCCACCCAGGGCGGGCAGTTCGACGTGCTGACCATCGGCACTTATGAAACGCCACTGTGGGGCGCCAAACACTGGCTGGAACCGCTGAGCCCACTCCCGGCGGATTACGACGCCGACGATATCTTCCCCGCCGTGCGTCAGGGCCTGTCGGTCAACAACACCCTGTATGCCTTGCCGTTCTATGGCGAAAGTACGCTCACCTACTATCGTACCGACCTGTTCAAGCAGGCCGGGCTGACGATGCCCGCGCACCCGACCTGGACCCAGCTCGGCGAATTCGCCGCCAAGCTCACGGCAAAAGACCAGGACCAATACGGCCTGTGCCTGCGTGGCAAGGCGGGTTGGGGCGAAAACATCGCATTGTTGAGCACCATGGCCAACGCCTTTGGTGCACGCTGGTTCGATGAACGGTGGCAGCCTGAGTTGACCAGCCCCGAATGGACGGCGGCAGCCAACTACTACGTCAACACCCTGAAGCACTATGGGCCGCCTGGGGTTTCCAGCAATGGTTTCAACGAAACCCTGGCACTGTTCAACAGCGGCAAATGCGCGATCTGGGTCGACGCCAGCGTCGCCGGCTCCTTCACCACCGACAAAAGCCAGAGCAAAGTAGCCGACAGCGTGGGTTTTGCGGCGGCCCCCACCGAAGTCACCGACAAAGGCTCATCCTGGTTGTATGCCTGGTCCCTGGCTATCCCGGCTACGTCCAGGCACAAGGACGCGGCCAAGGCATTTATCACGTGGGCGACATCCAAGGACTACATCCAGTTGGTGGCTGATCAGGAAGGCATCGCCAACGTGCCGCCAGGCACCCGCCAGTCCACCTACAACCAGGCTTACCTGAAAGCGGCGCCGTTTGCCCAGGTGACCCTGGAGATGATGAAACATGCTGACCCTGCGCACCCCTCGGCCCAACCGGTACCTTACGTGGGGATCCAGTACGTGACGATTCCCGAGTTCCAGGCCATCGGCACCTCGGTTGGCAAGCTGTTCTCGGCGGCGCTCACCGGCGGCATGTCGGTTGACCAGGCATTGCTGGAGGCCCAGTCGACCACCGAGCGCGAGATGAAGCGCGCCGGCTATCCCAAATAGCTACCCAACAGCTACCCAATAACGCTCCAACAACACCCCTATGACCCCCGAGGGACCACGCTCATGAAACGACTGCAAGGTAAAAGCGCGCTGATAACCGGATCGGCACGCGGTATCGGCCGCGCCTTTGCCCAGGCCTATATTGCCGAAGGGGCTAGCGTCGCGATCGCCGACATCAACCTGCAACGCGCCCAGGCCACGGCGCTCGAATTGGGCCAACAGGCTTACGCGGTGGCGATGGACGTCACCGACCAGGCCTCTATCGATGCGGCGATTGCCGCGGTCGTGGCCCATGCCGGCAAGCTCGACATCCTGATCAACAACGCGGCGCTGTTCGACCTGGCGCCGATTGTCGAGATCACCCGCGACAGCTATGAACGGCTGTTCTCGATCAACGTCGCCGGCACGCTGTTCACGCTGCAAGCCGCCGCACGGCAGATGATCAACCAGGGCCATGGCGGCAAGATCATCAACATGGCCAGTCAGGCAGGGCGGCGTGGCGAGCCGTTGGTGGCGATCTATTGTGCGACCAAGGCGGCGGTAATCAGCCTCACGCAGTCGGCGGGCTTGAACCTGATCAAGCACGGTATCAACGTCAACGCCATCGCCCCGGGGGTGGTAGACGGTGAGCACTGGGACGGGGTAGATGCGTTGTTCGCCCGGCATGAGGGGCTGGCACCCGGCGAGAAGAAGAGGCGGGTGGGCGCCGAAGTGCCGTTCGGGCGCATGGGCACGGCGCAGGACCTGACCGGGATGGCGATCTTCCTGGCCTCGCAAGACGCCGACTATGTGGTTGCGCAAACCTACAACGTCGACGGTGGCAACTGGATGAGCTGACCGCGTCTATTCAGCAAAGCTGCGATCAAAGAAATACACCGCTCCAGGCTTCAGGTTCTGCACGGTCGCCTGGGGCCTGCCGCCTTCGCCGTGCTTCTTGCGCCCGGTCTCACGCAGATATCCCGCCTCGGTCAGCTTCAATAGACGCTGACGAATACTGGTTTTCAACACCGGCCGCGCCAGCACCAGCGAAAAAATCGTGGTCGCTTCCGGCGCACTGAATTCATTCCCCAGGAACAGCAACGGCAAGCTGCTGTACAGCGACTTGGAAAACAGCCGCTCCTGGACTGCCGCGACGATCAGGTTATGGTCAAACGGTAGCTTGATGCTGCCATTTGCCAGCGCATTCAGTGAAAACCAGCCCTGGTGTTCAGCCAGCGTCACCTCTTGCGCAACGATCGCCAGGTAGAAGGTGGACGACGACCAGCAACGCGGGTCGCGAAACGCGTCGCCCACGGTGCCGACCTGCTCGCACCAGGCCAGGTCCAGGCCGACTTTGGCGCTCACCCGCAAACGCTCCACCGCATCCTTGAGGCTCAAGTCTTGCACGTCGCCGTTGACCACCACGCCGGGCAGCGCCCAATGCCCGGCGAAGGGTTCAGCGTCGCGCTTATTGAGCAGCAGTTTCAATTCGCCGGAGGCGCGGCAGTAGAACAGCGCGCAGAGGTCGACGGTGTGCAGGTAAGGGCTAAGTGGCATGTGAAATCCTTCGCAACGGCAGTGGCGCACAGTCTAACCAATCGAACAGATATGTCATGTACTGGTTCCAGCATAGATAAACAAATGTTTCTTGCAATGAAAGTACATGACGTGTACTTTTATTTCCAGGCCACAGGAGAACCACCATGACCCTCGCGAAAACCGCCCTCGCTTCATTTGATGTCGATGCCCAGAAGAGCTTCACGCCACTGTGCCCCAACGAGTTGCCGGTGGCGGGTGGCGACCAGATCGGCGCCGAGCTCAACTACATGGCCAGTCTTGTCGGCCACCGCGTGGGCAGCAAGGACGCCCACACCCCGCACGCACCGTGGGTGGTGACCGAGGCCAGCGCGATGTTGCAACCCACCGGCCTGCCTCACGCCGACCTCTCCTGGGTCAGCCACTGCGTGCCGGGTACCGAGGGTTTTACGCTGCTTGATGAATTGCCCACTCCGTATGACTACGACTACTTCGTCTGGAAGGGCGTCGAACCCGATCTGCACCCTTACGGTGCCTGCTATCACGACCTGCACGACAAGCTTTCCACCGGTGTGATCGAGTATTTGAAGGCCCAGGGCGTCGTGCGGGTGATCGTCGGCGGCCTGGCCCTGGACTACTGCGTCAAGACCACCGCGCTGCAATTGCTCAAGGCCGGCCTGGAGGTCGTCCTGCACCTGCCGGCCTGCCGGGGGATCAGTGAGGAGGGCAGCGTGCAGGCCGTCAATGAATTGCTCAAGGCCGGTGCCGTCATCAGCAGCACCCGCGAAGAACTGGCAGTACACGCCACGCGTTAAGGAGACTCACCATGGAAAGTGCCTACAACTACGAAACCCCGGTGATCCAGGGCTTGCTCGACACCGACTACTACACCTTCACCATGATGCAGGCCGTATTGCATCAGTACCCCAACGTCGATGTGGAATACAACTTCATCGTGCGCTCCAAGGAGAAGCTCGGCCACTTGATCCCGCAACTGCGTGCTGAACTTGAGAACATGGCCGGCTTGCAGGCCCGTGAAGGCGAATTGCGCTTTCTGTTCAACCCGCGTTTTCGCGAATACCTCACGCCGGATTACGAACGCTTTCTCGGCCTGTTCCGTTTCAACCTGCGCTATATCCACGTCAGCGAAGTCGACGGCCAACTGAATATCCGGGTTATCGGCCCGATGCTGCACTGCATCATGTTCGAACAACCGGTCTTGGCGCTGGTCAGCGAACTGCGCAACCGTGACAAATACCCCGACGTCACCTTGGAAGACGTCACCCGCAAGCTCTACCAGAAGTTCGACTGGCTGGAGAAAAACCTCAGCCGCGAGGAGCTGGCCGACTTGCGCGTGTCTGACTTCTCCACCCGTCGGCGCCTGTCGTTCAAGGCCCAGCGCGAAGTGGTGGACATCATGCGCCGCGACTTTCCCGGCCAGTTCGTCGGCACCAGCAACGCGCACCTGGCCTACGAATTCGACCTGCCGTTGATCGGCACCATGGCTCACCAATGGCTGATGGTGCACCAGCAACTGGGGCGCCTGCGCGAGAGCCAGAACGCCGCGCTGGAGCACTGGGTGGGTGAGTACCGTGGCCGCCTGGGGATCGCCCTGACCGATACGATCAGCACCGATTTCTTCCTCAAGGATTTCGATCTGTATTTCGCCAAGCTCTACGACGGCCTGCGCCAGGACTCCGGCGATCCCATCGCCTGGGCCGACAAGGTGCTGGCCCGCTACAAACAGTTGGGCATCGACCCGATGACCAAGGACCTGATGTTCTCCGATGGCTTGAACTTCGAGAAATGCCTGCCGATCCTGCGGCACGTGCGCGGCAAGGCCAGGTTCGGGTTTGGCATGGGCACCAGCCTGGCCTGCGATGTGGACGGTGTGCAACCGCTGAGCATCGTGATGAAGCTGGTGCGGGTGCACGGCGAGCCGGTGGTGAAGTTCTCGGATGACCCGATCAAGAACGTCTGCGAAGACGCCTCGTTCTTGCAGTATGCAGCACAGGTATTCAACGTCGGCAGCGTGGAGGTGTGACATGCAAACCCAGCAACGTATCGCTCAGGAACTGAACATCGACCGCTCGCTGGTCCAGGGCGGCGAGCCCCGCGAGATTCAGCGGCGTATCGACTTCATCAAGTCCACGTTGCGCCAGTCGGGTTGCACGGCGTTGGTGCTGGGCATCAGCGGCGGCGTCGACTCACTGACCGCCGGGCGCCTCTGCCAACTGGCCGTCGAGCAGCTGCGCGCCGAAGCGTATGCCGCAAGCTTTATCGCCATGCGCCTGCCCTACAAGACCCAGGCCGACGAAGGCGACGCCCAGGCGTCCCTGGACTTCATCGCCCCGGACCAGATCGAAACGCTCAACATTGCCGCCACGGTCGATGGCTTGATGGCCAGCCTGCGCGCCGCGGAGGCCAGCGCTAGCCATGTCGATTTCATCAAGGGCAACGTCAAGGCCCGGGCACGCATGGTCGCCCAATACGCGGTGGCCAACCTGCACAACGGTTTGGTGGTGGGCACCGACCATGGCGCGGAAGCGTTGATGGGCTTCTTCACCAAGTTCGGTGACGGCGCCTGTGACCTCGCACCGCTGTCGGGCCTGACCAAGACCCAGGTCCGGCTGCTGGCCAGCGCCCTCGGCGCACCGGGCAACCTGGTGCACAAACACCCCACCGCCGACCTGGAAGAGCTGGCCCCGGGCAAGCTCGATGAGCACGCCTATGGCTGTTCTTACGCCGAGATCGATGCCTACCTGATGGGCGAACCGGTGACTGAACGGGTGCGGGCAATCGTCGAGAAGGCGTACCGCCAGACAGCGCACAAGCGTGCGCTGCCGATAGCGCCTGTCTGATCAACGCTCGATCGACCGGCTCCAGCGCGCGTTCCACTCCGGCCGCGCCTGGTTGACCTGGTCCCAATCAATCGAAATTGCGCTCTGCAAGTAACCCTGCATGGCCTCCACCCGGCCACGGGTCTTGTCGGTGGTCGGGGTGGTCGGGTTCGACGGAATCTGGTCGCCTTCTTCCAGTGCCGGCGCCTGGGCTTCGGCGGTCAGCAAAAACGCCGCGAGTTTCTGCGCCAGTTCCGGCTGGTCATTGCGCGCAATCACGCACTCGGCCACGTTCAGCACCACCGCACCTTCCTTGGGCTGGGCATATTCCATCGGGATGCCGAGCAGTTTCTGAGTGGTGACCTGGGTCGGTGTGAGCGGGAAGATGGCGGCTTCGTCGGTTTGCACCATTTCGGATATTTTTGCGGAGCTGGCGATGTACTCCAGCACATTCGGGCCGATGGTGCTTGGCCAGGCCTTGAAGCCGGGCTCCACATTGCTCTCGTTGCCGCCCTGGATGCGGTTGAACATCAAGAAGCCGTGCAGGCCGAAAGTGGAGGAGGCCAGCGACTGGAACACCACTTTGTCCTTGAAGCGCGGGTCGGCCAGGTCCATCCACGAGGTGGGCGCCGCCCAGCCTTTTTCCTTGAACATCTTGGCGTTGTAGCCAAGGCCGGTCACGCCGAGCGTGACGGCCACGGCTTGATCCTTGATCTTCGCCTTGGCGGGGATCTGCTCCAGGGTCGGATTGGGCGTGAGCTTGTCGCACAGGCCCATGGAGATGGCGCGGTACATGATGCCGTCATCAAGGAACATCACGTGCATCTGCGGGTTGTCTTTGTTGGCCTGGACCTTGGCGAGGATGTCCGACGACGTGCCGGGCACGATCACCACCTTGACGTTATTGGCTTTTTCGAAGGCGGGCAGCACCTTGTCGGCGTACACCCGCTCCATGGTGCCGCCGTTCATGCCCAGGTACAGCGTGGGCGCCGCCTGGGCGGTGCAAGCAAGTGTGGCGAGGGACAAGCAGGACAGTGCAATACGTAGGCTCATGGATGTTTTTCCTCTCAGGCTTGGAAACGACGAATGGAAAACGCTGCAATGGGTTGGCGGCTGGCGCCTGTGCAGACCAGGTCCGCCAGGGCTTCACCGACCGCCGGGCCGAGCTGGAACCCGGCGCCGGCAAAGCCGAAACCGTGGAGCAGGCCGGGTTGGGTGCTGCTGGGACCGATCACCGGTTCATGATCGGGGAGGTAGCCTTCGGTGCCGCTCCAGGTGCGAATCGCCTGCGCGCCCTGGAGAAACGGATACAGCTCAGTAGCGTTACGCAAGATCTCCAGCACGGCCGCTTGCCCTGGGCGCGCCGTCAGCGGGCCCAGGGCGAAGCCGCGGCCGCCGCCCAGGATGCAATTGCCGCGGGCGACTTGGCGCGCGTAAATCCCACCGCCTTCAACGCCGGTACTCACCGTCATCACCACCGGCAGCGGTTCGGTCACCAGCATCGCCGGGTGCGCCGAAGTGATGGGCACCGGCTCGCCAAACTGTGCGGCGACCGTGCCGGCCCACGCGCCGGCACAGTTCAGCAGCCAGGGTGCGTGTAAGTGCAGGCCGTTGGCACAGCGCACCTGGAAACACGCTCCGTCGTGCTCAATGCCAATCACTTCGGCCTGCTCAAAGATCGTTGCGCCCAGGCGTTGCGCGGCACGGGCGAAGGCCGGCGACACTAGGCGCGGGTTGGCATGGCCGTCCTCGGGGCACAGCGAAGCACCGACCGCGATGTCGCCCACCCAAGGGAACATGGCGCGCAGCTGCGCGTGATCGAGCAGTTGCAAGCCCAGGCCGAATCCTCGCGTCTGGTCTGCGTAAGCCTGCAACGCGGCGAAATCCGCGTGACTGCGCGCCAACTTCAGATGCCCGGAGCGCACGTACTCGCCATCGATACCGATCAACCCCGGCAAGTCCGCCCAGAGCTGATGGGCGCGTTGCGACAGCGGCAGTTGATGCAATGGCCGACCCTGACGCCGCACGCCGCCATAGTTGACACCGCTGGAATGGGAGCCGCAAAAGTCCCGTTCCAGCAGCGCCACGCGCTGGCCGCGCTGCGCGAGCATCAGGGCCGCCGATGCGCCAACAATGCCACCCCCCAGCACAATGACGTCGATCATGGTTGCACCTGCACGCCAAATGGCAGTGGCTTGATCGGTGCCTGGCCGCGCAGCCGCCCGACCTGCTCAATGCGTCGGCCACTGTGTTCGGCAATGATTTCCGCCGCCGCCAAACCGCACATGCGGCCCTGGCAGCGGCCCATGCCGACGCGGCAATGGGCCTTGACCCGGTTGATCTCCCAGTGGCCTTCGTCGACCACCGCGCGCACATCGCCCACGCTGACTTCCTCGCAACGGCACAGGATCAACGCATCGGGCGCCTCGGCTGCCCACTGCTGCGGGAAGGGGAAGGCGGTTTCCAGGCCCTGGCGAAAGCGCTGGATGCCCACCAACTGCTGCTCCAGCCAGGCGGCGCGGCGCTGATCAATGGTGATAGCCAAATCATCCAGCAGCGCCAAGGCTGCCCGCTCACCGGCCATGTGGGCAGCCTCCGCGCCCATGATGCCGGCGCCGTCGCCAGCCAGGTACACCGCGTCGGCACTGCTGCGCCCGGCGCTGTCGCGTTGCGGCAACCAGGCACGATTCAGGGCGTTCCAGGCAAATTCGCAGCCGAGCAGGTCCGCCAGCTGGGTTTCGCTGCGCAGCGCATGGGCGAAGGCCACCGCATCACAGGCCAGGCTCTGTTCAGCCCAGCGGATGGCGCTGACCCGTTGTTCACCGTCAATCTGCTTGAGCGTCACCCCCTGATGTACGGGAACTCCATGTGCCGTGAGCCAGGCGCGGTAGTACAAGCCCTTGGCCAACGTCAGCGGTTGCCCGAGCAACGCCGGCAATGCCCGGCATTGAGCGCTGAAGGGCGCGCTGTCGAGCACCGCCACCACGTTGGCCCCGGCCTTGGCGTATTGATACGCCACCAGATACAGCAACGGCCCGCTGCCGCAAAACGCCACGCGCTCACCGATGGCACAGCCTTGAAACTTCAAGGCGATTTGCGCAGCGCCAAGGCTGTACACCCCAGGCAGGGTCCAGCCCGGCACCGGCAGGATACGATCGGTGGCGCCGGTGGCAACGATGATGCGCGAGTACGCAAGGCTTTCGGCACGGCCGTGATGGAGCAGGTCCAGGCGACCGCCTTCGGCATTCCACACCAGGGTTTCGGGCCGGTAGTCGAGCAACGGCGCCAATTCATCCATCGTGCGGTGTACCGCCTCAGCCTTGCCCGCTTCAAAACCGTAAAGCTGCTTGGCCGAACGCTGGAAGTTCGCCGGTTGCCGTCGATAAATCTGCCCGCCGCCGCGCAGGCTTTCATCGATCAGGCACGGCTTGATGCCATGCTCGAGCAGGGTACGCGCCGCACTGATCCCCGCCGGGCCTGCGCCCACAATCACCACCGGCTTCATGCTTGGCGCCCTGGGTCGCGGCTGATGGCCTGGCCCTCTTCCAGGAGCGTCGAGCAGGCCCGCACGCGCCGCCCGTCCTCCAACCGCACCCAGCAATCCTGGCAGGCGCCCATCAGGCAGAACCCGGCGCGGCGCTCGGCGCTGAAATCGCTACCCCGCAGGTGGTCGGCGCAGGTCAGGATGGCCGTGAGCAGGGTGTCGCCCAGCAGGCCCGTGGCCGGTTGCCCGTCCAGGGTAAAGGCCAGGGCAGGGCGCGTGGTTTCGGCCAATCGCTTGAACAGCGCCATCAGTGTTTCCCCACCAGGACGCGGTCCAGGCCGTAGACCCGGTCCAGCACAATCATGGTGGCCGCCGTCAACCCGATCACCAGTGCCGACACCGCCGCCATCATGGGGTCGATGGATTCGGTGGCGTAGACGTACATGCGCACCGGCAGCGTTTGCGTGGCCGGTGAGCTGACGAAGATCGACAGCGTCACTTCATCGAAACTGTTGATGAATGCCAGCAGCCAGCCGCCGGCTACGCCGGGCAGGATCATCGGCAGGGTGATCTGGCGAAACAGCGTAAAGCGCCCGGCACCGAGGGATTCGGCCGCTTGCTCGGCACTGCGGTCAATGCCGATGGCTGCCGCCAGTACTAGGCGCAGCACATACGGCGTGATGATCACCACGTGCGCCAGCATCAGCCAGGTGAAGCTGCCGTTGACGCCCATCAGCGCAAACAGACGCAGCATCGCCACCCCCAGCACCAGGTGCGGGATGATGATCGGCGACAGGAACAAGGCACTGCAAAAATTGCGTCCGGGGAACTGATAGCGGCTGATGGCCAAGGCGGCGGGCACCGCAATCAGTGTGGCCAGGCTTGCCGCCGTGAAGGCCAGGACCAGGCTGTTATAGAACGCCTGGATAAAGTCCGCGCGCTCGAACACCGCACGAAACCAACGCAGGGAAAACCCCGATGTGGGCAGGCTCAAGGTGTTTTCCGGGGTGAAGGCCACCAGGCACACCACCACCAGCGGAGCCATCATGAACAGCACCACCAGGCCGTGAAAACCCAGGGCCAAAGGACCGTTTCTGGACATGCGCTTAAACCCCCAGGGACTTTTTGTAGCGGCTTTCGACCATGCGGTTCCAGCTCAGCATGATCAGCAGGTTGACCAGCAGCAGCACCACTGCGATGGTCGCGCCCATGGGCCAGTTGAGTTCCGAGAGGTACTGGTCGTACACCACGGTGGCGACCATTTTCAGGCGCCGCCCGCCCAGCAGGCCGGGAATGGCGAATGAGCTGGCGGCCAGGCCGAATACGATCAAGGTGCCGGACAACACGCCGGGCATCACCTGCGGCAAGACGATCTTGCGCATCACCGTGGCCTGGCTTGCGCCCAGCGAAAGCGCCGCCTGTTCAGCCGACGGGTCGAGTTTTTGCAGCGAGGTCCACACCGGAATGATCATGAACGGCAGCATCACGTGCACCAGCGCGATGATCACGGCAAATGGCGTGTACAACAGCTTCACCGGGCGCCCACCGAGGGCCTGGATCACTTGATTGACCAAGCCGTCGGCGCCCAGCAGCAAGCTCCAGACGAAGGCGCGCACCACCACCGAGATCAACAGCGGGGTGAGGATCAGGATCAGGAAAATCGAGCGCCACGGGGTGCCCATGCGGCTGAGGATGTAGGCCTCGGGCACGCCGATGACCACGCACAGCAAGGTCACCAAGGCGCTGATCCAGAAGGTGCGCCAGAAGATTTCGTAGAAATACGCATCGCGCAGCAAAGACAGGTAATGGGCCAAGGTCCACTCATCGGCCTTCACGCCGACCTGATAGTCGAACACGTTGAACGACAGCACCAAGGTCAAGCCCAGCGGCAGCAGCAACAGCCCGGTAAACAGGGCCAGGGCCGGCAACGACAATAAGTAGCCCCGACTCATGGGCGCACCTCATCCGCCGCCAAGACGCGCAACAACTCGGCTTGCCACTGCAGGCCCACCGCCGTGCCGCAGCCCAGTGGCACGCTGCCGTCGTTGCTGCAGGCCACGGTGATTTCGCCGAGCGGGGTCTGGACGCGGTACAACCATTGACTGCCGAAGAAGTAGCGGTCGCGCACGCTGCCTTGCAGGCGGCCGAGGCCGGCGTCTACCAGTTGGATTTTCTCCGGGCGCAGGCTCAGGGTCAGTTCACCGCTGCCGCCTGCCTGGCGCACTTGCGGGTTGCCGAGTGCGTCGTAGTCGCCGGGCAACAGGTTGGCTTTGCCGACGAAGTCCGAGATAAACCGGGTGCGCGGGTGCTCATAGAGTGTGTACGGCGCGTCGATCTGGGTCACACGCCCGGCCTGCATCACCACCACGCGGTCGCTGATCGACAGCGCTTCGGCCTGGTCGTGGGTAACCATCAAGGTAGTGATGCCCACGGCGCACTGGATGCGGCGAATTTCAAATTGCATTTCTTCGCGCAGGCTGGCGTCGAGGTTGGACAGCGGTTCGTCCAGCAGCAACACCGGTGGTTCGATCACCAGCGCACGCGCCAGGGCCACCCGTTGGCGCTGGCCGCCGGACAGCTCGCGCGGGTAGCGCTCGGCATGTTGCGCCAGGCGTACCAGCTCCAGCACGTTTTTGACCTGGGTGGCGATTTGGCTGGCCGGCACTTTGCGCATCTTCAGGCCGAACGCGACGTTGTCGCGCACGCTCATGTGCGGGAACAGCGCATAACTCTGGAACACCACGCCCAGGCCGCGACTGGCGGGCTTGGCGTGAGTGATGTCGCGACCGTCGAGCAGGATTTGCCCGCCACTGACGTCCACGAAGCCTGCGATCATTTGCAAGGTGGTGGTCTTGCCGCAACCCGAGGGGCCGAGCAGGGACACGAATTCGCCTTTTTCCACCGCAAGGTCGGTAGCGACCACTGCGTCGACGGCGCCATAGCGTTTGCTCAAGGCGTTGAGTTGGAGAAATGCCATAGTGCGTTCCACCTTTTTGAGTCGCGTCGAGACGCGCTTTTTTGTTTTGGGCAGATGCGAAAGAAGTGTCGCGGGTGCGTTGGCGCTCGATCTCAAGTCGGCTGCCGATTGTTGTTCATTTCGCCCCTGTGAACGCAGATTAGGACGAAGAGCCGGAAGGGTGGAAGATGGAATTTCACTGAATGAAGTATTATTTTCAGTTTTATTCAATGGTCAGAATAGTTGAGGCTTTTCGATGGAAAATGATTCCACTGAGCGGAATATCGAGAGCAAGGAAGTCGGCGCGGGCAGTGTGTCTCGGCTGTTTGCGTTATTGCGCACGCTGGGTACAGTACCGGAAGGCGGCGAACGCGTGACCCAACTGGCGCAGCAGGTGGGCCTGTCCCAGCCCACTACCCACCGCCTGCTGCGCAGCCTGGTGGACGAGGGCATGGTCGAGCAGGATGCGCGCAGCAAGCGCTACCGCCTGAGCCTGGAGTTTTTCGCGCTGGCAGCGAATGCGGGCAAGACCGGCAACCTGCGTGACCTGGCGCGGCCAAGCCTGCTGCGCCTGAGCGCGTCCCTGGGCGACTCACTGTTTTTGCTGGCCCGCAGCGGTTTTGATGCGATTTGCCTTGACCGCAGCGAAGGTCCATACCCGATCCGCACCTTCACCGGCGATATCGGCGGGCGCGTGGCGCTGGGTGTGGGGCAGGGCAGCCTGGCGATCCTGGCGTTCCTGCCGGAGGAAGAGCGCGAAACGGTGATCCGCTACAACTTGCCCCGCCTCAAGGACTTCCATCTGTATGACGAAGTGCTGTTGCGCTCGGAGGTGCAGAACGTGCGCCAGCTTGGCTATGCGGCGCGCAATACCGGGGTGCTGGAGGGCATGGCCGGGCTGGCGGTGCCCATCCTCAATCGCGAGGGGCATGCGGTGGCGGCGTTGAGTGTGGCAACCATCAGCGACCGGCTGGGGCCGAGCCGCTTACCGATGGTGGTGGAGTTGTTGAAGCGCGAAGCGGCGGCGATCGGGCCGCGGATCAACCCGTTTGATCCGACCTTGCGCCGGCCTTCACAGACGTTTGGGGGATAACTCATTTTTGCGGTACCCCCTATCGCCCCGCACAGGTCTAGATCGCGGCCAGGGCTACCGACGTGGCTGCCGTGCGGGTCTCCACGCCGAGCTTCACATAGACATGCTCCAGATGTTTGTTCACCGTCCTCGGACTCAACCCCAGAATATCCCCGATATCCCGGTTGGTCTTCCCACACGCCACCCAGCGCAACACCTCCACCTCGCGCTCGGTCAGCTGGAATCTGGCTGACAGCAGCCTTTGTGCCGGCGCATCTTCAAGCGTCAGTACACTCGGCTGCCGTGCCTCCCTTGCCGACAGCAAAATACGCGACGTGCGCAAATGTGCCGCCACCCGTGCCAGCACTTCATCGGTCTGGATCGGCTTGGTCACGTAGTCGCTGCCACCTACCTCAAACCCCTGCACGACATGCTTGCTATCGGTCAGCCCGGTCATGAACACCACCGGAATGTCTGCGCTGGCAGGCTGCGCCTTGAGCCGACGGCAGGTCTCGAAGCCGTCCAGGCCGGGCATCATCGCGTCCAGCAGGATCAGGTCCGGGCGCCGGCGTTGCACGCGGTTCAACGCGCTGAGGCCGTCGAGGGCAACCAGTACCATATAGCCCGCGTCGTCGAGGGCGTCGGAGAGCATGGCCAGGTTATCCGGGGTGTCGTCCACGATCAGCACGACGCCGGGTTCATTACTGGTCAATGCATTCATCTGCGGCCTCCTTGAGGGTTCGGTTGAGTTCATCCAGGCGGAAGCCCTTGAGCAGCCCGCGGACCTTGCTGATAAAAGGTTCGGTGTCCGGGCGCTGTTCAAGGAGGGTGTCGAGTTTGGCATGCAGGCCCCGCACATAGCCGATGGCGCTGAGCTCGGCGAGTTCAGCCAGGTCTGCAGGGCTGGGCAATACGCTGGGCGGTGGCGGTGGTATCCGACTTTGGGTGCGCCGCAGCCATTGCAGGCCCAGGTGCTGTTGCAAGCAGCCGAGCAGCTCCGGCGTGCGCACGGGCTTGGCCAGGTAATCGTTGCAGGCGGCGGCAATGCTGCGTTCGCGGTCGTCGGTGAACGCGTTGGCCGAGATCACGATGATCGGCGCGGTGGACAACGCATTGCGGCGGATCAGGCGGCTGGTTTCATAGCCATCCAGGGTCGGCATCGAGAGGTCCATCAGGATCAGGTCGGGCGCCAGCAGCGCCACCTGGCGGATTGCGTCCTGGCCGTTGCTGGCCTGGATCACCTCGAAACCCAGCGGCGTGAGCATGCCGCTGAGCACCTTGCGATGATCCACATGGTCATCCACCACCAGAATGCGCCGTCGCGTGCCTTGATAGCCAATGATGTCGTGCTCGACATGTACCACCGCTTGCGGTGCACGCACCTGCGACAGGAACAGCCGCACCTGGAAGCAGGTGCCCTTGTCCAGTTCACTGGTGACCCGCAGTTCGCCGCCCATCAAGGACGTGAGCATGCGGGTGATGGTCAGCCCCAGGCCCACGCCATTGCCCTGGCGCATCAGGTCGCCGCGTTCGAACGGTTGGAAAATCCGCTCCAACTGCCCGGGGTCGATGCCGATACCGGTGTCGATGATTTCAAAGTTGGCGGTCTCGCGCCTATAGCTGACCCTCAGGCACACCTCGCCGCTGTCGGTGAAGTTCACCGCATTGCCCAGCAGGTTGATCAGAATCTGGCGCACGCGTTTTTCATCGCCACGCACCACGGCGGGGATCTTGCCCACGCAGTCCAGGCGAAAGCGCAGGCCCTTGTCCCGGGCTTGCGGAGTGAACATCTGTTCCAGGTCGTGGAGCAGCTCGGGGAAGGGGATCTCGGTGGGTTCCAGGCGCAACTTGCCGGCCTCGATCTTGGCCACGTCGAGCAGGCCGTCGATCAGCGAGACCAAGTGCGAGCCGCTGCGCAAAATGGTTGCTAGCGCATCCTGGTGCTGTTCGGGCATGGCGCTGTCACGCTGCAGAATCTGGGTGAAACCGAGGATGCTATTGAGCGGCGTGCGCAGTTCATGGGACAGGCCGGTGACGTAGCGGCTCTTGGCGGCATTCGCCGCTTCGGAGGCCTCCTTGGCTTGTTGCAGCGCCTGGTCGGTGAGGCTGTGGGCGTCGATTTCCTGCATCAGCAGCAGGGTCTGGCGGTCGGATTCCTCCTGGGCCACGCCACGGCTTTCGCGGGTCAGCACCACCCACCAAGCGAGCACCGCGGCCAACACGGATAACGTCAGGAAAGCCTTGAAGAACGCCTGGTACAAGGTTTCCGAATGCGGCAAGCCTTGCGCTGCCTGCACATAGATCAAGGCCAAGGCACCGGCGAGCATCAACACCAGCGCCATCAGCAATCCGAGGTAATGTGCCAACCGGGTATGCAGGCGTGGCATCAGCGTATTGGGCAGCAACCAGCGCAGTACGCTTTCGAACTGGGTGACTAAACGGGCGTGGGGCTTGCAACGATCTCCGCAACGCGCATCCAGCGAACAGCACAGCGAACAGATCGGCGTGCCATAGGCCGGGCAGAACGCCATGTCCGCCGTCTCGAACGGGTTGCTGCACAGCCCGCAGACCGCGTGCGTCGCGCAGGCAACCGGGTGAATCAACTGCACGTCGCTGGTACGGGCGATGTAGTACTTGCCCTGGGTCAGCCAGGCCAACAGCGGCGCCATCACCAGCGCGGTACCCAGTGCCACGAAGGGCGGCGCGGCATGGGCCAGGGCGCCGAACAGGCCAAAGTGCGCGAGGATCGACAGCAATGAGGCAATCAGCATCGAGCCGACGCCTACCGGGTTGATGTCGTAGAGGTGCGCGCGCTTGAACTCGATGTGCCTGGGCGACAGGCCCAAAGGCTTGTTGATCACCAGGTCGGCCACCAGGGTGCCGATCCAGGCAATCGCGATATTGGCATAGAGCCCCAGTACCTGATCGATCACATCGAACACGCCCAACTCCATCAACATCAGCGCAATGGCCACGTTGAACACCAGCCACACCACACGGCCGGGGTGACTGTGGGTGACCCGGGCAAAGAAGTTGGACCAGGCCAGCGAGCCTGCATAGGCATTGGTCAGGTTGATCTTCATCTGCGAAATGAACACGAACAACACCATGGCGCCGAGTGCCCATTCCGGTGAGCTGAACACATAGTGGAACGCGACCAGGTACATCTGGGTCGGTTCGGCGGCGCGCTCCATGGGGATTTCATGTTGCAGCGCGAGAAATGCCAGGAACGCCCCGCCGAACATCTTCAAGGCGCCGGGGACGATCCAGCCGGGGCCGGCACACAGCAGGGCGGCCCACCAACGCTTGCGGTTGGCAGCAGTTTTTTCCGGCAGGAAGCGCAGGTAGTCCACCTGTTCGCCGATCTGCGTCACCAGCGACAGCGCAACGGTGCAGGCGGCGCAGAACGCCAGCAGATTGAAATCGCCGCCGTCGGCGTTGCGCCCGACGAAGCTGGTCCAGTCGCTGAAAGCGTCGGGGTTTTTCCACGCCACAAAGCCGTAGGGCAACACCAGCAACAGCAGCCAGATCGGTTGCGTCCACAATTGCAGGCGGCTGATCAGGGTCACGCCGTAAGCCACCAACGGGATCACCAGCAGTGAGCAGATCACATAGGCCAGGGCCAGCGGGATATGGAAATACAGCTCCAGGGCCAGGGCCATGATCGCTGCTTCCAGGGCAAAGAACAGGAAGGTGAAGCTGGCGTAGATCAGCGAGGTGATAGTCGAGCCGATGTAACCGAAGCCGGCACCGCGAGTGAGCAGGTCCATGTCCACACCGTAGCGCGCGGCGTAGTAGCTGATGGGCAGGCCGCTCAAGAAAATTATCAGGCTGATGGCGAGGATCGCCCAGAAGGTGTTGGTGAAGCCGTAACTCAAGGCCAGCACGCCGCCGATGGCTTCCAGCGCCAGGAACGACACCGCGCCGAGGGCCGTGTTGGCAATGCGCAGTTCCGACCATTTGCGAAAGGACTTGGGGGTGTAGCGCAGGGCATAGTCTTCCATGGTCTCGTCGGCGACCCAGGTGTTGTAGTCGCGGCGGATCTTGATGATGCGCTGGGTACCGGGAGGGGGCTGCACGGTGGAAGGCTCCGGGAAGTGGGCGAGATTGATCAGCAAATTCCATGCCCCGACAGGCACCCAGATCCAAATGTGCGAGCGGGCTTGCTCGCGAATGCGGTGTGCCTGTAGCTGATGGGGTGACAGCTACCGCGCATTCGCGAGCAAGCCCGCTCTCACAGGGGATCTCCAGTGCCTGGGGGAGCGTGATCCTGCCCTGGATTGGTGCGCCGCGGCATACGTCAAATGACGTACACCGTTACGTCAGGCTGCGTATACCCGAGCCGGATGACTGCCGCCATGCTGGACACCTCATTGCAGAGGAGTCGCCCCATGGCAATACGATTGATCCGCTCCACACCGCTGTTGGCCTTGTCATTGCTGGCGGCCGCTCTGTTCAGCCAGGGCGTGCTGGCCGATAACGAAGGCCTGGCCGTGACCCCCACCGAAGTCACCGTCGGCCAATTGCATTCGGCCACCGGCACCATGGCTATTTCCGAGACCGGCTCGATCCAGGCCGAGCGCCTGGCCATCGAACAGATCAACGCCTCGGGCGGGATCCTGGGACGGCAGATCAAGGTCATTCAGGAAGACGGTGCCTCCGACTGGCCGACCTTCGCCGAAAAAGCCAAGAAACTGCTGGTCAACGACAAGGTTGCCGCGGTGTTCGGCTGCTGGACGTCGGCCTCGCGCAAAGCCGTGCTGCCGATCTTCGAGAAAGAAAACGGCCTGCTGTACTACCCGACCTTCTATGAGGGCCTGGAACAGTCGAAAAACGTGATCTATACCGGGCAGGAAGCCACCCAGCAAATTCTCGCCAGCCTCGACTGGATCGCCAAGACCAAGGGCGCCAAGACCTTCTACCTGGTCGGCTCCGACTACATCTGGCCGCGCACCTCGATGAAGATCGCGCGCAAGCACATTGAAAACGTACTGCACGGCACCGTGGTCGGCGAAGACTACTACCCCTTGGGCAACACCCAGTTCGGTTCGCTGATCAACAAGGTCAAGCTGAAAAAGCCTGACGTGGTGTTTGCCGCCGTGGTGGGCGGTTCCAACGTGGCGTTCTACAAACAACTCAATGCCGCAGGCGTGAATGCCTCCAAGCAGACCTTGCTGACCCTGTCGGTCACCGAAGACGAACTGCTCGGCATCGGCGGCGAGAACATGGCCGGTTTCTATGCCTCGATGAAGTACTTCCAGAGCCTGGACAATCCTAACAACAAAGCCTTCGTCGAAGCCTTCAAGGCCAAGTACGGCAAGGATGCGGTGATCGGCGACGTAACCCAGGCAGCCTACCTCGGCCCATGGTTGTGGAAAGCGGCGGTGGAGAAGGCCGGCAGTTTCGACGTGGATAAAGTGGTGGCCGCGTCCCCGGGCATCGAACTGAAAACCGCGCCGGAAGGCTATGTGAAGATCCACGAGAATCATCACCTGTGGAGCAAGTCGCGCATCGGCGAAGTGCAGCCGAACGGCCAGTTCAAGGTGATCTACGAGTCGGACCTGATCGAGCCGAACCCATTCCCGAAAGGCTACCAGTAACGGGTTTCACCTGTGGGAGGTGGCTTGCCCTAATGCCACCTCCCACATAAAGCCAAGGCAGCCCGCATTTCATTTCTCTGCAGGAGACCATCATCATGGAATGGCTATCGGAATTTGGAGCCATCGCGGCGATGCAGGGGTTCAACGGTTTGTCCGTGTTCTGCGTGCTATTGCTGATGGCATTGGGGCTGGCGATCATCTTTGGCCAGATGGGCGTCATCAACATGGCCCACGGTGAGTTCCTGACCATCGGCGCCTACACCACCTACGTGTGTTCCAGCCTCACGGCGCACTTTGCACCGAGCTTCCAACCCTATTACTTCTTCTTCGCCATCGCCCTGTCATTCCTCGTCGCCGGTGCCATTGGCTGGCTGGTGGAATGGGCGATGATCAGCCGGTTGTACAAGCGCCCGTTGGACACTTTGCTTGCCACCTGGGGCTTGTCGCTGGTGATGCAACAGACCTTCCGGTCGGTATTCGGTGCCCGTGAAGTCAGCGCAGAACCACCGGCGTGGCTGATGGGGTCGGTGAACTTCACCGATGCCATCGAGATCCCGCGCAACGGCCTGTTCATGATGGGCCTGACCCTGCTGCTCACCGCTGCGATCTTCCTGATGCTCTACCGTTCGCGCTGGGGCTTGCAGGTACGCGCCACGGTGCAGAACCGTCTGATGAGCCGTGCGGTGGGTATCAATACGCGCAAGGTCGACCGCATGACCTTCGCCCTGGGCTGCGGCGTGGCCGGTGTGGCCGGCGCGGCATTCACCACGATTGGCTCGACCGGGCCGACGGCGGGCTCGCAGTACATCGTCGACACTTTCCTGGTGGTGGTGTTCGGCGGCGCGCAAAGCCTGTTCGGCACCATCGCCTCGGCGTTCGTGATTGCCCAGACCCAATCGCTGTCGGAGTTTTTTCTCAGTGGCTCGATGGCCAAGGTGCTCACCTTGTCCTCGGTGATTCTGATCCTGATGCTGCGCCCGCAAGGGTTGTTCTCCATCAAAGTGCGCAAGTAGAGGCGACCGGATGAAGGCTTTAGACAAGCTGCTGGGCGGCCAGCAAAACCTGATCGGCATCGTGTTGCTGGCGTTGTTGATCCTGGTGATATTTCCCCTGACCCTGGATGCGTTCCGCCTGAACATGGTCGGCAAATACCTGACCTACGCGTTTGTCGCGGTCGGCCTGGTGCTGTGCTGGGGCTATGGCGGCATCCTCAGCCTGGGGCAGGGCGTGTTCTTCGGGGTTGGCGGCTATTGCATGGCGATGTTCCTCAAGCTTGAGGCCTCGGACCCGGAAAGCACCAAGATTCAATCGACGCCGGGCATCCCGGACTTCATGGACTGGAACCAGATCACCGAACTGCCGTGGTTGTGGCAGCCATTCCACAGTTTCAGCTTCACGCTGGTGGCAGTGATTGCGGTGCCGGTGCTGCTGGCGTTCATCATCGGCATGGCGCTGTTCAAGCGGCGCGTGGGCGATGTGTATTTCTCCATTGTCACCCAGGCGATTGCGCTGATCCTCACGGTGCTGATCGTCGGCCAGCAAGGTCTGACCGGGGGCGTCAATGGCATCACCGACCTCAAGACCCTGCTGGGCTGGGACCTGCGCACCGACAGCGCGAAGATGGCCCTGTACTTCATCAACGCCGGGTTGCTGTTCGGCTGCATCCTGATTGGTCGTTTCATCCTGGCGTCGAAGCTCGGCCGGCTGCTGATGGCCATGCGCGACAAGGAAGAGCGCGTGCGTTTCTCCGGCTATGACGTGGCCAGCTTCAAGATCTTCGTGTTCTGCGTGGCGGCTGCCTTCTCGGCGATCGGCGGGGCGATGTTTGCCTTGCAGGTGGGTTTCATGTCGCCTTCGTTCGTGGGCATCGTGCCATCGATCGAGATGGTGATCTTTGCGGCGGTGGGTGGGCGCATGTCGCTGCTGGGCGCGGTGTACGGCGCGCTGCTGGTGAATTACGGCAAGACGTACTTTTCCGAGTCGTTCCCCGAGTTGTGGTTGTACCTGATGGGCGGGCTGTTTATCGCGGTGGTGATGTATTTCCCCAATGGTCTCGCCGGGCTATGGGACAGCCATGGTCGCCAGGCGCTGGCGAAACTGTTGCGACGCAAACCGGTAGTGCAAGCCCCGATTAAAGCCAAGGCCAACACCAAGATCCTGGAGACCCAACCATGACCGCCGTCGGTTTTGAAATGAACAAACCGGTGCTGGCCATCGAAGGTCTCACCGTTTCGTTCGACGGTTTCAAGGCCGTCGATAACCTCAACCTGTATATCGACCGCAATGAAGTGCGCGTGGTGATCGGCCCCAACGGCGCGGGCAAGACCACCGTACTCGACCTGATCTGCGGCAAGACCCGCGCCACCAGCGGCAGTATCCAGTTCGATGGCCAGGAACTGACCAGGATGCGCGAGTACAACATTGTGCGGGCCGGGGTCGGGCGCAAGTTCCAGAACCCGTCGATCTACGAGAACCTCACGGTGTTCGAAAACCTGGAAATGTCCTACCCGGCGGGGCGCAAGGTGTGGGGCGCGCTGTTCTTCAAGCGCAGTGCCCAGGTCATCCAACGGGTAGAAGCGGTGGCGCAAGAGATCTTTCTTGGCGACTTGCTGCAACAACAGGCTGACCTGCTGTCCCACGGGCAAAAACAGTGGCTGGAAATCGGCATGTTGCTGATGCAGGACCCCGAGTTGCTGATGCTCGACGAACCCGTCGCGGGCATGAGCGTCAACGAGCGCGCGCAAACCGCCGAGCTGCTCAAGCGCATCAGCCAGGGCCGTTCGGTGCTGGTGATCGAGCACGATATGGAGTTCGTCAAAAGCATCGCCCACAAAGTCACGGTGTTGCACCAGGGCAAGGTGCTGGCCGAGGGCAGCATGGAGTCGGTGCAAAGCAACCCGAAAGTCATCGAAGTGTATTTGGGCCACTGAGGAAACAGGTATGTTCAAGATCGACCAGTTGTCCTGCGGCTACGGGCAGAGCCAGATCCTCCATGACCTGCATCTGGACGTCGCAAAGCGTGAAATCGTCGCTGTGATGGGCCGCAACGGCATGGGCAAGACCACCCTGTTCAAGAGCCTGATGGGCATCCTGCCGCAGTGGAAAGGCCAGGTCAGCGTGGACGGCCACGATGTGTCGGCGCTGGAAACCCATGAACGGGTGGCACGTGGCATCGCCTATGTGGCTCAGGGCCGCATGATTTTCCCGAGCATGACGGTGTTGGAGAATATCCAGACCGGCCTGCCGGCGTCGGCACGCGGCAAAGTGCCGGAAGACTTGTACGCACTGTTCCCCGTGCTCTACGACATGCAATCGCGCAAGGGTGGCAACCTCTCCGGCGGCCAGCAACAACAGTTGGCGATCGCCCGTGCGTTGGCGACCAATCCCAAGGTGCTGTTGCTGGATGAACCGACGGAGGGCATCCAGCCGTCGATCATCAAGGACATTGCGCGCACGCTGAAGGAGATTCGCAACCTGCGCGACCTGACTATCGTGGTCTCGGAGCAGGTGCTGTCGTTCACCCTGGACATCGCCGACCGCTTCCTGGTGATCGAGAAGGGGCGGTTTGTGATCGAAGAGACCCGGGACCGGGTCGACGAAGCGACGATCAGCCGCTATCTGTCGGTGTGAAAAGTGCTGCGCGCTTGACCTGCAAGCTCTTGCAGATCAAGCGCGACAAACTTCAGGCCACGTTGAAAAACGCCACCTGGGTGCTCAAGCGGTCCGCTAGCTCCACCAGTTCATGATTGGAGTTTTCTACCTGTTCGGAACGGGCCGCCGACTGCACGGTGGAGCTGTGGATGCGTGTGACGTTCTGCGCGACTTCTTCGGCGGCGGCGCTTTGCTGGACTGCGGCACTGGCGATCTGCGCATTCATCGCGTTGATCGCGCCCACTTCCTGGCTGATCTTGCCCAGTGCCGCTTGTGAGTCGCGGGTCTGCGCCACGGTGACCTGGGCCAGGCTGCGGCTGCGTTGCATGATGCCGGCGGCGTCCTGGGTGCCGCTTTGCAGCTTGCCGATCATGTCGCGGATTTCCTGGGTGGACGCCTGGGTGCGCGTCGCCAGCGAGCGGACTTCGTCGGCCACCACCGCAAAACCACGACCCTGTTCACCGGCCCGCGCCGCCTCAATGGCGGCGTTGAGTGCCAGCAGGTTGGTCTGGGCGGCAATCGCGTTGATCACTTCGATCACGGTTTCGATGTTTTCACTGTCACTGGAAACCTGGTTTACCCGGCTGGTGGCCTGGTCGAGGATCGTCGCCAGCTCCTCGATGGCCACGGTGACCTCGCCCACCAGGCGATGGCCGCTGTCCACTTCGGCATCCGCCAGGCTCGTCGCTTTCGATGCGGTCGAGGCGTAGCCCGAAACCTCGCTGACCGAGGCGGCCATTTGCGTGATCGCGGCCGCTACATGCTGGGCCTCGCTGGTTTGCAGGGTGATCTGCTGGCGGTTGTCACTGGCCACCGTCAACAGGGTGACCGAGGAGTGGCGTAGCGCCTGGGCCGCCGAGCGTACTTCGGTGATGGTGTCGCGCAGACGCGCCAGGGCGTTTTTCAGGATGCCCATCACGCTATCGGGGTAGCGGGTTTCGATGAGCTGGTTCAAATCGCCATTGGCCAGGCGACGGATCGCCTGGGCGACTTCTTCCGGCTCGGCACCGAGGGTCGCCTTGACCTGGCGAATGATCAGCAGCGATACCAGCACACTCAAGACGATTGCCACGGCACTGGCCAGCAGCATCAGCACGGCAAAATTGCCGGCTGCCGATTGCACCGTGTCCAGGCGTTGCTTGATCTGGGCTTCCTCGAAGTCGATCAATGCATTCACGCGCTTGAGCCATTCGGTGTAGTACGGCGATGCCTGGGTCAGCAGCAGCTCCTGGGCGCCGGCAATGTCATTGCCGCGACGCAGGCTGATCACGCGTTCGGTGGAGGCCAGGGCCTGGGTCTCGATGGCCTTGATATCCCCCAGAAGCCGGGATTCTTCGGCGCCGGCCGTGGTCTGGGCGAACAGGCGATCCATCAGCACCGCCGAGTCCTGGTAATCGCGTTTGAGTTGCTCGATCTCGGCCAAGTGGTGGCTGAGCGTCGTCTCATCCTTGACCAGTACCGCGTCGCGAATGGCGATGGCGCGGTTGTGCACGCTGCCACGGAAGTTGATCGCGTAGCGTTGGACCACGGCGGCTTTTTCGCCGACATCCTTGAGCGTGCTGTCGATAAAGCCCACGCGTTGAATACCGACCGCAGTGATCAGCACCAGTAACGACAGGGTGGACGCGAAGCCCAGTCCGATGCGCATCGCCAACGACATAGGTTTTTTCATGGAAAGCTCGATATTCGGGAGGGCAAGGAGTGATGGCTAAAAGCTATCTGTACCGCGAATCTATCGATCTGCCTGCCACGGGTCCAATCAGTAAATACTTAAACCATCATCGAGCAAATTGATGGAATAAAACCTGGATTCATACGTCATCCGACGTATTTCCCGTTTTTCCTGGCCGCCTGAGACTGGATCCCACGCCTTGTCATCCTTCCCAGGAGCCAGTCCATGACCGAAACACTGATCAAAGTCGACCTCAACCAGCCTGTTACCGAGAACGAGCACATCCACAACCGCTGGCACCCGGATATCCCGATGGCGTGCTGGGTCAAGCCGGGTGATGACTTCATCCTTGAAACCTACGACTGGACCGCCGGCGCGATCAAGAACAACGACGACGCCAGTGATGTGCGCGATGTGGACCTGTCCACCGTGCATTACCTGTCCGGGCCGGTAGGTGTGCACGGCGCCGAGCCGGGGGACCTGCTGGTGGTCGACTTGCTGGATATCGGCGCCAAGGCGGATTCCCAGTGGGGCTTCAATGGGTTTTTTTCGCGACAGAACGGCGGCGGCTTTCTCACCGATCACTTCCCCCATGCGCAAAAAGCGATTTGGGATTTCAAAGGCATGTTCACCAGCTCGCGGCACATTCCCGGCGTGAACTTCGCCGGCCTGATTCATCCCGGCCTGATCGGCTGCCTGCCCGATCCGGTGATGCTCGCCGACTGGAACCGCCGCGAACAGGAACTGATCGACACTGACCCGACCCGTGTCCCGCCACTGGCCAATGCACCGCTGGCCGCCACAGCCCATATGGGCAAGATGAAAGGCCAGGCGCGTGATGATGCCGCCGCGACCGGCGCGCGTACGGTGCCACCGCGTGAACATGGGGGTAACTGCGATATCAAGGATCTGTCCCGGGGCTCGAAGATCTTCTTCCCGGTCTATGTCAAAGGCGCGGGACTGTCGGTGGGCGATTTGCACTTCAGCCAGGGCGACGGCGAAATCACCTTTTGCGGCGCCATCGAAATGGCCGGCTGGGTGCATATGAAAGTCGAGCTGATCAAGGGCGGCATGGCCAAGTACGGGATCAAGAACCCGGTGTTCAAGCCGAGCCCGATCACGCCGAACTACCAGAACTACCTGATCTTCGAAGGTATCTCGGTAGACGAACAGGGTCAGCAGCACTACCTGGATGTCAACGTCGCCTACCGCCAGGCCTGCCTGAACGCGATCAACTACCTGACCAAGTTCGGCTACTCGCCGGCCCAGGGTTATGCGCTGCTCGGCTCCGCGCCGGTGCAAGGGCACATCAGCGGCGTGGTGGACATCCCGAATGCCTGCGCGACCTTGTGGTTGCCGACGGAAATCTTCGAGTTCGACATCAACCCCAGCGCCAACGGCCCGACCCGGTTCCTCGACGGCAGTATCGACCTGCCCATCGCCCTGGACCTGTAGCCATGCCGACCTACGAATACCCCTGCGACAGCTGCGGCACTTTCACGATGTTGCGCCCAATGGCGCAGCGCAACGAACCCAGCCAATGCCCGTACTGTGAAGGACCTGGCGGGCAACTGCTGGTATCGGCCCCGGCGCTGCAAACCCTGTCGGCGAACCAGCGCAAGGCTATCGCCGGCAACGAGCGCAGCGCCCACGCGCCGCAAACTGTCGGCGAATACCAGGAAAGTCGCAGGCACCCGGTCGGTTGCAGTTGCTGCGGTACGAGTAAAAAAGTCGTGCCGAGCAAGGCCAATCCCTTGGGGCTCAAGACCAGGACCGGCCCACGGCCGTGGATGATCAGTCACTAGAACAGGAGCATTGCAATGCGCCATGGCGACATTTCCAGCAGCCCGGACACCGTCGGTGTAGCGGTGGTGAACTACAAGATGCCGCGCCTGCACAACAAGGCCGAAGTCATCGATAACGCCAAGAAAATTGCCGAGATCATTGTCGGCATGAAGCAGGGCCTGCCCGGCATGGACCTGGTGGTGTTCCCCGAGTACAGCACCATGGGCATCATGTACGACCCTGAAGAAATGATGGCTACCGCGGCGAGTATTCCCGGCGAGGAAACCGCAATCTTCTCGGCGGCCTGCCGCCAGGCGAATACCTGGGGTGTATTTTCCCTGACCGGCGAGCGCCACGAAGAGCATCCGCACAAGGCGCCTTACAACACGCTGGTGTTGATCAATAACCTCGGCGAGATCGTGCAGCGTTATCGCAAGTGCATTCCCTGGTGTCCGATTGAAGGCTGGTACCCGGGGGATCGCACCTATGTTTGCGACGGGCCCAAGGGCATGAAAATCAGCCTGATCATCTGCGATGACGGTAACTACCCGGAGATCTGGCGCGACTGCGCGATGAAAGGCGCCGAGCTGATCGTGCGTTGCCAGGGTTATATGTACCCGGCCAAGGAGCAGCAGGTGCAGATGTCCAAGAGCATGGCCTGGGCGAATAACTGCTACGTGGCGGTGGCCAATGCGGCCGGGTTCGACGGTGTGTATGCGTACTTTGGCCACTCGGCAATCATTGGCTTCGACGGACGTACCCTGGGCGAATGTGGCGAGGAGGAAACGGGTATCCAGTATGCACAGCTGTCGGTGTCGCAGATTCGCGATGCACGGGCCAATGACCAGTCGCAGAACCATCTGTTCAAGCTGCTGCACCGTGGCTACACCGGCATGCATGCCTCGGGGGACGGCGACAGGGGCGTGGCGGACTGTCCGTTCGAGTTCTACCGCACCTGGGTGCTGGACGCACGAAAGGCGCAGGAGACTGTCGAGCAGTTCACTCGCAGCACGGTAGGTGTCTCCGCGTGCCCGGTGGGGCAATTGCCCCACGGCGGCGAAAAGAGATAGCGGAGTAGGGCAGGCGCTTCACCCTTGAACCAGCCCCCTGCGGGCTGAGTTTGAGCCGGCGCTTGCCGCATGCCTGTTGCAAGGCGGCGCCCAAAAGCACAGGAAGATGGGATCCAATTGCGGTATAACCCTCGGACGCTTTAGTGACCCGAGGCCCCGTTTTTCATGCAAAGCCCCTTGCAACGCCCGCTTTGGCAGATCTACCTGCTCTTTCTGGCACCGATGGTGCTGTCCAACTTTCTACAGAGCTTTTCCGGCACCCTCAACGGTATCTACGTTGGGCAGATGCTCGGCACCCAGGCGTTGGCAGCGGTGTCGGGGATGTTCCCCATCGTGTTTTTCTTTATTGCCCTGGTGATCGGTCTGGGGGCGGGCGCCTCGGTGCTGATCGGTCAGGCCTGGGGTGCCCAGGAAACCTCAATGGTCAAGGTGATCACTGGCGCCACCCTGACCTTGGGCGCGCTGGTAGGCTTGGTCGCGGCGGTGCTGGGCAGCCTGTTTGCGCGCCCGGCCTTGCAGGCGTTGGGCACGCCGGTTGATGTCTTGGAGGAGGCCGTCGGGTATGCCCAGATGATGATGTTGATCATGCCGCTGTTGCTGGTCTTCATCCTCTACACCCAGTTGTTGCGCGGCGTCAGTGACACGATCTCGCCGCTGCTGGCGCTGATGGTGTCGACGTTGGCCGGCCTGCTGCTGACACCGGCGCTGATTCGCGGCTGGCTCGGCCTGCCGCCCCAGGGTATCCAGAGCGCGGTGTACGCAGGGCTGGTGGGTAACACCCTGGCGATGCTGTTCCTGATGCTGCGCCTGCGGCATAAAAACCATGTGATGGCGCCGGACCGTGAGTTGCTCGGCGCCTTGCGCCTGGACCGCGTGATTCTCGGTAAAGTCCTGCGTATCGGCCTGCCCACCGGCTTGCAGATGGTGGTGCTGTCGCTGTCGGAGTTGGTCATTCTCGCCCTGGTCAACGGCCACGGTTCCCAGGCCACGGCGGCGTATGGCGCGGTGACGCAGATCGTCAACTATGTGCAATTCCCGGCATTGTCGATCGCCATTACCGCCTCGATCCTGGGCGCCCAGGCGATCGGTGCCGGGCGCCTGGAACGTATCGGGCCGATCCTGCGCACGGGCCTGCTGATCAATACCTGCCTGACCGGTGGCTTGATCGTGCTCGGCTACCTGCTGTCGCATTGGCTGCTGGGGTTGTTCATCACCGACGAGGCTGCGCGAGTCAACGCCGAACACCTGCTGCACATCATGCTGTGGAGCGTGCTGGTCTTCGGTTTCCAGGCGGTGATCGGCGGGATCATGCGTGCCAGCGGCGTGGTGCTGATGCCGGTCGCCATCTCGATCTTCTGTGTGCTGTGCGTTGAGCTGCCGATGGCGTACCTGTTCAATGCGCATTTCGGCCTGGAAGGGGTGTGGATGGCGTTTCCGGTGACCTACCTGGCAATGCTGGCCTTGCAGACTGCGTATTATCGAGTGGTATGGCGGCACAAGCAGATCAAGCGCTTGGTGTGATACAAGCTTGCACAAATCCACAAAACAAGACGTTTGATTGATGGCAAATCCCTACGCCGAGCTGTTCCAGGCGCCTGGCTCGCGCGCTTTCGTGTTGGCCGGCATGTTGGCGCGCATGCCGGTGTCCATGACCGGTATTGGGCTGATCACGATGCTCTCGCAGGTGCACGGCGGTTACGGCCTGGCGGGCTCGGTGGCGGCGGTGTTTGCCTTGGCCACGGCCTTGTGTGCGCCGCAGGTTTCACGTTTGGTTGACCGTTACGGCCAGGGCCGGGTCCTGCCGATTGCCGCGTTGATCGGCGGCGGGGCCTTGTTGCTGTTGTTGCTGTGCACCTATGTGCAAGCTCCTGACTGGACACTGTTCGTATTCGCGGCCTTCGCCGGTTGCATGCCCAATATGTCGGCCATGGTGCGGGCGCGCTGGACCGCGTTATATCGCGGCCAACCCAAGCTGCAAACCGCGTTTGCGCTGGAATCGGTGCTGGATGAAGTGTGCTTCATCATCGGCCCGCCGATATCGGTCGGCTTGTGCGTGGTGGTGTTCCCGCAGGCCGGGCCGTTGGTTGCGGCTTTGCTGCTGGCGGTGGGCGTCACCACCTTTGTGCTGCAACGCGCAACCGAGCCGCCGGTCCACGAACACCAGAGCCATCATGGCCGCTGGCTGATCGCTTCGCCCTCGGTGTTGATCCTGATGGTGCTGTTGCTGGCCATGGGGGTGATCGTGGGCGTCGTGGATGTGGTCAGCGTGGCCTTTGCCCAGCAGCAAGGCCAGCCGGCCGCGGCAAGCATCGTGTTGTCGGTGTATGCCATCGGTTCGTGCCTGGCCGGGCTGGCTTTCGGCGCCTTCAAGCGCAAGGCGCCGTTGCCCCGGCAGTTCCTGTTCTGCGGTGTGGCGACCGCGTTGAGCACATTGCCGCTGCTGCTGGTGAGCAATATTCCCGGCCTGGCGCTGACGGTGTTCGTCTCCGGCTTGTTCTTCGCGCCGACCCTGATTGTGTCCATGGCCCTGGTGGAGCAGATCGTCCCACCCAGCCGCCTGACCGAAGGCATGACCTGGCTGATCACCGGCCTGAGCATCGGCGTGGCCATGGGGGCCGCCAGTTCGGGTTGGATGATTGACCACTATGGCGCCACCCGTGGGTTCTGGGTGGCGCTGATGGCGGGGGCGGTGGTGCTGGGATCAGCGTTGGTAGGGTATCGGCGGTTGGGCTGATGCGGCCCCTGTGCCTGCCCTTTCCAGAAAGTCGTCCACCGCCTGCCGAAAGGCAGTTTCGATTGCTGCTTCGGTTTGTCCTTCGTAACTAACCAGCGCGTCGATATGCAAAACTCTGCCAAACAGGCAATTGTCCTCGACGCTGGTTTCAACTGATCCAGTGTGCCCCTTGTATTTCAAAGCACGATTCATTGAGCGGTTTCTCCTGACTGCAACAGTTCGGTGACCTGGCGCCGCTCACCCTAGGCCAGGCATTTCACTCGCAACATCAGTTGCGTACGGGTTTTGTGTAGGACCGTTCCCGGTCGCTGCGTTCCAGCAGATACCGGTCCCAACCCCCCCGCTAATTTTTCCCTTCCCGGTTCGTTTTATAGGGACGACGTGCCTTTGTGCTTCCCGCCTATTGCTCCGGACCCCAAGAAATGAATGCTGAAGACTCCTTGAAACTTGCTCGCCGGTTTATCGGACTGCCCCTGGAAAAACGCCAATTGTTCCTGCAGGCCCTGCAGAAAGAAGGCGTGGATTTTTCCCGGTTTCCGATTCCGGCAGGAGTGGAAGTGGAGGATCGCCAGGCGCTGTCCTACGCCCAGCAGCGCATGTGGTTTCTCTGGCAATTGGACCCGGCAAGCGGTGCCTACAACCTGCCCGGTGCCGTGCGGCTCAAGGGTGCGCTGAATGTGCTGGCGATGGAGCAAGCCTTCGCCAGCCTGGTGGCGCGCCATGAAACCTTGCGCACGGTGTTCCAGCGCCAGGCGGACGATCGCCTGGCGCAAGTCGCCAAAGTGCCATCGCTGGTCATCGAACAGGTGGATCTCAGCACATTGCCGGCTGATGCGCGCGAGCCGGCCGTCAACGACGCGGCAACCCGGCAATCGCTGCTGGCGTTCGACCTGGAGAACGGCCCGCTGCTGCGCGTGCAACTGCTCAAGCTTGATGAGCAGGAGCATGTCCTGCTGCTGACCCTGCACCATATCGTCTCCGACGGTTGGTCGATGAACGTGCTGATCGACGAATTTATCCGCTGCTACGACGCCCATGAGCGCAATGAGCAGCCCCGGCTACAGGCGTTGCCGATCCAATACAGCGACTACGCCCTGTGGCAGCGCCGGTGGCTGGAAGCGGGGGAGCAGGCGCGTCAGTTGGCGTACTGGCAGGCGCGTCTGGGCGATGAGCATCCGGTGTTGGAGTTGCCGACCGACCGTCCACGCCCGGCGATGCCCAGCTATCAGGGCACCCGCCATAATTTCGCGATTGACCCGGCACTGGCCGCGCAACTGCGCAGTTGCGCGCAAACCCATAACGTCACCCTGTTCATGCTGCTGCTCGGCGCGTTCAACGTGTTGCTGCATCGCTACACCGGGCAGGGCGATATTCGCGTCGGCGTGCCGATCGCCAATCGCAACCGCACCGAAGTCGAGGGGCTGATCGGTTTCTTCGTCAACACCCAGGTGCTGCGCACCGAACTCACCGGGCAAACCCGTGTTGCCGAGTTGCTGCAAGGCATCAAGGAGCACGCCCTGGAGGCCCAGGCTCATCAGGAATTGCCGTTCGAGCGCCTGGTGGAAGCGTTGAAAGTCGAGCGCAGCCTCAGCCATACGCCGCTGTTCCAAGTCATGTACAACCACCAGCCGCTGGTGGCGGATATCGCCGCCGTCAGCACCGCGTCGGGCCTGGAACTGGCGCTGGTGGAGTGGCAAGGGCGTACCACCCAGTTTGACCTGACCCTCGACACCTTTGAAAAGTCCGGCACCCTGCATGCCGCGCTGACCTACGCCAACGACCTGTTCGACGCGCCGTCCATCGAGCGCATGGCGCGCCACTGGATCAGCCTGCTGCAGGCCATGGCTGCCGATGGTGAGCAACGCATCGGCGAGCTGCCGATGCTGGCCGCCGACGAGCAGCATGTGCTGGTGAACGCATGGAACCAGACCGTCGAGACCTACCCGACCGAACGCGGCATCCATCAGTTGATCGAGGACCAGGTGCAGCGCACGCCGCACGCACCGGCGTTGCAGTTTGGTACCAGCACTTTGAGCTACGCCGAGCTGGATGCCCGTGCCAACTCGTTGGCCCATGCCTTGCGCGAACAGGGCGTCGGCCCGGACGTGCTGGTCGGCATCTGCGTCGAACGTTCCATCGAAATGGTGGTGGGGTTGCTGGCGATCCTCAAGGCCGGGGGCGCCTACGTGCCGCTGGACCCTGAATACCCGCAGGACCGCCTGGCCTACATGATCGAAGACAGTGGCATCGCACTGCTGCTCAGTCAGCAACACCTGCTGCCGATGTTGCCCGCCGCCGGTGTCCCGGTGATTGCCCTGGACCAGGCCGCCGGCTGGCTCGACGGCTACAGCCGCGAATCGCTGGCCGTGGATCTCCAGGCGTTGAACCTGGCCTACGTGATCTATACCTCCGGTTCCACCGGCAAACCCAAGGGCGCCGGCAACAGCCATCGTGCGCTGGTCAATCGCTTGTGCTGGATGCAGCACGCCTATGGCCTGGATGAGGGCGACGCGGTCCTGCAGAAAACCCCGTTCAGCTTCGACGTCTCGGTGTGGGAGTTCTTCTGGCCGCTGATGACCGGCGCACGCCTGGTGGTCGCGGCTCCCGGTGAGCACCGTGAGCCGGCGCGGCTGATCGAAACCATCGGCCGGTACGCCATCACCACCTTGCACTTCGTGCCCTCGATGCTCCAGGCGTTCATCCATGAGCCGGGCGTGCACGCCTGCACGGGCCTCAAGCGCATTGTGTGCAGCGGTGAAGCCTTGCCCCTGGACGCGCAATCGCAAGTGTTCGCCAAGTTGTCGGGGGTGGGGTTGTACAACCTCTATGGTCCGACCGAAGCGGCCATCGATGTGACCCATTGGACCTGCGTCGACGAAGGCGCCGACAGCGTGCCGATCGGCCGTCCGATCGCCAACCTGGCCACTTACGTGCTCGATGCCCAGCTCAACCCGGTGCCCGCCGGCGTCGCGGGTGAGCTGTACCTGGGCGGCACCGGCCTGGCGCGCAGTTACCATCGGCGCCCGGCGCTGACGGCCGAGCGCTTTGTGCCGAGCCCGTTCCTGCGCGGCGAGCGCTTGTATCGAACTGGCGACCGTGTGTGCCAGCGTGCCGACGGCGTGATCGAATACCTCGGCCGCCTCGATCATCAGGTGAAACTGCGCGGTTTGCGCATTGAGCTGGGCGAAATCGAGGCCCGCCTGCTGCAGCACCCCACAGTCCGCGAAGCCGTGGTGCTGGTGCAGGGCGGCAAGCAGTTGGTCGGCTACCTGGTGCTGGAAAGCGCCGAACCCGCCGACCTCAAGGCGTGGCTGCTCGGCAGCCTGCCGGAATACATGGTGCCGACGCACCTGATGGTGCTGGCCAAACTGCCGGTGACTGCCAACGGCAAGCTGGATCGCAAAGCCTTGCCGCTGTCGGACGCCGCGCCGCAACAGGCATTTATCGCGCCGGAAAGCGCGCTGCAAAAAGCCCTGGCGGCGATCTGGAGCGACGTGCTGGGCCTGGAGCAGGTCGGCCTGGACGACAACTTCTTCGAACTGGGCGGCGATTCGATCATCTCCATCCAGGTGGTCAGTCGTGCACGCCAGGCAGGCATTCGCCTCAGCCCACGGGACTTGTTCCAGTATCAGAGCGTGCGCAGCCTGGCCTTGGTGGCAAGCTTTGAGCATGCCAGCGTGATCGACCAGGGGCCGGTCACGGGCGAGGTGGTCCTGACGCCGGTGCAGCAGAGCTTTTTCGAGCAGGCGATCCCGGCGCGCCACCACTGGAACCAGTCGTTGCTGCTGACCCCGCGTGAACGGCTGGAGCCTGAGCGTCTGGAGGCCGCGCTGACGCACGTGATCAACCATCACGACGCGCTGCGCCTGCGTTTTGTGCAGCATGCCGATGGCTGGCAGCAAGCCTACGCGGCGCCGGTCAGCGAGGCGGCGTTGTGGCAGTCCCAAGCCGACGATGACACTCAACTGGCCGCCTTGTGCGATGAAGCCCAGCGCAGTCTCGACCTGGGCCACGGGCCGCTGTTGCGCGCCGCCCTGGTCAACCTGGGCGATGGCAGCCAGCGCCTGTTGTTGGTGGTGCATCACCTGGTGGTGGATGGCGTGTCGTGGCGCATCCTGCTGGAAGACCTGCAACAGGCTTACCGCGTAGCACCGCTGCCGGCCAAGACCAGTGCTTTCCAGCAGTGGGCGCGACAGTCGCAAGATCATGCCCAACGCCTCAATGCGCAACTGCCGTACTGGCAGGCGCAGGCCGTCGGCGCCGAGCTGCCCTGCGACAACCCCCATGGCGGCCTGCAAAATCGCCTGGGCAGCAAGATTGAAATCCGCCTGGATGCCGAACATACCCGCCAACTGCTGCAAGAGGCGCCTGCGGCGTATCGCACCCAGGTCAATGACCTGCTGCTGACCGCACTGGCCCGCGTGGTCGGGCGTTGGAGCGGCCAGCCCGCTGCGTTGATCCAGTTGGAGGGGCATGGGCGTGAAGACCTGTTCGACGATATCGACCTGACGCGCACCGTGGGTTGGTTCACCAGCCTGTTCCCCGTGCGTTTGCAGGCTGAGGGTGAGCTGGCGAGTGCGATCAAATCGGTCAAGGAACAGCTGCGCGCCGTACCCGACAAGGGCTTGGGCTACGGCCTGCTGCGCTACCTGGGCGCCCCTGAGGTGCGCGAGGTCCTGGCCGGCGCCGCTGCGCCGCGTATCACCTTCAACTATCTGGGGCAGTTCGATCGCCAGTTCGATGACTCGACGCTGTGGGTGCCGGCCAGCCAGACCAGTGGCCAGGCGCAGGACCCCGAAGCGCCGCTGGCCAACTGGCTGACGGTGGAAGGGCAGGTGTTTGGCGGCGAGCTGGCGTTGCAATGGGGCTTCAGCCGCGACATGTTCCAGGCCTCGACCATCCAGCACCTGGCGGACGAGTACGCCACTGAACTCAAGGGCTTGATCGAACACTGCTGCGCCACGCCGGCAGGGCAGGTCACGCCGTCGGACTTCCCGTTGGCACGCCTGACCCAGGCGCAACTGGACGCACTGCCGGTCGCCGGGCCGGCCATCGCCGATCTGTATCCGCTGTCGCCCATGCAGCAGGGCATGCTCTTCCACACCTTGTACGCGCCCGAGGGGCAGGCTTACATCAACCAGCTGCGCCTGGACATCGAAGGTCTGGATCTGCTCAGGTTCGGCCGCGCCTGGCAGGCGGTGCTGGACCGTCACGACATCCTGCGCAGCAGCTTCCATTGGCAGGGCCTGGACAGCGCCCACCAGGTGATTCAGCGTCAGGTCGACCTGCAATTGCAGGTGATTGAAGATGTAAACGCCGACTGTGACGCGCTGGCCGCGGCTGAGCGCGAGCGCGGCTTCGAGCTGAGCAGCGCGCCGCTGTTTCGCCTGATGCTGGTGCGCGGCGCAGGCACGGCCTGGCAGCTGATGTTCACCAGTCACCACATCCTTATGGATGGCTGGAGCAACGCCCAGTTGCTCAGTGAAGTCCTCGCCCATTACGCCGGCCAGGCGCTGCCGGCCCCGTTGGGGCAGTTCCGCGATTACCTGGGTTGGCTGCAGCAGCAAGCGTCGGGCGAAGTGTTCTGGAAAGCCGCCCTGGCGCCGTTGCAAGCGCCGACCTTGTTGGCTGACGCGCTGCGTGCGCCGGTCGATGGCGTGGGCATGGCGGATCATCACGTGGCCCTTGGCAGTGAGTTCACCCAACGTCTCGGGGCCTATGCCCGTCAACACAAAGTTACCCTCAACACGCTGTTGCAAGGCGCCTGGAGCCTCTTGTTGCAACGCTACACCGGCCAGGTGTGCGTGGCCTTCGGCGCCACCGTGGCCGGACGTTCAGCACCGTTGCCGGGGATCGAACAGCAACTGGGCCTGTTCATCAACACCTTGCCGATCATCAGCGCGGCTGCACCGGTACAATCGGTTGCCGACTGGCTCGGTGAGCTGCAAGCCCTGAACCTCAGCCTGCGCGAGCACGAACACGTGCCGCTCTACGACATCCAGGGCTGGGCCGGTCAACCAGGTGCTGCGCTGTTCGACAGCTTGCTGGTGTTTGAAAACTTCCCGGTGGCCGAAGCCTTGAAGCAGGGCGCACCGGCCGGCCTGCGCTTCGGCCCGTTGCACAACCATGAACACACCCATTACCCACTGACCCTGGGCATCGAGCTGGGCGCCAGCCTGCGCCTGGAGTTCAGCTACGACTGCGCGCGTTTCAGCGCGCCGCAAGTCGCACGGTTGAGCGCCAACCTGCAGCACCTGTTGACGCAGATGCTCGCCGACGCCCGTGCGCCGCTTGGCACCCTGCAACTGCTGGACGCCAGCGCGCAGCGCGACGTGCTTGCACTCAGCCAGTGCGCCGCCGCTGCCCAGCGGCACACGCGGGTCCATGAGCGCATTGCCGCTCAGGCCCAGGCTACCCCGGATGCCTTGGCGGTGCAGGCCGGTGATGTGCGTTTGAGCTATGCCCAACTCAACGCACGCGCCAACCGCCTCGCCCACCATTTGCTGGAGCAGGGCGCAGGCCCGGGCCGGCGGGTAGGGCTGGCGGCACGGCGCGGCCCGCAATTGATCGTCAGCCTGCTGGCGGTGCTCAAGAGCGGCGCGGCCTATGTGCCCCTGGACCCGAACTACCCGGCCGAACGCCTGGCCTACATGCTGGCTGACAGTCGCCTTGATCTGCTGCTATGCGAAACCGGGTTGCTCAACGACCTGCCGCTGCCCCCGGGGCTGGCCCGTGTGGCGTTCACCGCCAGCGGCGACGAGTCGGCCGGCTACCCCGCCAGCAACCCGCTCAATCGGGCAGCCGCGGCTGATCTGGCCTACGTGATCTATACCTCCGGCTCCACCGGCCAGCCTAAGGGCGTGGCCATCGACCACGCGGCCCTCGGCCAGTTCTGCGACAGCGCTGAACGCTACAGCCGCCTGACCGCCGAGGATCGTGTACTGCAATTTGCCACGTTCAGTTTCGACGGCTTTGTCGAACAGTGCTACCCGCCACTGTGTGCCGGTGCGGCGCTGATCATGCGTGGCGATGAACTGTGGGATGCCGGGCAACTGGCGCGGGAAATCGTCGAGCAAGGCGTGACCCTGGCCGACTTGCCGGCGGCCTACTGGTACTTGCTGGCCAAGGAATGCGCCGTCGACCGCAAGCCACTGGGTAACCTGCGCCAAGTGCATGTGGGCGGTGAAGCCATGTCGGTGGAAGGCTTGCGTGCCTGGCATGCGGCAGGGTTGGGCGGCGTGCGGCTGGTCAATACCTACGGGCCGACCGAAGCCACCGTGGTGTCCAGCGTGCATGACTGCCAACTGGCCGATGCCAGCGAGGTGTTCGGTGTGCCGATTGGACAGGCGATTGCAGGCCGCTCGCTGTATGTGCTCGACAGCGCTTTTGAGTTGCTGGCCACCGATGGCGTCGGCGAGCTGTGCATCGGCGCCGACGCCGGGCTGGCCCAGGGTTACTTCGACCGCCCGGCGCTGACTGCCGAACGTTTCCTGCCGGACCCGTTTTCTGCCGTACCCGGTGCGCGGCTTTATCGCAGTGGCGACCTGGCCCGTTACAACGCGGCAGGCGCCCTGGAGTATGTCGGGCGCATCGACCATCAAGTGAAGATTCGCGGTTTCCGTATCGAAATCGGCGAAATCGAAGCCAGCCTGCAAGCCCTGCCCCAGGTGCGTGAAGCGGCGGTGATCGCCCAGCCGAGCGCCACCGGCGCGCAATTGGTGGCCTACATCGTTGCCGCCCGCGAGCAGACACTGGACACCCAGGCACTGGCGAGCACGCTGCGCCAATCCCTGCCGGACTACATGGTGCCGACCCATTGGCAGGTGCTGGACGCCTTGCCGTTGAACAACAACGGCAAGCTCGACCGTCGCGCATTGCCACTGCCGGACCTGAACCGGATGCAGCACGCCTACGTCGCCCCCCACAGCGCCATGCAAATCCAACTGGCGGCGATCTGGCAGGCCGTGTTGCAGGTTGAACAGGTCGGGCTCGATGACCATTTCTTCGAGCGCGGCGGCCATTCGTTGCTGGCCACCCAAGTGATTTCGCGGGTGCGCCAGGCCCTTTCGCTGGAAGTGCCGTTGCGCACGCTGTTCGAGCAGCCGACCCTGCAAGCATTCGCGGCCGCCTGCGCGGGGCTGCAAGCCGACACCGCGCCGCCGCTGGTGGCGGTGAAGCGCGATCAACCGCTGCCGTTGTCCTTTGCCCAGGAACGCCAATGGTTCCTCTGGCAATTGGACCCGGCCAGCCCCGCTTATCACGTGCCGAGCGCCTTGCATCTGCGCGGCCCGTTGGACATCGCCGCGTTGGAGCTGGCCTTTCAAACACTGGTGCAGCGTCATGAGCCGCTGCGCACCACTTTTGTGGAGCAGGGCGAGCAGACCTGGCAGGTGATTCAACCGCGCCAGACGACTTCCATCGAGCTCGAATACGTCGCCGCTTCCAGCGTCGAGCAGGCCGTAACGCAAGAGATCCAGCGCCCGTTCGACCTGCGCAACGGCCCGCTGATGCGCGTCAAACTGCTGGTGGTGGCGCCCGAGCACCACGTGCTGGTGATCACCCAGCATCACGTCATCTCCGACGGCTGGTCGATGCAGGTCATGATCGACGAACTGGTGGCGCTCTATCAGGGCCAGGCTCCGCTGCCGGCGTTGCCACTCCAGTACGCCGACTATGCCGTGTGGCAGCGCGACTGGATGGCGGCCGGGGAAAAACAGCGCCAGCTCGATTACTGGCGTGGGCGCCTGGGCGGTGAACAGGCGGTGCTGGAATTGCCACTGGACCATCCGCGCCCGGCGCAGCAAAGCCATCGCGGTGCACGCTGCACGATTGAGCTGGACCGCGCCTTGTTGGCCGAACTCAAGGCCCTGGCCCAGCGCCAGGACGTGACCTTGTTCATGTTGCTGCTGGCGTCGTTCCAGACCTTGCTGCATCGCTACAGCGGGCAGTCGCAGATTCGCGTCGGGGTGCCGATCGCCAACCGTAACCGCCTGGAAACCGAGCGGCTGATCGGTTTCTTCGTCAACACCCAAGTGTTGCAAGCCGACCTCAGCGGGCACATGACCTTCGAGCAGTTGCTGGCCCAGGTCAAGCGCCGGGCCCTGGAGGCCCAGGCGCACCAGGACTTGCCCTTCGAACAATTGGTGGAGGCGCTGCAACCGGAGCGCAGCCTGAGCCATAACCCGCTGTTCCAGGTGATGTTCAACCACCAGGACAACCTGCGTCCGGCGCCGCTGCATTTGCCCGGCCTGGACCTGCAGCCGGTGGACTGGGCGGCGCACACCACCCAGTTCGACCTGAACCTGGAAACCGAAGCGTCGGCCGACGGTTTGTGGGCCTCGCTGACCTACGCCACCGACCTGTTTGAGGCGGCGACCGTGGAACGCTTGGCCGAGCACTGGCAAAACCTGCTGCGTGCCGTGGTGCGCGATGGGGCGCTGGCCCTGGATGAGCTGCCGATGCTCAGCACGGCGCAATCGCAGCAACTGATCAGCGATTGGAACCGTAGCGACCGCGCTTACCCGCGTGAGCGTTGCGTGCATCAGTTGTTCGAAGCCCAAGCGCTGGCCCAGCCGCACGCGGTTGCGCTGCAATTCAATGACCAGGCCCTGAGCTATGGCGAACTCAACCGACGCGCCAATCGCCTGGCCCACCGTTTGATCGCCGCCGGCGTCGGTCCGGATGTACTGGTGGCCGTGCATGTCGAACGCTCGGTCGACATGATCGTCAGCCTGCTGGCCACGCTCAAGGCCGGTGGCGCCTACGTGCCGCTGGACCCGCAATTCCCGGCGGACCGGCTGGCCTTCATGCTCGAAGACAGCCGTGCCCGGGTGCTGTTGACCCAGCCGCACCTGCTCGGGCAACTGGCGCAGCCGCAAGGTCTGCGGGTGTTGCAGGTGGACGCCGCCGACGGCGCTGAACACAACCCACAGGTTGAGGTTGTGCCGGAGCACCTGGCTTACGTGATCTACACCTCCGGCTCCACGGGCAAGCCCAAGGGCGTGATGGTGCGGCACCAGGCGTTGTGCAGCTTTACCAGCGGCATGGCCGACACCCTGCACATCGATGCGCAGGCGCGCGTGCTGTCGCTGACCACGTTCTCGTTCGACATCTTCGCCCTGGAGCTGTACGTACCGCTGACGGTCGGCGCCACGCTACTGTTGAGCGACCAGGCAATGGCCCTCGACCCGGAAGCCATTCTCGATCTGGCTCACCAGCAATCGGCCAGTGTGCTGCAAGCCACGCCGTCCACCTGGCGCATGCTGCTCGACAGCCCACGCGCCGAGCTGTTGCGCGGTATCCAATGCCTGTGTGGCGGCGAGGCGCTGCCGACGGACCTGGCCCAGTGTCTGCTCGACCTGCAAGGGCCGGTATGGAACCTCTACGGCCCGACGGAAACCACCATCTGGTCGGCTGCCCACCGTCTGTCTCAGGCGCAGCCTTTTGTCGGACGACCGATCGCCAATACCTCGCTGTTCATCCTGAATGCCGGCATGACCCCGTGCCCGTTGGGCGCCCCCGGTGAGTTGCTGATCGGCGGCGTGGGCTTGGCGCGGGGTTATCACGCACGGCCGGCACTCACCGCCGAACGCTTCGTGCCCAACCCCTTCGGCGCCCCTGGCGAGCGCCTGTACCGCACTGGCGACCTGGCGCGTTACCGCGACGACGGCGTAGTGGAGTACATCGGCCGGGTCGACCATCAGGTCAAGGTGCGCGGTTTCCGCATCGAACTGGGCGAGATCGAAGCCTGCCTGCGCGAACATCAGGGTGTGCGTGAAGCCGTGGTGCTGGCCGACAACGAGCGCTTGATCGCTTATCTGGTCAGCGCGGCGCCCGATACGCAGGAGGCGTACAAAGCCGCCTTGCGTGAGCGCCTGCCGGATTACATGGTGCCGGCGCACCTGCTGTTTCTCGACAGCCTGCCGTTGACCCCCAACGGCAAGCTCGACCGCAAGGCGCTGCCCAAGCCGGACGCGAGTTTGGCGCGCCAACGCCATGTGGCGCCGGTCAGCCCAAGGGAGCAACAGGTTGCGGCGATCTGGGCCGAGGTGCTGGACGTGCCGCAGGTCGGCCTCGACGATCACTTCTTCGAGCTGGGCGGGCATTCGCTGCTGGCCACGCGGGTGGTGTCGCGCGTGCGGCAGGCACTGGCCCTGGAAGTGGCGCTCAAGACCCTGTTCGAACAACCCTTGCTGGGTGACTTCGTACGTGCCCTGGGCGAGGAGGGCGTCGCCGCACCGGCGCTGCTCAAGGCCGACCGCACGCAGCCGTTGCCGCTGTCCTATGCCCAGGAGCGCCAATGGTTCCTCTGGCAACTGGACCCGCACAGTGCGGCTTACCACATTCCCAGCGCTTTGCGTCTGCACGGCCCGCTGGACCTGGACGCACTGCAACGCAGCTTCGACAGCTTGCTGGCCCGCCACGAAAGCCTGCGCACCCATTTGCACCAGGACGCCGGCGGTACGGTGCAGGTCATTGAAGCGACCGGCGTGATCGATATCGCCCTGGCCGACACCGAATACGCCGACCTCAAGGCGCGGGTCGCGGACGAGATCGCACGGCCCTTCGACCTGCTGCGCGGGCCGCTGCTGCGGGTGACGTTGTTGCGTCTGGCCGAGGATGATCATGTGCTGGTGCTGGTGCTGGTGCAGCATCACATCGTCTCCGATGGTTGGTCGATGCAACTGATGGTCGAGGAACTGGTGCAGTCGTACGCCGCCTTCAGTCAGGGTGAGCAGCCGCAGCTGCCGGCGCTGCCGATCCAGTACGCCGACTATGCCGTGTGGCAACGCCAATGGATGGAAGCCGGCGAGAAAGCGCGTCAACTGGCCTACTGGCGCGAGCAACTGGGCGGTGAACAGCCGGTACTGGAATTGCCGTTCGACCACCCGCGCCCGGCGCTGCCCAGCCATCGTGGGGCACGCTTGGGTATCGAGCTGGCGCCCGAGTTATTGGCCGGGTTGCGCCAACTGGCGCACAACACCGGGGTGACGTTGCCGATGGTGCTGCTGGCGTCCTACCAGGCGCTGCTGCACCGCTACAGCGGCCAGGAAGATGTGCGCGTCGGGGTGCCCATCGCCAACCGCAACCGCCTCGAAACCGAGGGGTTGATCGGTTTCTTCGTCAACACCCAGGTGCTCAAGGCCGATCTCCATGGGCAGATGAGCGTGGAGCAATTGCTCGCCCAGGTACGCCAACGCTCCCTGCAGGCCCAGGCCCATCAGGACCTGCCGTTCGAACAACTGGTGCAAGCGCTGCAACCGGAGCGCAGCTTCAGCCTGAGCCCGTTGTTCCAGGTGCTGTTCAACCACCGCGTCACTGCGGCGGACAGCCACTTGCAACGCTTGGTCGACCTGCACGTCGAGGTATTGAGCGGGGAGGACGGCGTCGCGCAGTTCGACCTGGCGCTGGACGTGGAAGAAAGCCAGCAGGCGCTGCGCGCCTCCCTGAGTTACGCCACCGACCTGTTCGCCCCGGCCACCATCGAACGCATGGCCGGGCATTGGCAGAACCTGTTGCAAGGGATGGTTGCCAACCCTGCGCAACCCCTCAGCCAACTGCCGTTGCTGGATGCTGCCGAGCAACAGCAGATTCTCGACCGTTGGAACTGCACCGATTCCGGCTTCTCGGCCGAGCGCCTGGTGCATGAGTTGTTCGCCGACCGCGCCCGGGAGAACCCCGACGCCGTCGCCGTGAAGTTCGATACGCACACCCTGAGTTATGGCGAACTCGACCGCCAGGCCAACCGCCTGGCCCATGCGCTGATCGCCCGTGGCGTGGGGCCGGAAGTGCGTGTGGCCATTGCCATGCCGCGCAGCGCCGAGATCATGGTGGCCTTCCTGGCGGTGCTCAAGGCCGGTGGCGTGTACGTGCCGCTGGATATCGAGTACCCGCGTGATCGCCTGCTGTACATGATGCAGGACAGCCGTGCGCAACTGCTGCTGAGCCATACCGTGGCATTGCAGCAACTGCCGGTTCCCGATGGCCTGGACACCCTGGCGATCGATCGCACCGAGGACTGGGCCGACTACCGCGATACCGCGCCGCAGGTGAGGCTGGACGGCGACAACCTGGCCTACGTGATCTACACCTCCGGTTCCACCGGCCTGCCCAAGGGCGTGGCGGTGTCCCACGGGCCGTTGGTGGCGCACATCATCGCCACCGGCGAGCGCTATGAAACCGGGCCGACCGATTGCGAATTGCACTTCATGTCCTTCGCCTTCGACGGCTCCCACGAAGGCTGGATGCACCCGCTGATCAACGGCGCCAGTGTGCTGATCCGCGACGACAGCCTGTGGCTGCCGGAATACACCTACGAGCAGATGCACCGTCACAAGGTGACCATGGCGGTATTCCCGCCGGTGTACCTGCAACAACTGGCCGAACATGCCGAGCGTGACGGCAACCCGCCGGCCGTGCGTGTGTATTGCTTCGGCGGTGATGCGGTGGCGCAGGCGAGCTATGACCTGGTCTGGCGCGCACTGCGCCCGACCTACCTGTTCAATGGCTACGGCCCGACGGAAACCGTGGTCACGCCGCTGCTGTGGAAAGCCCGCCAGGGCGACCCATGCGGGGCGGTGTATGCGCCGATCGGCACGCTGCTGGGCAACCGCAGCGGCTACGTGCTCGATGCGCAGTTGAACCTGCAACCCATCGGTGTGGCCGGTGAGTTGTACCTGGGCGGCGAGGGCGTGGCGCGGGGTTACCTGGAGCGTCCGGCGTTGACCGCCGAGCGTTTTGTGCCGGACCCGTTCGGCAAGCCCGGTAGCCGCGTGTACCGCAGCGGTGACCTGACCCGAGGGCGCCCGGACGGCGTAGTGGATTACCTGGGGCGTGTCGACCATCAGGTGAAGATCCGTGGTTTCCGCATCGAACTGGGTGAAATCGAAGCGCGCCTGCGCGAGCAGGACAGCGTGGGTGAAACCGTGGTGGTGGCCCAGGACGGCCCGACCGGCAAGCAGTTGGTGGCGTATGTCGTGCCGGCCGATGCCGGCCTGAGCAATCAGGCCGAGTTCCGTGACGCCTTGCGCCGCGCCCTGAAAGCCCGCCTGCCGGATTACATGGTGCCTGCGCACTTCATGTTCCTGGCCCAGATGCCGCTGACGCCCAACGGCAAGCTCGACCGCAAGGGCCTGCCCGAGCCGGACGCAAGCCTGCTGCAACAGCAGTACGTGGCACCTGAGAGCGAACTGGAGCAACAGATCGCCGCGATCTGGGCCGAGGTACTGCGCCTGCCGCAGGTGGGCTTGAACGACAACTTCTTCGAAGTCGGCGGCCACTCCTTGCTGGCGATCCAGATCACCTCGAGGGTCCAGGCCGAACTGGGCCTGGAGGTGCCGCTGGTGGAACTGTTCCAGACCGAATCGCTGCGCAGCTACGTGCAGGCTGCAGCCACCTTCCGCGCCGGCAGTGCGGAAGATTTTGATGATCTACGTGACTTTTTGAGCGAACTAGAGGCGATTTGAACCATGCTTTCCAACCCCAATATCGACCTGGTGTCGCGCTTTCTTCGCTTGCCTCTGGAGCAGCGCCAGCAGTTCTACCAGCGCTTGCAAAGCCGTGGCATGAGTTTCGCTCAACTGCCGATTGCCCCCACGCGGCACGATGCCGAAGTGCTGCCGTTGTCTTACGCCCAGGAGCGCCAGTGGTTTCTCTGGCAACTGGACCCAGAGAGCGCCACCTACCACATCCCCGGTGCCCTGCGTTTGCAGGGGCGCCTGGACCTGACGGCACTGCAGCGCAGCTTCGACAGCCTGCTGGCCCGTCACGAAAGCCTGCGCACCCGATTGGTCGAGCAGGGCGAGCAGGTGCTGCAAACGGTGCTGCCCGAGGCGCAGGTCGAGATCCATCAGGCGTGCATTGAAGAAGCGCAGTTGCTGGCCTTCGTGGAAGCGGAAGTCGCGCGGCCGTTCGATCTGCACCAGGCGCCGCTGTTGCGGGTGACCCTGTTGCAGTTGGCTGAAGACGAACACGTGCTGGTGATGGTGCAGCACCATATCGTCTCCGATGGCTGGTCGATGCAGGTGATGGTCGAGGAGCTGGTGCAACTCTACGCGGCCTTCAGCCAGGGCACTGAGCGGCAATTGCCGGCGCTGCCGATCCAGTACGCCGACTACGCCCTGTGGCAACGCGGCTGGATGGAGGCGGGGGAGCGTGCGCGCCAATTGGCGTACTGGCAGACGCTGTTGGGCGGCGAACAACCGGTGCTGGAACTGCCCCTGGACCGCCCGCGCCCGGCCCAGCAAAGCCATCGCGGTGCGAGCCTGCAAGTGCACCTGCCTGCGGCGCTGGTCGCGGGCCTCAAACGCCTGGCGCAGCAAGAGGGCGTGACGCCGTTCATGCTGCTGCTGGCGTCGTTCCAGACCTTGCTCTATCGCTACAGCGGGCAGTCGGATATCCGTATCGGCGTGCCGATTGCCAACCGTAACCGCGTCGAGACCGAGCGGCTGATCGGCTTTTTCGTCAATACCCAAGTGCTCAAGGCCGACCTTGACGGGCAGATAACCTTCGCCGAGCTGCTGCAACAGACCAAACGCCGCGCCCTCGAAGCCCAGGCCCACCAGGACCTGCCATTCGAGCAACTGGTGGTGGCCTTGCAGCCGGAACGCAGCCTGAGCCATAACCCGTTGTTCCAGGTGATGTTCAACCATCAGACCGACGCCCAGGGCGGTCGCGACGGCCAGCAACTGCCGGGCCTGCACGTGGTGGAGCTGGACTGGGACAACCACACCACCCACTTCGACCTGAGCCTGGACACTCATGAGTCCGCCGAAGGGTTCTGGGCGGCGCTGACCTATGCCACCGACTTGTTCGACGCCGCGACGATCACGCGCCTGGCCGAACATTGGCAGAACCTGCTGGCGGCGATCGTCAGCACGCCTCACTGCCGTCTCGCGGAACTGGCCATGCTGAGCACCGCGCAAACCCACGCGCTGCTGCACGACTGGAATGCCCCGGCGACGGCCGCCGAACCCGAGGCGGTGCATCATCGGTTCGAGGCCCAGGCCCAGGCTCAACCCGAGCATCCGGCGCTGGTACTGGATGACCAGGTCATCAGCTATGGCGAATTGAACCGGCAGGCCAACCGTCTCGCGCACTACCTGATCGCCCAGGGTGTCGGCCCGGAAGTGTTGGTGGGCGTTGCCGTCGAGCGCTCCTTTGCGATGGTGGTCAGCCTGCTGGCGGTGCTCAAGGCCGGCGGGGCCTATGTGCCACTTGATCCGCAGTATCCCCGCGAACGCTTGGTGCACATGCTCGAAGACAGCGCCGCGCAACGGGTGCTCACCCAGTCCCACTTGCGCCCGCGCCTGCCGTTGCCGGCGGGGCTGGCGGCGTTGGACCTTGACCTTGCCGACAGCGCATTGGCGCAGTACAGCGACGAGAATCCGCAACGGGCTTTTGAACCGCAGAGCCTGGCCTATGTGATCTACACCTCCGGCTCCACCGGCAAACCCAAGGGCGTTGCCATCAACCATGCCGCCTTGAGTGAGTTCGCCGGTATCGCGGCGCATTATTCACGCCTGGTCCCGAGTGATCGGGTGTTGCAGTTCGCGACCCTGAACTTCGATGGTTTCGTCGAGCAGCTGTACCCGGCGCTGACCCTGGGTGCCAGCGTGATTCTGCGCGGGCCGCAGCTGTGGGACGGCGCCGAGTTGTACCGGCAAATCATCGCCCAGGGCATCACCCTGGCCGACTTGCCGACCGCCTACTGGAAGCTGTTCCTGCACGATTGCCTGGCCGCCGGGCCACGCAGCTATGGGGCGTTGCGCCAGATCCATATCGGCGGCGAAGCCATGCCGCTGGATGGCCCGATGGTGTGGCAGCGGGCGGGGCTGGGCCATGTGCGCCTGCTCAACACCTACGGGCCGACCGAAGCCACGGTGGTGTCCAGCGTGCTCGATTGCACCGACCCCGCCAGCGTGGTTGGCGTCACGGCCAGCCCGATTGGCCGTGCACTGCCTGGGCGCGGCTTGTATGTGCTGGACGGCGACCTGAACCTGTTGCCGACCGGGGCCGTGGGCGAGCTGTATATCGCCAGCGTCAGCGGTTTGGCCCGCGCCTATTTGCAGCGCCCGGGCCTGACCGCCGAGCGCTTTGTCGCCGACCCGTTCAGCGCCGCCGGCGAGCGTCTGTATCGCAGCGGCGACCTGGCGCGTTATCGCGCCGACGGTGTGGTCGAGTACGTCGGGCGTGTCGACCACCAAGTGAAAATCCGCGGTTTCCGTATTGAACTGGGGGAGATCGAAGCCTTGCTGCTGGCCCAGGACAGCGTGCGCGAAGCGCTGTTGCTGGCGGCCGACAACCAATTGTTGGCCTACCTGGTGCCGACGCAGCCATTGTCCGACGCCGAGCGCGTGGCGGCGGGCGAGCTATTGATGCAGACCCTGCGTGAGCATCTGCCGGACTACATGGTGCCCGCGCACCTGATCTTCCTCGACCGCATGCCCCTCAACCCCAACGGCAAGCTGGACCGCCAGGCGCTGCCCAAGCCGGACGGCAGCCCGCTGCAGCAGGCATGGCTGGCGCCGGTCAGCGCGTTGCAGCAGCAAGTCGCGGCGATCTGGGCGGATATCCTGGGTGTCGAGCGGGTCGGTTTGAACCAGCACTTCTTTGAACTGGGCGGGCATTCGCTGCTGGCAATGCAGGTGGTATCGCGTATTCGCCAGGCACTGGGCCTGGAAGTGCCGCTCAAGGCGCTCTTCGAACACCCGCGCCTGGACGCTTTCGTGGCCGCGATGCAGGTCCAGGACAACAGCGCGCCAACGGCTCCGGCCTTGTTGCCGGCCGGTCGCGAACAGCCGTTGCCGCTGTCGTACGCCCAGGAACGCCAGTGGTTTCTCTGGCAGTTGGAGCCCCACAGCGCGGCCTATCACATCCCCAGCGCACTGCGTTTGCACGGGCAGTTGGACCACGCCGCGCTGCAACGCAGCTTTGACACGCTGCTGGCCCGCCACGAAAGCCTGCGTACCCATATCCGCCAGGAGCCTGCGGGCGCGGTGCAGGTGATCGAGGCGTTTGCGAGGTTGCCCATCACCCGGGTGGATATCGATGAAACCCAGCTCAAGGCGCGGGTCGAGGCAGAGATCGCCCAGCCGTTCGATCTGCAACAAGGCCCATTGTTGCGCGTGACCTTGTTGCGCCTGGCGGCGGACGAACATGTGTTGGTGCTGGTGCAGCATCACATCGTCTCCGATGGCTGGTCGATGCAGTTGATGGTCGAGGAACTGGTGCAGTTGTATGCCGCTTACAGCCAGGGCCAGGACTTGCAACTGCCGGCGTTGCCGATTCAGTACGCCGACTATGCCGTGTGGCAGCGCCAGTGGATGGATGCCGGCGAGAAGCAGCGTCAGTTGGCGTACTGGCGCGACGTGCTCGGCGGTGAGCAAAGCGTGCTGGAGTTGCCGTTCGACCACCCGCGCCCGGCCGTGCAAAGCCATCGCGGTGCGCGCCTGGCTATCGAACTGGCGCCGGCGTTGACGGTTGAGCTCAAGGCATTGGCCCAGCAACAAGGCGTCACGCTGTTCATGCTGTTGCTGGCGTCGTTCCAGACCCTGTTGCACCGCTACAGTGGCCAGGAAGAGATTCGCGTCGGCGTACCGATCGCCAACCGCAACCGCAGCGAGACCGAACGCCTGATCGGTTTCTTCGTCAACACCCAGGTGCTCAAGGCCGACCTGCACGGCCAGATGAGTGTCGAGCAGTTGCTGCAACATACCCGCCAGCGGGCGTTGGAGGCCCAGTCGCATCAGGATTTGCCGTTCGAGCAACTGGTCGAAGCCCTGCAGCCGGAGCGCAGCCTTAGCCACAACCCGCTGTTCCAGGTGATGTTCAACCACCAGACCGATGTCGGCCAGGCGCAGGTGCAGCAGCAACTGCCACGCCTGCGGGTTGAAGGCCTGGAGTGGGAAAGCAAGACCGCCCACTTTGATCTGGACCTCGATATCCAGGAGTCTACCGAAGGTATCTGGGCGACCTTGGGGTACGCCCAGGACCTGTTCGAAGCCGCCACCGTGCAACGCATGGCCCGGCATTGGCAGAACCTGTTGCAAGGCATGGTCGCCAACCCTGCACAACCCCTGAGCCAACTGCCGTTGCTGGATGCTGCCGAGCAACAGCAGATTCTCGAACGCTGGAACTGCGCTGATTCCGGCTTCTCGGCCGAGCGCCTGGTGCATCAGCTGTTCGCCGACCGCGCCCGGGAGAACCCCGACGCCGTCGCAGTGAAGTTCGATACCCACACCCTGAGTTATGGCGAACTCGACCGCCAGGCCAACCGCCTGGCCCATGCGCTGATCGCCCGTGGTGTCGGCCCGGAAGTGCGCGTGGCCATCGCCATGCCGCGCAGTGCCGAGATCATGGTGGCCTTCCTGGGGGTGCTCAAGGCCGGTGGCGTATATGTGCCGCTGGATATCGAGTACCCACGCGATCGCCTGTTGTACATGATGCAGGACAGCCGCTCCCAACTGTTGCTGACCCATTCAGCGGTGCAGCAACGCTTGCCGATTCCCGAGGGTTTGCGAGCCCTGGCGATCGACGAGGTGTCGGTGTGGGCAGATTACAGCGACAGTGCGCCGCAAGTGACGCTATACGGCGACAACCTGGCCTATGTGATCTACACCTCCGGCTCCACCGGCCTGCCCAAGGGCGTGGCGGTGTCCCATGGGCCGTTGGTGGCGCACATCATCGCCACCGGCGAACGCTATGAAACCGGGCCGAGCGATTGCGAGCTGCATTTCATGTCTTTCGCCTTCGACGGCTCCCACGAAGGCTGGATGCACCCGCTGATCAACGGCGCCAGCGTGCTGATCCGCGACGACAGCCTATGGCTGCCGGAATACACCTACGAACAGATGCACCGTCACAAGGTGACCATGGCGGTATTCCCGCCGGTGTACCTGCAACAGCTGGCCGAGCATGCCGAACGTGACGGCAACCCTCCGGCCGTGCGCGTGTATTGCTTCGGCGGTGATGCGGTGGCCCAGGCGAGCTATGACCTGGCCTGGCGCGCACTGCGCCCGACCTACCTGTTCAATGGCTACGGCCCGACGGAAACCGTGGTCACGCCGCTGTTGTGGAAAGCCCGCCAGGGCGACCCGTGCGGGGCGGTGTATGCGCCGATTGGCACGCTGCTGGGCAACCGCAGCGGCTACGTGCTCGATGCGCAGTTGAACCTGCAACCCATCGGCGTGGCCGGTGAGTTGTACCTGGGCGGCGAGGGCGTGGCGCGGGGTTACCTGGAGCGTCCGGCGCTGACCGCCGAGCGTTTTGTGCCGGACCCGTTCGGCAAGCCTGGTAGCCGCGTGTACCGCAGCGGTGACCTGACCCGAGGGCGCCCGGACGGCGTAGTGGATTACCTGGGGCGTGTCGACCATCAGGTGAAGATCCGTGGTTTCCGCATCGAACTGGGTGAAATCGAAGCGCGCCTGCGCGAGCAGGACAGCGTGGGTGAAACCGTGGTGGTGGCGCAGGACGGCCCGACCGGCAAGCAACTGGTGGCCTATGTGGTGCCCCTGGACCCGACCCTGCTGGACGACGCCGTGGCCCAGTCCAACGGCCGCGAAGCCCTGCGTCGCGCCTTGAAAACCCGCCTGCCGGACTACATGGTGCCCACGCATCTGCTGTTCCTCGAACGCATGCCGCTGACACCTAACGGCAAACTCGACCGCAAGGGCTTGCCGAAGCCGGATGTGAGCCAGTTGCAGCAGGTGTATGTGGCGCCCCAGAGCAAGCTGGAGCAGCAGATCGCCGCGATCTGGGCCGATGTGCTGCGCTTGCCGCAGGTGGGGCTGCACGACAACTTCTTCGAACTGGGCGGTGACTCGATCATTTCGATCCAGGTGGTCAGCCGCGCGCGTCAGGCCGGTGTGCGGTTCACGCCCAAGGACCTGTTCCAGCACCAGACCGTGCAGAGCCTGGCTGCCGTGGCCCGTGAAGGCGAGGGCGCGGTGCAGTTGGACCAATCGGCGCAGACCGGCGCGTTGTTGCTGCTGCCGGTGCAGCAGGCGTTTTTTGCCGATGAGATCCCCCAGCGTCACCACTGGAACCAGTCCGTGGTGCTGCAGCCCCACCAGCCGTTGCAGGCGTCGCTGCTGGTCGCGGCCTTGCAGGCGCTGATCGTGCACCACGATGCCCTGCGCACGGCATTCGTCGAGGGCGCGGCGGGTTGGAGCGCGACGTATCGCGGGCCGCAACTGCATCAGGCGGACCAGCTGTTGTGGCAGACGTCGCTGCACCAGGTCGAGGAGCTCGACGCCCTGGGTGACGAAGCCCAGCGCAGCCTTGATCTGGCAGCCGGCCCCTTGTTGCGTGCGGTGCTGGCGCAGTTGCCCGACGGCTCCCAGCGTTTGCTGCTGGTGATCCACCATTTGGTGGTGGACGGCGTGTCCTGGCGCATCCTGCTGGAAGACCTGCAACGCGCTTATCAGCAGCTCGCCCAAGGTGCCCCAGTGGTCTTGCCGGCCAAGACCAGCGCCACCCGCGCCTGGGCCGAACGCCTGCAAACCTATGCGCGCAGCGCGGCGCTGGAGCAGGAGCTGAGCTGGTGGCAAGCGCAATTGCAGGGCAGCCCGACCGATTTGCCGGTGGCTGACCCGCACGCCAGCTTGAGCAACCGCCTGGCGTTGAGCGTGAGCACCCAACTGGACGCGAGCGATACCCGTCGTTTGTTGCAAGACGCGCCGAGTGCCTACCGGACCCAGATCAACGACCTGCTGCTGACGGCCCTGGCCCGAGTCATCGTGCGCTGGACGGGTGAGGCGTCGATGTTGATCCGCCTGGAGGGCCATGGGCGCGAAGACCTGTTCGACGAGATCGACCTGACCCGTACGGTCGGTTGGTTCACCAGCCTCTATCCGCTGCAACTGGTGCCGGCGGACTCCCTGGCCGCGTCCCTCAAACAGATCAAGGAGCAACTGCGCGCGGTGCCCGACAAGGGCCTGGGGTTCGGCGCGCTGCGCTATCTGGGCAATCCCGAGGCACAACAGGCGCTGGCCGCCTTGCCGCGCCCACGCATTACCTTCAACTACCTGGGGCAGTTCGACGCCAGTTTCGACAGCGGCGAGCAAGAGGGGCTGTTCGCGCCCTCCGGTGACGCCAGCGGTGCCGAGCAAAGCCCCGATGCACCCCTGGGCAACTGGCTGGAGATCAACGGCCAGGTCTACGGCGGCGAGCTGAAGTTGAACTGGAGTTTCAGCCAGGCCATGTTTGACGAAGCCACCGTGCAGCAACTGGCCGACGATTACGCCGCGCAACTCAAGGCGCTGATTGATCACTGTTGCGAGCCGGCCAGCCGGGGCGTGACGCCATCGGACTTCCCCTTGGCGCGGTTGTCGCAAGCGCAACTGGATGCCTTGCCGCTGAATGTCAGTGAGGTCGAAGACCTGTATCCGCTGTCGCCCATGCAGCAAGGCATGTTGTTCCAGTCGTTGTATGGCGCAGGGTCTGGGAATTACATCAACCAGATGCGTATCGATGTGCAGGGCCTGGACGTCCCGCGTTTTCGCCAGGCGTGGCAGGCGGCGGTCGACCGTCACGAGATCCTGCGCAGTGGTTTCCTCTGGCAGACCGAGCTTGAGCAACCCTTGCAGGTGGTCTACAAACAGGCCCGCCTGCCGTTTGCCGAACTCGATTGGCGCGAGCGGGCAGATAGCGCCCAGGCGCTGGATGACAGGGCGCAGGCCGCCAGGACCCAGGGTTTTGTGCTGGAGCAGGCGCCGTTGTTGAGCTTGTCGGTGGTGCGTACCGCAGCGTCGAGTTATCACCTGATCTACACCAACCACCATATGCTGATGGACGGCTGGAGCGGTTCGCAGCTGTTCGGCGAAGTGTTGCAGCAGTACGCCGGTGAAGCGTTGCCGGCGCCGACCGGGCGTTACCGCGACTATATCGCCTGGTTGCAGGCGCAGGACAAGGCGGTCAGCGAAGCGTTCTGGAAAGACCAGCTGGCAAACCTGCGTGAGCCAACCCGCCTGGCCCGTGAGGTGCGCGACGCGCAACCTGGGGCCAACGGCGAGTACCGCCTGAGCCTGGATGCCGCGCAAACCGAACAGCTGAAAACCTTCGCCCAGCGCAACAAAGTGACGCTCAATACCTTGGTGCAAGGCGCTTGGCTATTGCTGCTGCAGCATCACACCGGGCAGGCCACGGTCGCCTTCGGTGCCACCGTGGCCGGGCGCCCGGCGGAACTGCGCGGCATCGAGCAGCAAGTCGGCTTGTTCATCAACACCCTGCCGGTGGTGGCGACGCCGGATGCGCAATGGACGGTCAGCCAGTGGCTGCAACAGGTGCAGGCACAGAACGTGCGCTTGCGTGAGCAGGAGCACACGCCGTTGTTCGACATCCAGCGCTGGGCCGGGTTGGGCGGCGAGGCGTTGTTCGACAGCATCCTGGTGTTCGAAAACTACCCGGTGTCCGAGGCGCTGGAGCAGAGCGCGCCGTCGGGGCTGAGCTTTGGTGCGGTACACAGCCTGGAGCAGACCCACTATCCGTTGACCGTGCTGCTGGCGATTGGCGAGACCTTGGGCCTGGAGTTCAATTACAACCGCCAGTGCTTCAGCGCACCGCACATTCAACGCCTGGCCGAGCACTTCCAGCAATTGCTGCAAGCACTGGCCGGCGATGCCTCGCAGCGCCTTGGTGCATTGCCTTCACTGGCCCGTGAGGAGCGCGAGCAGGTGCTGCTGGGGTGGAACGCCACGGCCGAGAGTTATCCGCTGGATCAGCCGGTGCATCAATGGATCGAGGCACAGGTGGTGCGTACGCCGCAGGCGCCGGCCGTGGCGTTTGGCGGGCAGTGCCTGAGCTACGCCGAGTTGAATGCGCGGGCCAACCGCCTGGCCCATCGCTTGATCGCAGAGGGTGTCGGGCCGGACGTGCTGGTCGGGCTGGCGCTGGAGCGTTCGTTGGAAATGGTGGTGGGCCTGTTGGCGGTGCTCAAGGCCGGCGGCGCCTACGTCCCGCTGGACCCGGAATACCCGCGTGACCGGCTGGCCTACATGCTCGAAGACAGCGGCGTGGCCTTGTTGTTGACCCAGCGTCATCTGCTGGCGCAACTGCCGATCCCCCAAGGCGTACAACACCTGGTGCTGGAGCCGGATGACGCCTGGCTGGCGGACTATGCCGAGCACAATCCAGGCATTGCGGTCGATGGCGAACACCTTGCCTATGTTATCTACACCTCCGGCTCCACCGGCCAACCCAAGGGCGCCGGCAATCGCCACAACGCCCTGACCAACCGGTTGTGCTGGATGCAGCAAGCCTATGGCCTGGATGCCAGTGACAGTGTGCTGCAGAAAACCCCGTTCAGCTTCGACGTGTCGGTGTGGGAGTTCTTCTGGCCGTTAATGACCGGCGCACGCCTGGTCGTGGCGGCGCCGGGGGATCACCGTGACCCGGCCCGGCTGGTCAAGTTGATCAATGCCGAGACCATCACCACGCTGCACTTCGTGCCGTCGATGTTGCAGGCATTCCTGCAGGATGCGGCGGTTACCTCGTGCCATAGCCTGCAACGCATTGTGTGCAGTGGTGAAGCCTTGCCTGCGGATGCCCAGCAGCAAGTGTTTGCCAAGCTGCCGGATGCAGCGTTGTACAACCTGTATGGCCCCACCGAGGCGGCTATCGACGTGACCCACTGGACCTGTGTGGAGGAGGGTCGCGATGCCGTCCCGATTGGTCGACCGATCGCCAACCTCGCTTGCTACGTGCTGGACGGCAACCTGGAGCCGGCGCCGGTGGGCGTGTTGGGCGAGTTGTACCTGGGCGGCAAGGGCCTGGCGCGGGGTTATCACCGCCGTCCGGGGTTGACCGCCGAGCGCTTTGTGACTGACCCGTTCGGCAGCGGCGAGCGGCTGTATCGCACCGGTGACCTGGCGCGTTATCGCGACGACGGCGTGATCGAATACGCCGGGCGCATCGACCACCAGGTGAAGCTGCGCGGCTTGCGGATCGAGCTGGGTGAGATCGAGGCGCGCCTGCTGGAGCACGTGAGTATTCGTGAAGCGGCGGTACTGGCGGTGGATGCGGCTTACCTGGTGGGTTATGTGGTGCTGCAACAGCCAGAGGACGACTGGAGGGGCGCGGTCATGGCCCATCTGGGCGCGCAGTTGCCGGACTACATGGTGCCGGCGCAGTGGGTGGTCCTGAGCCAGATGCCGTTGAGTCCCAACGGCAAGCTGGATCGCAAGGCCTTGCCCAAGCCCCAGGCCCAGGGCGCCGAGCGCTATCAGGCGCCCCAGACCGAGCTGGAGCAGCAGGTGGCGGCGATCTGGAGCGACGTGCTGGGTGTGGAGCGGGTTGGGCTGAACGACAACTTCTTCGAGCTGGGCGGCCATTCGTTGTTGGTGCTGATGCTCAAGGAGCGGATCCGCAAGCTCAGCGAGGTCGATTTGTCCATCAGCCAACTGATGCTCAACCCGACCGTGCGCGGCCAGGTCAACTGCTTGCAGGGCGACACGCGTCGCTCGCTGATCGTCAAGCTCAATAGCCAGACGCAAGGCACACCGCTGTTCATGTTCCACCCAAGCTTCGGCTCGGTGCATTGCTACACCGCGATTGCCCTGGCACTCAGGGAGCAGCGTCCGGTGTTCGGGGTGATCTGCCGCGCACTGGCCGAAGCCGGTACGCCGGTGCCGCCGTGGCAGGCGATGGTCGAGGATTACACGGCGCAACTATTGGCGGCGCAGCCCTTGGGCGCCTTCCGCCTGGCAGGCTGGTCGCTGGGTGGCAACCTGGCGATGGAAGTCGCCTATGGCCTGGAGCAGGCCGGGCGCGAGGTTGAGTTTGTCGGCTGGATCGACTCGGCACCGCCGCAATGGCTCAAGCCGTATTGGGATGCGGTGGTGACGCAGGATGATCGCGAGGTCTCGGCCAACGAGCGACGTGCGGCCTTGCTCGGGGTGATGTTCCCGGCCTTTGCCGAACAGATCCAGGACGCCTGGCAGGCGTGTCAGCGCGAGGCCGAGGACCAGCAGTGGTCGGTGTTCGTCGCCTGGGCCGAACAGACCCTGGGCGAAGCCTTCACGGCGATCAAGGAGGAGTTGTTGCATGGCAATGAAGCGCAGATATCCTGGGAGGTTGACCGGGCCTTGAGCGAACGCATGACGGCATCCGACTTCAAGCCGATCAAGGCCCCCGTGAGTTGCTGGTGGGCGTCCATGAGCCGGGCAGGGCGCTTCAAGGACCTGATCGAGCAGAACATGGCGACGGTGATCGGCCAGGGGCGCATCGAGCGTTCGGTGATGATCGATACCGACCATGACGGCATCATCGACAGCGCCGCGTTCATCAGCAGCCTGGTGGCCGCCATGTAGCGAGCGGGGTAAGCCCAAATGCCAGTCAGTTAAGGCTTAACGCGGTTACTGTGGGAGGGGGCTTGCTCCCGATGGCGGTATGTCAGTCACGGTTCTGAGCCTGACACACCGC
>NZ_JBNPJU010000034.1:0-72961 GCF_050312575.1 Pseudomonas sp. R11F | reverse complement strand
CATTTTGACCGTGGACGCCGGGCAATTGTGGGAGGGGCGGTGCGACGATTCGACTTGCTCCCGATAGCGCCCTCAAGGGCGCCGCATAAACGCCTGATGCATCTGATCCAGCGTTTCAAAATGCCAAGTCGGCTTCTCGGCATTCAGCTCTTCAAAACTGCCAAACCCATACCCTACCGCCGCCGAATCCAACCCATTGCTTCGTGCTCCGATCAGGTCATGCTTGCGATCCCCAATCATCAAGGTGGTGGCCGGGTCCAACTGCTCTTCGTGCATCAAGTGAGCGATCAGCTCGACCTTGTTGGTGCGCGTACCATCCAGCTCGCTGCCGTAGATCACCTTGAAGTGCCGGGCAAAGTCGAAATGCCGCGCGATCTCGCGGGCAAATACCCATGGCTTGGAGGTCGCCACATATAGCTGGCGGCCTTGGTCGTTCAGCGCTTCGAGCAAGGGCATCACGCCGTCGAACACGCGGTTCTCATAGAGCCCGGTGACCTTGAAGCGCTCGCGGTAGAAGTTCACCGCTTCCCACGCCTTGGCTTCATCAAAACCGTAGTACTGCATGAACGCTTGCAGCAGCGGCGGGCCGATGAAGTGTTCCAGCTTGGTCAGGTCCGGCTCATCAATGCCGAGCTTGCCGAGGGCGTACTGGATCGAGCGGGTGATGCCCTCGCGCGGGTCGGTGAGGGTGCCATCCAGGTCGAACAGTACGGTGGGGTAATGCAAGGTCATTGATCGAATCCTTCGGCCAGGTGCAGGTCTTTGAGCTTCACGTAGTTCGCGGCGCTGTAGGTGAAAAAGGCGCGCTCCTTGTCAGTCAGTGCGCGAACCTGTTTAACCGGGCTGCCCACGTACAGAAAGCCGCTGTCGAGTTTCTTGCCCGGCGGCACCAGGCTGCCGGCACCGATGATCACGTCATCTTCGACCACGGCGCCGTCCATGACGATGCTGCCCATGCCGATCAACACCCGGCTGCCTACGCTGCAGCCGTGCAGCATGACTTTATGGGCGACCGTCACGTCATCGCCGATCAGCAGCGGAAAACCGTCCGGGTTGAAGGGGCCGGCATGGGTGATGTGCAACACGCAGCCGTCCTGCACGCTGGTGCGCGCACCGATGCGGATACGGTGCATGTCGCCGCGAATCACGGTCAATGGCCATACCGAGCTGTCGGCGCCAATTTCGACATCGCCGATCACCACCGCCGAAACATCGACAAACGCCCCGGCGCCCAGGGTTGGCGTGTGGTTCTGATAGCTGCGAAGGGTCACGATAGCCTCTCTCTCTTTTGCTGATAGCTGCGGTGGGCATTGATTGTAATTAAGATGGCCCCATCTTTGTCTTATCCGTTTCCTCAGCCAAGGTGCCAACCGTGAGCGCGAACAACCCACTTCTGCAGTCCTACGACCTGCCGCCGTTCTCGGCGATCCGTGCCGAGCACGTCCAGCCGGCCATCGAACAGATCCTCGCCGACAACCGTGTCGCCATCGAAGGCATCCTGCAAAGCCAGGGTAAAAATCCGACATGGGCCGGGCTGGTCCTGGCGATGGACGAACTGAACGACCGCCTGGGCGCCGCCTGGAGCCCGGTCAGCCACCTCAACGCCGTGTGCAACAGCGCCGAACTGCGCGAAGCCTACGAGGCATGTCTGCCCGCGTTGAGCGCCTACTCCACTGAAATGGGCCAGAACCGCGCACTGTTCCAGGCTTTCGAAGCCTTGGCCAACAGCCCGGAAGCGGCCGGCTTCGATGTGGCGCAAAAAACTATCCTGGAACATGCCCTGCGTGACTTCCGCCTGTCGGGTATCGATTTGCCGCCTGAGCAGCAAAAACGTTACGCCGAAGTGCAGAGCAAGCTGTCGGAGCTGGGCAGCAAATTTTCCAACCAGTTGCTGGACGCCACCCAGGCCTGGACCAAGCATGTGACCGATGAGGCCCGCCTGGCTGGCCTGACCGACTCGGCCAAGGCGCAAATGGCCGCTGCCGCCCAGGCCAAGGGGCTCGACGGTTGGCTGATCACCCTGGAGTTCCCGAGTTACTACGCGGTGATGACCTACGCCCAGGACCGCGCCCTGCGCGAAGAAGTCTACGCGGCCTATTGCACCCGTGCGTCGGACCAAGGCCCGAATGCCGGTCAGAACGATAACGGGCCGGTGATGGAACAGATCCTCGACCTGCGTCAGGAGCTTGCTCAACTGCTGGGCTACGCCTCTTTCTCGGAACTGAGCCTGGCCACCAAGATGGCCGAGTCCAGTGACCAGGTGCTGAGTTTCTTGCGTGACCTGGCCAAGCGCAGCAAGCCGTTTGCCGCCCAGGACCTGCAACAGCTCAAGGCTTACGCTGCCGAACAAGGCTGCGCCGACCTGCAAAGCTGGGACAGCGGTTTCTACGGTGAAAAACTTCGTGAGCAGCGCTACAGCGTGTCCCAGGAGGCCCTGCGCGCCTACTTCCCGATCGACAAAGTGTTGAGCGGGTTGTTCGCCATTGTGCAGCGTCTGTACGGCATCGAGATCGCCGAGCAAAAAGGTTTCGATACCTGGCATCCGGACGTGCGTCTGTTTGAAATCAAGGAAAACGGCCAGCATGTCGGCCGTTTCTTCTTCGACCTGTACGCCCGCGCCAACAAGCGTGGCGGTGCCTGGATGGACGGCGCCCGCGACCGCCGCCGCACGATCGATGGCGTGCTGCAAAGCCCGGTGGCTAACCTGGTGTGCAACTTCACCCCGGCCGACAGCGGCAAGCCTGCGCTGCTGACCCACGACGAAGTGACCACCTTGTTCCACGAGTTCGGCCACGGCCTGCACCACCTGCTGACCCGCGTTGAACACGCCGGCGTGTCCGGCATCAACGGCGTGGCCTGGGACGCGGTGGAGTTGCCGAGTCAGTTCATGGAGAACTGGTGCTGGGAGCCGGAAGGCCTGGCGTTGATCTCCGGTCACTATGAAACCGGTGAGCCGCTGCCGCAGGACTTGCTGGAGAAAATGCTCGCGGCGAAGAACTTCCAGTCGGGCCTGATGATGGTGCGCCAGTTGGAATTCTCGCTGTTTGACTTCGAACTGCACGCCACTCACGGCGATGGCCGCACGGTCGCGCAGGTGCTCGAGGGCGTGCGTGATGAGGTTTCGGTGATGCGCCCGCCGGCCTACAACCGCTTCCCCAACAGCTTCGCGCATATCTTCGCGGGTGGTTACGCGGCGGGTTATTACAGCTACAAGTGGGCCGAAGTGCTGTCGGCGGATGCCTTCTCCAAATTCGAAGAAGACGGCGTGCTCAATCCCGAGACTGGCCGTGCCTTCCGTGAGGCGATCCTGGCCCGTGGCGGTTCCCAGAAACCGATGGTGCTGTTCGTCGATTTCCGCGGACGCGTGCCGTCGATTGACGCACTCTTGCGCCACAGCGGCCTGAGTGAGGACGCGGCAGCATGAGTGAAGGGCCTGTGATTACCAAAAAGCAATTTATCGCCGGGGCGGTCTGCCCGGCGTGCAGCGAGCCGGACAAGTTGAAAATGTGGACCGAGGACAGCGTGCCACATCGTGAATGCGTGGCCTGCGGCTATACCGATACGCTCAATGATCAAGGGCTGTCGGTGCCCAGGGAATTGGGCACGCGGGTCAATACATCGGCGTTGAAAGCGCCTGACCCGAAGGTGCAGGCGGTACAGTTTTTTCCTAATCCGAAGCTGAAAAAAGACTAAAAAAAAGCGGGGCATCCAGTGCCCTGATGCCTCTCAGTTAAGGATTAACGCGGTCCCTGTGGGAGGGGGCTTGCTCCCGATAGGCCGCGCAGCGGTCTCAAAAATGGGCCTGCTACGCAGTCCATCGGGAGCAAGCCCCCTCCCACAATTTATCCATCGCCCGCTTTATCGCTTAACTGAGAGGCATCAGGGCACTGGATGCCCCGCTTTTTTTTGCGACTCAATGGCGTGTAGTCACAGCTTTTTCTCGTCGCTTGCCGAAGTGGTAATCCAGCTTTTCATCGAGCACAGGGCGAAGGCGCTGGTGCTGCAATCGCCATTGGCCAAGGCGGTGCGCAACTTGTCGATATCGGCTTTCATCATGTAGCGAACGCCGTCCTTGAAGCCATTGCTGGTGCCGAAGCCGCCCAGGGTCATTTCGTTCAGCGCATCTTCCTTGCTCCACCCCTGCACGACCACGCGATACATCGCTGCCATCAGGCCGGTGCGGTCAGAGCCGTGTTTGCAGTGCATCAACACCGGGCCGTTGGCCTGGGCCTGCTGAATGGCGCGCAGGGCCGCGAGCACGTCGGTGTCGTCGACATGGTTGGTGCGATAGGTCAGTTGAACCTGTTTGATATCCGTCGATTTCAGCCAGCTGGCGTCCGATTCCGGCAGGAAATTGATGACCGTGCCTATCTTGAGTTTTTCCAGCACCGGCACTGCACTGCTGTCCGGCAACGCGCTGCGATAGAGCGTGGGCGTCATCTGGTGCAGGTTGAATTGGTCGCCCACGGGCTGGGCCCATTCCGGCGAGCGCGTCGATGGGGCGTCCTCGGCTTGAGCGTGAACGCTTGCGAACAGTGCCATGAACACCAGGCCGAAGGCGGGCAGCAATCGAATCTTGAACATGCGCTTTGTAACCGAATAGGGAAATGGCTGATGGGCCACAGATTCGCCTACAGGCGGTCAACAGGGCGTGAGGTGCTCGTCAAAGAATTGTGAACAGTCGGTACTGATCTGTTGTTTTTTTGCAGCTCAGTTGACTATTCCAAATCCTTAGGCTGCTATCATTTGTAACTATTGGTTGCCAGGATGTGTCATGCCTGGGAATCCATGCCTTCACGCTGCTCCCAGAAGTGGCGGACAAACCCGTGACCCCATGATGAGGTGCCCCCATGTCTGATCAAGATCAAGACAACCCGCGGCGCGACTTTTTGCGCAAATCCTTGACCTTGATCCCGGTGGTCACGGTTGCCAGCACCAGCCTTGGCGGCTCAATGCTGATGGCCACGCCGGAGCCCGCCCAGGCGGCACCGGCCAAGGTGCCTGCGAGCGATAAAGCCTACGAGCCGAGTTATTTCACCGCTGAAGAATGGGCGTTTATCAACGCTGCCGTCGCCCGACTGATTCCCGCCGATGCCCAGGGCCCTGGCGCATTGGAAGCGGGGGCGCCGGAATATATCGACCGTCAGATGAACACGCCTTACGCCAGTGGCGCGCTGTGGTTCATGCAAGGCCCGTTCAATGCCGATGCAGCTCCCGAGATGGGCTGGCAGAGCAAATTGGTGCCCAAGGAGATCTATCGCCTGGGTATCGCCGCGACGGATGCATGGTCGAAAGCGTTCAACGGTAAAGTTTTTGCTGCGCAAGACAGCGCTACCCAGGATGACATGTTGCGTCGTCTTGAGGCGGGCGGCAGTGAAGTGAGTGCACATTTTGAAGCGGTGCCGGCGAAGATGTTCTTCAACCTGCTGCTGCAAAACACCAAGGAAGGCTTCTTTTGCGACCCGATCCACGGGGGCAACAAAGGCATGGTCGGCTGGACCATGATCGGCTTCCCCGGCGCCCGCGCCGATTTCATGGATTGGGTGGAACGCAACGAGCAATACCCCTTCCCGGCTGTTTCCATCCGCGGCGAGAGGGCATAAACGTGGCGACCATCATGAAGAAAGTGGATGCGGTGATCGTAGGCTTTGGCTGGACCGGCGCGATCATGGCCAAGGAGCTGACGGAGGCCGGCCTCAACGTGGTAGCGCTGGAGCGCGGCCCGATGCAGGACACTTACCCGGACGGCAACTATCCCCAGGTCATCGACGAACTGACCTACAGCGTGCGTAAAAAACTCTTTCAGGACATCTCCAAGGAGACGGTGACCATTCGCCACAGTGTGAATGATGTCGCCCTGCCTAACCGTCAGCTGGGTGCGTTCCTGCCGGGCAATGGCGTAGGTGGCGCGGGTTTGCACTGGTCGGGGGTGCATTTTCGCGTCGACCCGATCGAGCTGCGCATGCGCAGCCACTATGAAGAGCGCTACGGTAAGAACTTCATTCCCAAAGACATGACCATCCAGGACTTCGGCGTCAGCTATGAAGAACTGGAGCCGTTTTTCGACTACGCGGAAAAAGTCTTCGGCACCTCCGGCCAGGCCTGGACCGTCAAAGGCCAGTTGGTGGGTGAAGGCCGTGGCGGCAACCCGTATGCGCCGGACCGCTCCAACCCGTTCCCGTTGGAGGCGCAAAAAAATACCGTTTCCGCTCAGCTGTTTCAGAAAGCCGCTACCGAGGTCGGTTACAAGCCTTACAACCTGCCATCGGCCAATACGTCGGGGCCGTACACCAACCCCTACGGCGCGCAGATGGGGCCGTGCAACTTCTGCGGTTTCTGCAGCGGTTACGTGTGCTACATGTACTCCAAGGCCTCGCCGAACGTAAACATTCTGCCGGCTCTGCGCCAAGTGCCGAATTTCGAGCTGCGGCCCAATTCCCACGTGCTCAAGGTCAACCTCGACAGCACCGGGAAAAAAGCCACCGGCGTGAGCTACATCGACGCTCAAGGCCGGGAGTGCGAGCAGCCGGCGGATCTGGTGATCCTCGGTGCCTTCCAGTTCCATAACGTGCGCTTGATGCTGCTGTCGGGCATCGGCAAACCCTACGACCCGATTACCAATGAGGGCGTGGTGGGCAGGAACTTCGCCTACCAGAACATGGGCACCATCAAAGCCTTCTTCGACAAGGACACTCACACAAACAACTTCATCGGTGCGGGCGGCAATGGCGTGGCCATCGATGACTTCAACGCGGACAACTTCGACCATGGGCCGCACGGCTTTGTGGGCGGCTCGCCGATGTGGGTCAACCAGGCGGGTAGCCGGCCGATTGCCGGTACCTCCAACCCACCGGGCACCCCGGCCTGGGGCAGTGCCTGGAAACGCGCTACTGCGGATTACTACACCCACCAGGTATCTATGGATGCCCACGGCGCTCATCAATCCTACCGGGGTAACTACCTGGACCTGGACCCGGTGTACCGCGATGCGTACGGCCAACCGCTGCTGCGGATGACGTTCGACTGGCAGGAAAACGACATCAAGATGAACCGATTCATGATCGAGAAAATGGGCAAGGTCGCCGAAGCGATGAACCCCAAAGCCATTGCCATACTCGGTAAAAAGGTCGGGGAGCACTTCAACACGGCGTCCTACCAGACCACCCACCTCAACGGCGGCGCGATCATGGGCACCAACCCGAAGACCAGTGCGTTGAATCGCTATCTGCAGAGTTGGGATGTGCACAACGTGTTTGTTCCGGGGGCTTCCGCGTTCCCACAAGGCTTGGGCTACAACCCTACCGGCCTGGTGGCGGCGTTGACCTATTGGTCGGCGCGGGCGATCCGCGAGCAGTACCTGAAAAACCCCGGCCCGCTGGTACAGGCATAAGGAGCGATGAGCATGAAAGCATTCGTTATCGCCTCTCTGGCGGCCTCACTGGGGTTATTCAGCAGTTGCTCGGTCAATGCGGCTGAAACCGATTTGATCAAACAGGGCGAATACCTGGCCCGCGCCGGCGACTGCGTGGCCTGTCACACCGCCAAGGGCGGCAAACCCTTTGCCGGTGGCCTGCCGATGGAAACCCCGATCGGCGTGATCTATTCCACCAACATCACGCCGGACAAGACGGGCCTGGGCGACTATAGCTTCGAAGACTTCGACAAGGCCGTGCGTCATGGCGTCGCCAAGAACGGTAGTACGCTTTACCCGGCGATGCCCTACCCGTCTTATGCACGCGTCAGCGACAGCGACATGCAGGCGTTGTACGCGTATTTCATGAAGGGTGTCGAGCCGGTCGCCCAAGTGAACAAGGACAGCGAGATTCCCTGGCCCTTGAGCATGCGCTGGCCCTTGGCGGCGTGGCGCTGGATGTTTGCCCCGGCTGTACAGGCGCAACCGGCCCAGGCTGCGGCCGACCCGGTGATCAGCCGTGGCGCTTACCTGGTAGAAGGCCTGGGCCATTGCGGCGCTTGCCATACACCGCGAGCCTTGACCATGCAGGAAAAAGCCTTGAGTGCCACTGAAGGCAACTCGTTCCTGTCCGGCAGTGCGCCACTGGAAGGCTGGATCGCGAAAAGCCTGCGTGGCGACCACAAGGACGGCCTTGGCAGTTGGAGCGAAACGCAGCTGGTGCAATTCCTCAAGACCGGCCGCAGTGATCGCAGCGCTGTGTTTGGTGGCATGAGCGACGTTGTCGTCCACAGCATGCAGTACATGTCGGAAGATGACCTGACGGCGATCGCCCGTTACCTCAAGAGCCTGCCGGCGGTCGATCCGCAGGATCAGCCGCACCAGTACGACAAACAGGTGGCTGAGGCATTGTGGAAAGGTGATGACAGCAAGCCGGGCGCGTCGGTCTACATCGACAATTGCGCGGCCTGCCATCGCACGGACGGCCATGGTTATACGCGGGTGTTCCCGGCGTTGACGGGTAACCCGGTACTGCAGACGACGGATGCCACGTCGTTGATCAACATCGTGTTGAATGGCGGCACCTTGCCGGCGACCCACACCGCACCGTCGACCTTCACCATGCCCGCGTTCGCCTGGCGTCTGTCGGACCAGGAAGTGGCGGATGTGGTCAGTTTCGTTCGCGGCAGCTGGGGTAACAAGGGGGCCCCCGTGAAGGCCAGCGATGTGGCAGACCTGCGCAAGAGTGATATGCGCACCACCTCCGGCGATGACCTTGGGCAAGTGACGAACAAGCACTGATCCGCACTGGCCGCCAAACGGCACTGGTCAGAAACCTTGCGCCTCGATACTGTATATAAAAACAGTATCGAGGCGTTTTCATGTCTACTGCGCTGCCGCCCCGTGGCCGGGGCACGGCCACCAACCTGCACAACCGCTTTGCGCCTACCGTCAGCGTGGCCGAGGACGACGGCTGGTTTCAGGAGGTCCCGCCGACCCAAGGCACCGAAGTGCGTATCGAAACGGCCAAGTCCATCATCACCCGCAACAACTCGCCGGATTTGCCGTTTGATCGTTCGATCAACCCCTATCGCGGCTGCGAGCATGGCTGTATCTACTGCTATGCACGGCCCAGTCATGCCTATTGGGACATGTCGCCAGGGCTGGATTTCGAAACCCGGCTGATCGCCAAGACCAATGCCGCCGATGTGCTGGAGCAACAGTTGTCCAAGCCCGGCTATGTCTGCGCGCCGATCAACCTTGGCTCCAACACCGACCCGTACCAGCCTGTCGAGCGTGAGTACAAGATCACCCGGCAAACTCTCGAAGTCCTCCTGCGCTACCGGCACCCGGTGACGATCATCACCAAAGGCTCGCTGATATTGCGCGACCTTGACCTGCTGGCCGAGCTGGCCCGCCAGCGCCTGGTGGCGGTGATGATCAGCCTCACCAGCCTGGACGACGAACTCAAGCGCATCCTGGAGCCGCGTACGGCGGCGCCCAAGGCGCGGTTGCGGGCGATTCGGGTGATGCGTGAGGCGGGCATCCCGGTTGGGGTGCTGTGTTCGCCGATGATTCCCATGATCAACGACAGCGAACTCGAAAGCCTGCTCACTGAAGCTCACGCGGCCGGCGCGCAAAGCGCGGCGTACATGATGCTGCGCCTGCCGCTGGAAGTGGCGCCGCTGTTCGAAGAGTGGCTGGCGGCGCATTACCCGCAGCGTGCGGCCCATGTGATGAGCCTGGTGCGCCAGGTGCGGGGTGGCGAGGTGTACGACAGCCGTTTCGGCGTGCGCATGCGCGGCGAAGGCCCGTTTGCCGATTTGCTGGCGCAGCGCTTCAGCAAGGCGATCAAGCGGCTGGGGCTGAACCGTCGGGAAGGCTTCAACCTGGACTGCACAGCGTTCTGCCCACCGGGCAGACAAATGGCATTGCTGTAAACTGCCTAGGAATGTCGCACTGTTTCTGTAGGAATAGTCGCGTTTTGATATCACTGAAACCCGCGATCTAGAGCGGTTCATTCAGTTTGAGTTAAGTTTCGATGGTTACCTTGTTCCGCGAGTGACTGATAAGTCTGCGTCGCCGCTGTAGGAATTTTACTGGCTGGCGTCGATCTGACCTGAATACTCCCCCTGCATTAATCAAGAGGATGAATCATGAGTGACAAGGATAAACAGCCGTTGGCTGCGTCGGCTTCAGCCCCTCAGGTGGCGGAATCCGCCGATGCAGCGCTAAAGCATATCGTTGACGGCTTTTTGCATTTCCATCACGACGTCTTCCCGCAGCAGGAAGAGCTTTTCAAGAAACTCGCCACGGCCCAGAGCCCACGGGCGATGTTCATTACCTGTGCCGACTCGCGCATCGTGCCCGAACTGATCACCCAGAGCTCCCCTGGCGACCTGTTCGTGACCCGTAACGTCGGCAACGTGGTGCCGCCCTACGGCCAGATGAACGGGGGTGTTTCCACCGCCATCGAGTACGCGGTACTCGCCCTGGGTGTGCAGCACATCATTGTGTGCGGGCATTCCGATTGCGGAGCCATGCGTGCGGTACTCAACCCGCACACGCTGGAAAAGATGCCGACGGTCAAAGCCTGGTTGCGTCATGCCGAGGTCGCCAAGACCATGGTCCATGACAACTGCGACTGCGCCACTGAAGGCGAGAGCATGAAGTTGGTGACCGAAGAAAACGTCATCGCCCAACTGCAACATTTGCGCACCCACCCGTCCGTGGCTTCGCGCATGGCCAATGGTCACTTGTTCATCCATGGCTGGATCTACAACATCGAGACCAGCGAAATCCGGGCCTACGATGCGGAAACAGCGGCATTTCGACCGTTGAACGGCACCGAGCCGATTCCTTCCGCGACGCCTAAAGCGCGCTTCTAAAACACTTCCCTGCCGGGTAGAGCGGTGGCTGCCATGGATGCAGCCAGGCTTTGCCGCGCCCGGCGAATGCCTCGGGAGAGTCATCATGCGTGCTGCTCAATTGAAAGCTGTACTGCCACGGGAGCTGCTGGCTTCCGTGGTTGTGTTTCTGGTTGCCCTGCCCTTGTGCATGGGCATTGCGATCGCTTCCGGCATGCCGCCGGCCAAGGGTCTGATCACCGGGATTATCGGTGGCCTGGTGGTCGGTTGGTTGGCGGGTTCGCCGTTACAGGTCAGTGGCCCGGCGGCGGGGTTGGCGGTGTTGGTGTTTGAACTGGTACGCCAGCACGGCATGTTGATGCTGGGGCCGATCTTGCTGCTGGCGGGGTTTCTGCAACTGGTGGCGGGCCGCTTGCGCCTGGGTTGCTGGTTCCGCGTGACGGCGCCGGCGGTGGTGTACGGCATGTTGGCGGGGATCGGCGTACTGATCGTGCTGTCGCAGATTCACGTGATGCTCGACGGCGCGCCCCAGCCCTCGGGGCTGGCGAACCTGGCGGGCTTTCCGGCTGCGCTGGGCGAGGCGATGCCGACCCTTGGCGGTGGCCTTGGTTGGCAGGCCGGCCTGCTCGGCTTGTCGACGATGTTGGTGATGTATGGGTGGGATAAATTGCGCCCGCAAAGCCTGCGTTTCGTTCCCGGCGCCCTATTGGGTGTGGGGCTGACGACCGTTGTCAGCCTGGTGCTGGCCTTGCAGGTCAAGCGCGTGCAAGTGCCGGAAAACCTTGCCGATGCCATCGACTGGCTGCGTCCCAGCGATCTGCTGAACCTGGCCGATCCACAGTTGTTGATCGCCGCGTTTGCTGTGGCGTTTATTGCCAGCGCAGAGACCTTGCTCTCTGCAGCGGCGGTCGATCGGATGCACAGCGGCCAGCGCTCCGATTTCGATAAGGAGTTGTCGGCTCAAGGCGTGGGCAACATGCTGTGTGGCCTGGTCGGCGCGTTGCCGATGACGGGTGTGATCGTACGCAGTTCGGCCAACGTGCAAGCCGGCGCCACCACCCGCATGTCGGCCATGTTCCACGGTTTGTGGCTGTTGGCTTTCGTCTTGCTGCTGTCGAGCGTACTGCAAAGTATTCCGGTGGCGAGTCTGGCGGGTGTGTTGGTGTATACCGGGATCAAACTGGTGGACATCAAGGCGTTCAAGGCGCTGGGACGCTATGGGCGCATGCCGATGTTCACCTATGCCGCGACGGCGTTGGCGATCATCTTCACCGATCTGCTGACGGGCGTGCTGGTGGGCTTCGGGCTCACGTTGGTGAAGCTGGCGTTCAAGGCGTCACGCTTGAAGGTGAGCCTGATCGACCTGCCGCAAGAGGGCGAGATGGAGTTGCGCCTGACGGGTGCGGCGACCTTCTTGAAGGTGCCGGTACTGACCCAGGTGCTGTCGACAGTGCCGGCGGGGACTACCGTGCATGTGCCGCTGAACAACCTGAGTTATATCGACCATTCCTGCCTGGAGTTGCTGGAGGAATGGGGCCGGGCGAATGCGGCCAAGGGGTCGACGCTGGTGATCGAGGCGCGTGGGTTGAAACGACGTTTGGAAGGTAGGGTGCGTACCACCGTGGGGATCGGGTCGGCGCCTTCTACTACCTGATTCAGCCGGAAACTGTGGGCGGGGGCCAGCCCCCTCCCACACTTGATCTTTGCAGGCCGGAAAATTCAGGCAGGCTGATCCAGCGATAACTCCACCCCCAGCTGCCGCGAAAGGCACGGCCAGCGTTTCCACGCCGCTTCCGTATCCGGGCTCTTGAGTGTCTCGCGATAGGCCTCTACCGACTCCAGCGCAAAGTTCTCTTCGTTGAGCATTTCATCCACCGCCAGATGCACCGCCTCATCCAGCTGATTGGCGAATTGCTCGCCGATCAATTGGTGAGCAATCAAATTGGCCACGGTGGTATCGGTTGGAATCAGCGGTTGGCCGAAGTGCTTGATATACAGATCGTTGACCTCCTCCACCAGGCGATGGGCCAGGTAGGCTTCATCCAGCAGGCCGTCGAGGCCCTCGTGCCCTGCCAGTATTGCAGGGGGCTGCAGGAAGAAGTGCTCGGCGATCTTCAGTACCGGCTTGATCTGGCTTTCAATGCCGGCTTCGCGAGCCACGTCATTGGCGGCTTCCAGCAAATCGGGAACGAGGTCGATGTAGGCCGTCACGAAGCGAGTCATGACAATGTTGCGATCGCCGTCAGTCAGGGCGATGGCCGAATGCAGGTGCGGCAATTGTTTTTCCAGCTGCTGGGCAAGCTGGCCCGTAGTGGCTTCGTGTTGATGGGCACGGGAAATCTGCTCGCGCAATGCGGCGGTGTTCATGAAAACTCCAGTGAAACAGGCGTAGGAAAAGGGAGAGGATAAGGTAGCTCGTTTATACGAGCACCTAAGATGCATTTGTCATAATTATTTCATGGTTATGCACAGCGGTTATATCGAATTGCCATTTCGCGTCGGATAAACGTTTGCGCCCCCTGTTTTATTAGCTCCGCCCGTCGATTTTTGTTGATTTGCCCCTACACATTGCGGGGTTGCAGGTGCTGTCTATACTCGGATTTGTACGCAATTAGCTGATGACGCCCAACTGCATGAAGCAGGCAAGGCTTGGCGGTTGTAAGCAGTATGGAAGCCGCTCCCTTCGCCGCAGGTGCAAACCGGCGGGATAACAAGAAACATAAAGGGGAACCCGCAATGACGCGACATCCACATGTTTGGATGGGCCTCCTGTTGTGGTCGGTATTCGGCCAGGCGCACGCCGCCTGGACAACGAATATGGCGCCAGGGGCGACTGAAGTCAGTCACGCCGTGTTCGACCTGCACATGACCATTTTCTGGATTTGTGTGGTGATCGGCATCGTCGTGTTTGGCGCGATGTTCTGGTCGATGATCCTGCACCGTCGCTCTACCGGCCAAGTGGCGGCGAAGTTCCACGAGAGTACGACCGTGGAGATTCTCTGGACCGTGGTGCCCTTTCTGATCCTGGTGGCCATGGCCATTCCGGCGACCAAGACCCTGATCAACATCTATGACAGCAGTGAGTCGGATATCGATATCCAGGTCACCGGCTATCAGTGGAAGTGGCACTACAAATACCTGGGCCAGGATGTGGAATTCTTCAGCAACCTGGCCACGCCCGCCGAGCAGATTCATAACCAGGCCACCAAGGGCGAGCATTACCTGTTGGAAGTCGATCAGCCGCTGGTGCTGCCAGTGGGGGCCAAGGTGCGCTTTCTGGTGACGGCTGCCGACGTGATCCACTCTTGGTGGGTGCCGGCCTTTGCGGTCAAGCGCGATGCCATCCCCGGCTTCGTCAATGAGGCCTGGACCCGTATCGAGAAGCCCGGCATCTACCGTGGCCAGTGCGCCGAGCTGTGCGGTAAGGACCACGGCTTCATGCCGATCGTGGTCGATGTCAAATCCAAGGCCGACTACGACACCTGGCTTGGCGAACGCAAAGCAGAAGCGGCCAAACTGCAGGAACTGACCTCCAAAGAGTGGACGCTCGACGAACTGGTGGCCCGTGGCGACAAGATCTACCACACCACTTGCGTAGCCTGTCACCAGGCCGAAGGCCAGGGCTTGCCGCCGATGTTCCCGGCACTCAAAGGCTCGCCGATCGCCACCGGGCCGAAGGAAGACCACCTGCACCGCGTCTACTTCGGCAAGCCCGGTACCGCCATGGCTGCGTTTGGCAAGCAGCTGTCGGAAGTGGATATCGCCGCCGTGGTGACCTACGAACGCAACGCCTGGGGCAATAACAAAGGCGACATGGTCACGCCCAAAGATGTGCTGGCTCTGAAACAGGCGCAAAGCCAATGACTGCCTTCACTGCGTATGCCTTGAACCCATCCGCCCACTCGCGTGCAGGAGAACGGCCATGAGCACTGTGATCGACCATGGTCATACCGACCATGCCCATGGCCCCGCCAAGGGCCTGATGCGCTGGGTGCTGACCACCAACCACAAAGACATCGGCACCTTGTACCTGTGGTTCGCCTTCACCATGTTCCTGCTCGGCGGCTCGTTCGCCATGGTGATCCGTGCCGAGTTGTTCCAGCCGGGCCTGCAGATTGTGCAACCGGCGTTCTTCAATCAGATGACCACCATGCATGGCTTGATCATGGTGTTCGGCGCGGTGATGCCGGCCTTCGTCGGCCTGGCCAACTGGATGATCCCGCTGATGATCGGCGCGCCGGACATGGCCTTGCCGCGCATGAACAACTTCAGCTTCTGGTTGCTGCCGGCGGCGTTCCTGCTGCTGGTCTCGACGCTGTTCACCCCGGGCGGCGGGCCGAACTTCGGCTGGACCTTCTACGCCCCGCTCTCCACCACCTACGCGCCGGAAAGCGTGACGTTCTTCATTTTTGCCATCCACCTGATGGGCGTCAGTTCGATCATGGGCGCGATCAACGTGGTCGCCACCATCCTCAACCTGCGCGCGCCAGGCATGACGCTGATGAAGATGCCGCTGTTCGTGTGGACCTGGCTGATCACGGCGTTCCTGTTGATCGCGGTGATGCCGGTACTGGCCGGTTGCGTGACCATGATGCTGATGGACATCCACTTCGGCACCAGCTTCTTCAGCGCGGCCGGCGGTGGTGATCCGGTGCTGTTCCAGCATGTGTTCTGGTTCTTCGGCCACCCCGAGGTGTACATCATGATCCTGCCGGCCTTTGGCGCCGTCAGCTCGATCATCCCGACCTTCTCGCGCAAGCCGCTGTTCGGCTACACCTCGATGGTGTACGCCACGGCGAGCATTGCGTTCCTGTCATTCATCGTGTGGGCGCACCACATGTTCGTGGTCGGCATTCCGTTGGTGGGCGAGTTGTTCTTCATGTACGCCACGCTGCTGATCGCCGTGCCGACGGGGGTGAAGGTGTTCAACTGGGTCAGCACCATGTGGCAAGGCTCGCTGACCTTCGAGACGCCGATGCTGTTCGCCGTGGCCTTCGTGATTCTATTCACCATCGGCGGTTTCTCCGGGCTGATGCTGGCAATCGCTCCGGCGGATTTCCAGTACCACGACACCTACTTTGTGGTGGCGCACTTCCATTACGTACTGGTGCCTGGCGCGATCTTCGGCATCTTCGCCTCGGCCTATTACTGGCTGCCGAAATGGACCGGCCACATGTATGACGAAACCCTGGGCAAGCTGCACTTCTGGCTGTCCTTCGTGGGCATGAACATGGCGTTTTTCCCGATGCACTTCGTCGGGCTGGCCGGCATGCCGCGCCGGGTGCCGGACTACAACCTGCAGTTCGCCGATTTCAACATGGTGTCGTCCATCGGTGCATTCATGTTCGGCGCCACGCAGATCTTCTTTCTGTTCATCGTGATCAAGTGCATCCGCGGCGGTCCACCGGCCCCGGCCAAGCCGTGGGAAGGCGCCGAGGGCCTGGAATGGAGTATCCCCTCACCCGCGCCGTACCACACCTTCACCACGCCGCCGGAGGTCAAATGAACACCCGTCTGTGTTGCGACCCAGCTCCCTGTGGGAGGGGGCTTGCTCCCGATAGCGGTGTGCCAGTCGACACTATTATTTGCAGTGATACCGCTATCGGGAGCAACTCGTCTCCCACATTGGGTGTGCGCCATGCTTGAGTCAGTACCGATCAAGCGCCTCGTCACGCGACTGCTGATCCTGGTGGTGGCTATGTTCGCTTTCGGCTTCGCCCTGGTGCCGATCTACGACGTGATGTGCAAGGCGTTCGGCATCAACGGCAAGACCGCCGGGCAGTACGAGGGCGAGCAGGTGGTCGATCCGACGCGCCAAGTGCGCGTGCAGTTCTTGTCCACCAACGCGATCGATATGGTCTGGGAGTTTCACTCCAAGGCTGACGAGGTGGTGGTCAACCCTGGAGCGGTCACCGAGATGCTGTTCGTGGCCTACAACCCCACCGACAAAGCCATGACGGCCCAGGCGGTGCCGAGCATTTCGCCGGCCGAAGCGGCGATGTATTTCCATAAGACCGAATGCTTTTGCTTTACCCAGCAGGTGCTCCAGCCAGGTGAGCGTATCGAGATGCCGGTGCGCTTCATCGTCGACCGGGCGATGCCCAAGGATGTAAAGCATCTGACCCTGGCGTACACGCTGTTTGACATCACTGCGCGCCAGCCGCCGGTGGCCGTCCGCAGCGGCGGCTAGCTACTGTTTGCCCCCTCAATCAGGAGAGCGAATACATGTCGTCTCATGATACGTACTACGTACCAGCGCAAAGCAAATGGCCCATAATTGCCACGTTTGGCATGTTGACCACGGTGTACGGCCTGGGCGTGTGGTTCAACGACCTGAAGGCGGCGCGCCCGGAATCCCACGGGCCGTGGATCTTTTTCGTCGGTGGCCTGCTGCTGGCCTACATGCTGTTCGGCTGGTTCGGCGCGGTGATCAAGGAAAGTCGCGCCGGTTTGTACAGCCCGCAGATGGACCGTTCGTTTCGCTGGGGTATGACCTGGTTTATCTTCTCCGAGGTGATGTTCTTCATCGCGTTCTTCGGTGCGCTGTTTTATGTACGCCACATGTCCGGCCCATGGCTGGGCGGTGAAGGTCATAAAGGCATCGCGCACATGTTGTGGCCGAATTTCGAATTCACCTGGCCGCTGCTCAACAACCCGGACCCGAAACTCTTCCCGCCGCCGGAAGGCACCATCAGTCCGTGGGGCTTGCCGCTGGTGAACACGATCTTGCTGGTCAGCTCCAGCGTGACCATCACCATTGCCCATCACGCGTTGCGTAAAGGTCATCGTGGTGCGCTGAAATTGTGGCTGGCGCTCACCGTGCTACTGGGTTGGGCGTTCCTGGGCTTCCAGGCCGAGGAGTACATGCATGCCTATAAGGAGCTGGGCCTGACCCTGGGTTCGGGGGTGTATGGAGCAACTTTCTTCATGCTCACAGGCTTTCATGGCGCTCACGTGACCATCGGCACGCTGATTCTGTTTGTGATGCTGATGCGCATCTTGCGTGGGCATTTCAATGCTGAGCACCAGTTCGGCTTCGAGGCGGCCAGTTGGTATTGGCATTTCGTGGATGTGGTGTGGATCGGCCTTTTTTTCTTCGTTTATGTGCTGTGAGGTGCCTTACCACGGTGCATGAGAAACCAGCTGGCCGCTGAAAAAGCCCCAGGCGATCAAGCCCACGGTGATTGCGGCCAGGACGACACGCACGGTCAGGGCAGTGACGAGGCGGTTGGAGTGGCCCTCGTCCTTGACCAGAAAGAACAAGCCACTGAATAGGCTCACGACAGTCGCTATCAGCATCAGGGCAATGGCGGCTTTGAGCATGGTCTGGCTCCAGGGCGTTTATAGGGAGGGGCGATGAAAACCAGTATAGCCAGTGCCATCGCGCGCTTTCGCCCCGGTATCGCTCCCACGTTGGTGGTGCTGGTGTTGCTGCCGTTGATGGTGGGCCTGGGGTTCTGGCAGTTGGCTCGCGGACATGAAAAACAGCTGCTGGTGGACCGGTATGCCGAGTGGCGTGTGGCCGACCCGATCAGCGGCGCGCAACTCGGTGACATGGCCGATCCCGCCTTCCACCGCGTGCGCTTGCGTGGTCAGTTCGACGGCGAACATAGCGTGCTGCTCGACAACCGCATGCGTGACGGCCGTGCGGGGGTGGAACTGCTGCAGCCGTTTCACGACCAGGCCAGCGGCCTGTGGTTGCTGCTCAATCGTGGTTGGCTGCCCTGGCCGGACCGACGCACGCCGCCGGTCTTCACGACACCTGAACACCCTGTGAATCTGGACGCCTGGGTGTACGTCGCCCCTGGCGAAACCTTCCAGTTGCAGGCCGACCCGGCAACTCGGCAATGGCCGCGCCTGCTCACCGCCCTGCACCCCGCAGCGTTGTGGGCCGAGTTGGGCCGTAGCGGGTTCGCCTACGAGCTGCGCGCCGAGCCCGGCCCTGGTACGTACGACACCACCTGGGCAGTGGTCGCCATGGGCCCGGAAAAACACTTGGGATATGCCGTGCAGTGGTTCGCCATGGCACTGGCGTTGCTGGCGCTTTACCTCTACCTCGGATGGCACAACAAGAAGGAGAAGTCCCATGGGAGCGGCCATGAATCCACCCAGCATGTCTGAGGCCCCTGCCCGGCGCAAAGGCCGCTGGCAGCTGATTTTGATCCTGATGATGGTCATCGGGCCAATGGTGCTGGCTACCTTCATGTACAAGTTGCAGTTCTGGGTGCCGGACAGTCGCAGCTACCACGGTGAAATGATCGGCAACGGCCAGACCCGCGCCGACATCGGCGTGCAGGCGGACGAAGAGCGCTGGCAACTGCTGGTCACCGCGCCCACCCCCTGCGCCGACGATTGCCGGCAACTGGTGTACCTGGCGCGCCAGCTGCAAATCAGCCTGGGCCGCGATGCTTCCCGGGCCAGCCACGCACTGGCCAGTGCCCAGCCGGTGAGCGCTGAGTACGAGGCCAGGCTCAAGGCCGAGTACCCGCAACTGCAGCGCTACGCGCTGGACCTGTCGACCTTCACCAAAGACGCTGCCGCACCGGGTGAGGCGCAACTGTGGATCGTCGATCCTCACGGCAACCTGGTGTTGCGCTACGACGCCAAGGTCAAGGGCAAGGACCTGCTCAACGACCTGCGCCTGCTGCTGAAACTGTCGAACATCGGATAAGGGCATCGTCATGGCCAAACCTGGATTTCGCCTCGCGTTGTTTGCCACCTTGCTGGCGCTGCTGGTCGTGCTGTTGGGTGCCTACACCCGCCTGACCCACGCCGGCCTGGGTTGCCCGGACTGGCCCGGTTGCTACGGCTTTATCAGCGTGCCCAAGACCGAAGCCCAGTTGGCCCATGCCGAGCTGCATTTTCCCGACTCGCCGGTGGAGGCGGACAAAGGCTGGGCCGAAATGACTCATCGCTACTTTGCCGGCACCTTGGGCGTACTGATCGTGCTGTTGGCGGCGCGTTCGTGGAGCCATCGGCGTGACCCCGGCCAGCCGGTAAAATTGCCGCTGTTCTTGCTGACGGTGGTGTTCGCCCAAGCGGCATTCGGTATGTGGACAGTGACATTGAAGCTGTGGCCGCAGGTGGTCACCGGCCATCTGCTGGGCGGCTTTGCGACCCTGAGCCTGCTGTTCCTGCTGACCCTGCGCTTGTCCGGCGTGTTGCCCGCGTTGATCGTGCCCAAGCGCCTGCAATATTGGGCAACGGCAGGGTTGGTGCTGGTGATAGGGCAGATTGCGCTGGGCGGCTGGGTCAGTTCCAACTATGCGGCGGTGGCCTGTATCGACCTGCCGACGTGCCACGGCCAGTGGTGGCCGGCGGCGGACTTTGCCAATGGTTTTCACCTGGCCCAGCACATCGGTCCCAACTACCTGGGCGGGCAGCTTGATAGCGATGCGCGCACGGCCATCCACCTGACCCACCGTATCGGCGCGGTTATCGTCGCGGTGGTGTTATTCGGCCTGGTCTGGCAGTTGCGCGCCGTGGGTATGACCCGGCTGGCGGGCTTGCTGCTGATCGCCCTGGCGGCGCAAATCGGCCTGGGCCTGAGCAATGTGTATTTCCATCTGCCGTTGCCGGTGGCCGTCGCGCATAACGCAGGGGGCGCGGCGTTGTTGCTGACGCTGGTGCTGGTCAATTACCACGCGCGTACCAGCCTGGTCCAGGTGCGCAATCAGTTGCCGTTCGGTTGGCGCTTCATTGCGCGCAAACAGGTGGCGGGCCTCATTACGCTCAAGGGAGAAATGCCATGGCGGCCTTGATCGGCGCACGTCACGATCAGGCGATCTGGCGTGACTACCTGGAGCTGACCAAGCCTAAGGTAGTGGTGCTGATGCTCATCACGTCTCTGGTGGGCATGTTCCTCGCCACCCGGGCGGGTGTGCCATGGACGGTGCTGGTGTTCGGTAACCTGGGCATTGCCCTGTGTGCCGGTGGCGCGGCGGCGGTCAACCATGTGGTTGATCGACGGATCGATGCGGTGATGGCGCGCACCCACAAAAGGCCATTAGCCGAGGGGCGGGTCTCTCCAGTGGCCGCGTTGGCCTTTGCATTGTTTCTGGCGGTTGCTGGCCTGGTTCTGTTGCTGGTGTTTACCAACCCACTGGCGGCGTGGCTGACGTTGGCCTCGTTGCTCGGTTACGCGGTGATCTACACCGGTTTTCTCAAGCGTGCGACCCCGCAAAACATTGTTATCGGCGGCCTGGCCGGTGCAGCTCCGCCGCTGCTGGGCTGGGTTGCCGTCACCGGGCACGTCAGCGCCGAACCGCTGTTGCTGGTGTTGATTATCTTCGCCTGGACCCCGCCACACTTCTGGGCCCTGGCCATTCACCGCAAGGAGGAATACGCCAAGGCCGATATCCCGATGCTGCCGGTTACCCACGGCGAGCATTACACCAAGGTGCATATCTTGCTCTATACCTTTGCCTTGCTGGCGGTGAGCTTGATGCCGTTTGTGATTCACATGAGCGGCCTGCTGTACCTGGCCTGTGCGCTGGTATTGGGCGGGCGCTTTCTGCAATGGGCCTGGGTGCTGTACCGTGGCAGCAAGCCGCACGCGGCGATCAGCACCTTCAAGTACTCTATCGGGTACCTGTTTTTGCTGTTTATCGCCCTGCTCGTAGACCACTACTTACTGTTGAACCTATGACCCGAACTCAAAAAACCGTGTTTATCCTGGTGGCCATCGTCGCGTTGATCATGGGCCTGACCGTCAATAAAGTGCTTTCGGGCAAGGGTCAGGGTGATCCTACCGCGCTGATCGACGCCGGCATCATCTTGCTGCCCCAGAGTCGCCAGTTGCCGCCGGTGACCATGACCAATCAGGACGGCCAGCCCGTGCTGGTCAACGAATTGAAAGGCAAGTGGAGCCTGCTGTTCTTCGGCTACACCTTCTGCCCGGACATCTGCCCGACGACGCTTGCGCAGCTGCGTCAGATCAAGAGCGAACTGCCCAAGGAGGCGCTGGACAAGCTGCAGGTGATCCTGGTCAGTGTCGATCCGAACCGCGATACGCCGACCCAGCTCAAACAGTACCTGGGCTATTTCGACCCGCAGTTCCAAGGTTTGACCGGCGCAAATGTCGAGGAGGTGCAGAAGGTCTCGAATGCCGTGAGCATTCCGTTCATTCCGGCTGATACCAGCAAGCCAAACTACACCGTCGACCACAGCGGCAACCTGGCGCTGATCGGGCCGGATGGAACGCAGCGTGGGTTTATTCGCGCGCCGTTGAACAACCAGAAGTTGGTGGCGCAGTTGCCGGTTTTGCTACAGCGCAAATGAAGCGGGACGCAGAGCGTCCCGGGCTGCTTTCCCACGCGGAGCGTGGGAACGATCACTAGGTTGGATCAGAACGCCGGCAGAATCGCGCCCTTGTACTTCTCCAGAATGAACGCTTTCACTTCAGGCGTGTGCAGGGCTGCCACCAGCTTCTTCACCGCATCCGAGTCCTTGTTGTCTTCACGGGTCACCAGGATGTTCACGTAAGGCGAGTCGTTGCCTTCGATCACCAGCGCATCCTTGGAAGGGTCCAGCTTGGCTTCCAGGGCGTAGTTGGTGTTGATCAGCGCCAGGTCGACCTGGGTCAGCACGCGCGGCAAGGTGGCGGCTTCCAGTTCGCGGAATTTCAGGTGCTTGGGGTTGGCGGTGATGTCCTTGATGGTCGACAGGATGTTGGCCGGGTCCTTCAGGGTGATCAGGTTGTGCTTGGCCAGCAGCAACAGTGCGCGGCCGCCGTTGGTGGCGTCGTTCGGGATTACCACGTTGGCACCGTCCGGCAGGTCTTCCAGCTTTTTGTACTTGCTGGAGTAGGCGCCCAGGGGTTCCAGGTGCACCGCGCCGACGCTCACCAGGTGAGTGCCCTTGGCCTTGTTGAACTCGTCCAGGTACGGCTGGTGCTGGAAGAAGTTGGCATCCAGGCGCTTTTCAGCCACTTGTACGTTCGGCTGTACATAGTCGGTGAAGACCTTGACGTTCAGGTCCACGCCTTCCTTGGCCAGGGCCGGCTTCACGAATTCGAGGATCTCTGCGTGTGGCACCGGCGATGCGGCGACCGTGAGGGTCTCGGCAGCATGGGCGGAAAACGCGGCAACGGCGGCGAAAGCAACCAGTAGTTTTTTCATCCAGCAAGCTCCTTGTTCGGGCATGTGCCGGCAGGGCCGGCAATGGCCGTTATTTTCGAGAAAAGTGCACCACCAGCTTGTCGCCGACGGTTTGCAGAATTTGCACCAGGATCAACAGCAGCACCACGGTGACCACCATCACATCGGTCTGGAAACGCTGGTAGCCGAAGCGGATCGCCAGGTCACCCAAACCACCGGCGCCGACCACGCCGGCCATGGCGGTGTAGGAAACCAGTGTAATTGCTGTCACCGTAATTGCCGCGAAAATGCCGGGGCGTGCTTCGGGCAGCAACGCGTTGGTGATGATCTGGCGGGTGCTGGCGCCCATGGATTGGGTGGCTTCGATGATGCCGCGGTCCACTTCACGCAAGGCGGTTTCCACCAGGCGTGCGAAGAACGGCGTAGCACCTACCACCAGTGGCGGAATCGCGCCGGCCACACCCAGCGAAGTGCCGGTGATCAGGACCGTGAACGGGATCATCACGATCAGCAGGATGATGAATGGCAACGAGCGCAGGATGTTCACGATCAGCGACAGCAACGCGTACAGGCCCTTCTGTTCGAACAGTTGGCGCGGGCTGCACAGGAACAGCAGCACGCCCAGCGGCAGGCCGAGCAGTACGGTGAAGAACAGCGAGCCGAACAGCATGGTCATGGTGTCGCCGGTGGCGAGCCAGATTTCGGACCAGTCGATATTGGCGAAGAAACTCAACAGGACTTCCATTAGCGCAGAACCTCCATGTGGACGTCTGCCGCAGTAAAGCGGGCGAAAGCGGCTTCCATGTCCCCGCCGGTAACGGCGAGGGTCAGTTGGCCATAGGGAATATCTTTGATGCGGTCGATACGACCGGCAAGGATGCTGTAGTCCACACCGGTTTCACGAGCGACGGTGCCCAGCAGCGGCGCGTAGGTCGCTTCGCCCTGGAACGTCAGGCGAATGATTCGACCCGGTACATGGGCAAAGTCATCCCGTTGCTCGCTTTCATCGATCTGATCGGCTTCCTGCACGAAACGCTTGGTGGTCGGGTGCTGAGGGTGCAGGAACACTTCGGCGACCGAGCCTTGCTCGACGATCACACCGGCGTCCATCACGGCCACCTGGTCGCAGACGCGGCGGATCACGTCCATTTCATGGGTGATCAGCACGATGGTCAGCTTCAGCTCGCGGTTGATCTCGGCCAGCAGTTGCAGCACCGAAGCGGTGGTCTGTGGGTCGAGGGCACTGGTGGCTTCGTCGCACAGCAGGATTTTCGGTTTGGTCGCCAAGGCACGGGCGATGCCGACGCGTTGCTTCTGGCCGCCGGACAACTGCGCCGGGTACTTCCTGGCGTGGTCCGACAGGCCGACGCGGGCGAGCAGTTCGGCCACGCGCAGGTCGATGTCCTTGCGTGACAATTCGCCGGCCAGGGTCAGCGGCAGCGCCACGTTGTCGGCGACGGTCTTGGAGGCCAGCAGGTTGAAGTGCTGGAAGATCATCCCGACTTGCTGGCGGAAACGACGCAGGCCGTTGGCATCCAGCGCGGTGACTTCTTCACCGTCGACAGTAATTTGGCCGCCGCTGGGTTGCTCCAGGCGGTTGATCAGGCGAAGCAGTGTGCTTTTACCCGCCCCGGAGTGGCCAATCAGGCCGAATACCTGGCCGTTTTCGACGCGCAGGTTGGTGGGGTGCAGGGCGGGGATTTCCTTACCGGCGACGCGGTAGGTTTTATGGACGTTATGAAACTCGATCACGTAGCGAACCTTGTGGGGCGCATGGAAAAGGGAGCAGCGGTTAGCCGGGCGCGCATTTTAGCCTGTCCGTATAGCGTTTCTTAGCATTTATTTCGCATTCAACCAGCGATTTGGCAATAACGCGATCAAAGGTCATAAAAAAGGAACGGTGCATAAAGGGATCAGTCACTACTTAGGCAATTCGAAATCCCCAGGTGCCGTGCCTGGGGGTTGTTCTAGAAGAGCCGGGGATCGCTCTGGCCACTTAAGAAGGAGTTTTTGCCCGATGAGTACTAAAAAGCCAGTCACCCCGCCAAAGAGTGAACTTGCGGGGACCGACACCCTGGACCGTGGCAATACCAACGCCAAGCTGCAAGCGCTGGAGGAGTTTCGCTCCGATGCTACCGGCCAGGCCCTGCGCACCAACCAGGGTGTGAAGATTGCCGACAACCAGAACACCCTGAAAGTTGGCGCCCGTGGCCCCTCGTTGCTGGAAGACTTCATCATGCGTGAAAAGATCACGCATTTTGACCATGAACGCATCCCGGAGCGCATCGTGCATGCCCGGGGTACCGCGGCCCATGGTTATTTCCAGACTTATGAGAACCACTCGGCGCTGAGCAAGGCCGGGTTTTTGCGCAATCCTGAGCATAAAACCCCGGTATTTGTGCGCTTCTCCACTGTGCAAGGCCCTCGGGGTTCGGGCGACACCGTGCGCGATGTGCGCGGCTTCGCCGTGAAGTTCTTTACCGACGAAGGCAACTTCGATTTGGTTGGCAACAACATGCCGGTATTTTTCATACAGGACGCCATCAAGTTTCCTGACTTCGTACACGCGGTGAAGCCTGAGCCGCACAACGAGATTCCTACCGGTGGCTCGGCTCACGATACATTCTGGGATTTCGTTTCGCTGCAGCCGGAGTCGGCGCACATGGTGCTGTGGGCCATGTCCGACCGCGCCATCCCGAAAAGCCTACGCGCCATGCAGGGGTTTGGCGTTCATACTTTCCGCATGATCAACACCGAAGGTCAATCGAGCTTTGTGAAGTTCCACTGGCACCCGAAAGTCGGCACCTGCTCGCTGGTGTGGGACGAGGCGCAAAAGCTTGCCGGTAAAGATACCGATTACCACCGTCGCGACCTGTGGGAAGCGATTGAGAGTGGCGACTACCCGGAATGGGAATTGGGCGTGCAGATCGTAGCCGAAGAGGACGAGCACAAGTTTGACTTCGACCTGCTCGACCCGACCAAGATCATCCCCGAAGAACTGGTGCCGGTGACACCGCTGGGCAAGATGGTGCTCAACCGCAACCCGGACAACTTCTTTGCCGAAGTCGAGCAGGTCGCCTTTTGCCCAGGCCATATCGTGCCGGGTATCGACTTCACCAATGATCCGTTGCTGCAAGGCCGTCTGTTTTCTTACACGGATACTCAGATCAGCCGACTCGGTGGCCCGAACTTTCACGAATTGCCGATCAATCGTCCGGTCGTGCCTTTCCATAACGGCCAGCGCGATGCCCAACACCGTACGGTGATCGACAAGGGGCGTGCCGCATACGAACCGAATTCGATTGACGGAGGTTGGCCGAAAGAAACGCCTCCGGCTGCCGAGAATGGTGGTTTCGAAAGCTATTACGAGCGCGTCGACGCCAACAAGGTACGTGAGCGCAGCGAGTCGTTTGGTGACCACTTCTCGCAAGCCACGCTGTTTTTCAACAGCATGAGCCATCACGAGAAAGAGCACATCATCGCGGCCTACAGCTTCGAGTTGGGCAAGGTGGAGCGCGAGTTTATCCGCGCTCGCCAGGTGAATGAGATCCTGGCCAATATCGACCTGGAACTGGCCAAGCGCGTTGCACAGAACCTGGGCTTGCCGGCGCCGACCAAAGGTACGGTGCCGCCACGTAAGGCGTCGTTGAAAGTGTCGCCGGCCTTGAGCCAGGTGAACCTGCTGTCGGGCGATATCAAGACGCGAAAAGTCGCGATTCTGGCGGCTAACGGTGTGGATGGTGCGGCGATTGCGGCGTTGAAGGCAGCGCTGGAAGCCGAAGGTGCGCACGCCAAGTTGCTGGGGCCGACTTCAGCACCGGTGAAGACCGCAGATGGCAAGAGCCTGGCGGTAGATGCGTCGATGGAAGGCATGCCGTCCATTGCGTTTGATGCGGTGTTTGTACCGGGCGGTAAGGAGTCGATCAAGGCGCTGAGCGGGGATGGCGTGGCGTTGCACTACCTGTTGGAAGCGTACAAGCACCTGAAGGCGATTGCCGTTGCCGGTGATGCCAAACCCTTGCTGGAGCTGCTCAAGCTTGAGGTGGACGCGGGGTTGATCGTGGGTGCGGATGCAAAAGCGTTCAAGGCGTTTTTTGCCGCGATTGCCCAGCATCGGGTGTGGGAGCGTGAGCCGAAGGCCAAGGCTATTCCGGCTTAAGTGATCGCAGAACGCTATCGGGAGCAAGCCCCCTCCCACACTTGAATGATGAAGTTTTCAAGTGTGGGAGGGGGCTTGCTCCCGATGCTTTTACTGGGTTTTGCGCGGAATCAGCACAACCTGCGCCGGGATCTTTTTCAGAATCTGCCGGTGGATCTTCAGGTCATATCCCGAATCAATTCGCTTCACCCGTTTGCTCAGCAAGGTGGACAGCCATGGGTAGTCCTGGGTGCGCGGCACTTGAATGCTCACGTCGCACTGGTAATTCACCACGTCGGTGGCAATCGCATCCAGTTGATGGCGAAGTTCTTCTATGTCGGTGAGGTTCAGCGCCACGGTCGTGCTTTCGGCTGCCGGGTCGATGACTTTGGCGACAGGCTTGGTTTCGGCGGCTTTCAACGCGGCTTCGGCTTTATCCAGCTCGGCTTTGCGGGCGTGGCTGATGGCGTTGTTGACGCCGCCGGTCAGCGCAGGCGCCTTGGGCATCAATGCGCGTGCACGGCTCAGCGCCGTGGCGGCGGCGTTGACGTCACCCTTTTGCAAGACGATCTGGCTGCGTTGCAGGTAGGCTTCGGCCAGCTGGCGTTGGTAAGTTTCCAGGGCCGGGTCGTCAGGCGACTGGGCCTGCAATGCGGCGAGTTGATCTTCAGCGGTGGCCAGCTCGCTGCTGGCCAGGTTTTGCTCCAGTTGCGCGATGGCCACGGCACGCGCATCCGGGGCTGCGGGAGCGGCCGGCGGTGTGCTTTGGCAGGCGCCCAGCAGCAGGGAAAATGCGGCAAGGAGCAGATAACGGGCGTTGAACGGCTTCATTCCTGCGACTCTCTAATTGCGCAAAAAGCGAGCAAGTCTACACCCCTCGACGGGGCAGGACAAAACTCAGCAGAAACAGGGCGGCCGCCGTTACCACAATCGACGGTCCTGCGGGCGTGTCCTTGAACCAGGACAGCGCCAGGCCCCCGCACACTGCCAGCATCCCCAGCAGGCTGGCGCCGATGGCCATCTGCTCGGGGGAGCGGGCATGGCGCTGGGCGGCTGCGGCGGGAATGATCAGCAGCGACGTGATCAACAATACGCCGACTATCTTCATCGCAACAGCAATCACCACCGCGATCAACAGCATCAGGGCCATGCGCAGGGCTGGCACCGGCAAACCTTCCACCGTGGCCAGTTCTTCATGCACTGTGATCGCCAGTAACGGGCGCCACAGGGTTACCAGCAAAACCAGTACGACGGCGCTGCCGCCGAGTATCCAGGCAAGGTCGCCGGGGCTGATCGCCAGCAGATCGCCAAACAGGTAGGCCATCAGGTCGATGCGTACTTCGTGCATGAAGCTCAGTACCACCAGGCCCAGGGATAGGGTGCTTGGCGCCAGGATGCCCAGTAGCGTGTCGGAGGCCAGTGGCTGGCGTTGTTGCAGCGTCACCAGCAGGACCGCCAGCAGCAGGCAGCCCACGGTGACGGCGAGGGTCGGGCTCACATCCAGCAAAAAGCCCAAGGCGACGCCCAGCAGGGCGGCGTGGGACAGGGTGTCGCCGAAATAGGCCATGCGCCGCCAGACCACGAACGAGCCCAATGGGCCCGCCACCAATGCCAAAGCCAAGCCTGCCAGCAGGGCGTAGAGCAGAAAATCAGCCATGCTTGCAGCTATCTCCATGAACGTGGGTATGAGGTTTGGCCGGATCAGTCACGACGGCGCCATGCAAATCATGGGCATGATCGTGATGGTGGTGGTAGATCGCCAGGCTCTGCGCGTTCTTGCCGAACAACTCGACGAAGGCCGGGTCACCGCTGACCTGTTCCGGGTGGCCGGAGCAGCACACATGGCGGTTGAGGCACACCACTTGGTCGGTGGTGCTCATCACCAGGTGCAGGTCGTGGGAGACCATCAGCACGCCGCAGCCATGGCGGTCGCGCAGGCGGGTGATCAGGCTGTACAGCTCGGCCTGGCCTGCGACGTCGACGCCTTGTACAGGTTCGTCCAGTACCAGCAGTTCGGGCTCGCGCAACAGGGCGCGGGCCAGCAAGACGCGCTGCATTTCGCCGCCGGAGATGCTTTGCACCGGGCTGTCGATGACCTGCTCGGCGCCGACCTCCTTGAGCGCGGCCAGCGCGCGGGTACGGTCGACACCGGGCACCAGGCGCAGAAAGCGCAGTACCGACAGGGGCAGCGTCGGATCGACGTGCAGCTTCTGCGGCATGTAGCCGACACGCAGCTTGGGTTTGCGCCATACACGGCCGCTGTCGGGCTTGAGCAAACCGAGCACGGCACGCACCAGGGTGGTCTTGCCCGCGCCATTGGGGCCGATCAGCGTGACGATCTGCCCGGGCTCGACGCTCAGCGGGATGTTATCCAGTACGTTTTGCCCGGCGAACGTGACCGTGACCTGTTCCAGGCGGATTAACGCGTTGCTCATCAAGCCCCCTGGCAACCCGAGCAGAGCCCGACCACTTCGACCGTTTGCCCTTCAACCTTGAAGCCGACGTCGGCGGAGCTCTGGATGATGGCATCGCTGATGCTTTTCTGTTCAAGCTCGATGGCGGCGTGGCACTCCCGGCAGATCAGGAACTGGCCTTGATGCGCGTGCTCCGGATGGCTGCAGCCGACAAAGGCGTTGAGGGAGGCGATGCGATGCACCAAGCCGTTTTCCAGCAGGAAGTCCAGCGCGCGGTATACGGTCGGCGGCGCGGCGCGGCGGCCGTCCTGCTCGCTGAGCACGCCAAGAATGTCGTAGGCGCCCAGCGGCTTGTGGCTTTGCCACACCAGTTCCAGTACCCGACGGCGCAATGCGGTCAGGCGCAGGCCCTTCTGCGTACACAGGGTGTCGGCTTCCGACAGCGCGGTATGCACGCAGTGGGAGTGGTCGTGGGGACGGCTGGCAAGCGGTGTTTTAGGCATGAGCGGCGACAGACATTTGATAGAGACGTTATTATGTTACCCGTTCCTACGCCATCGAGTGGTCATCGTGTTCCGACTTTTTCCCGTTTTTGTCGTATTTGTCACCAGTTTGTTCGTTACCGCAGCCGCTCAGGCTGAGGTCAAGGTGTTGACCAGCATCAAGCCGTTGCAGCTGATTGCCGCTGCCGTGCAGGATGGCGTGGCGATCCCGGAGGTCTTGTTGCCACCTGGCGCGTCGCCGCATAACTATGCCTTGCGCCCATCCGACGTACGGCGCGTGCAGTCGGTGGACCTGCTGTATTGGATCGGCCCGGACATGGAGAGCTTCCTGCCGCGTGTGCTCAAGGGGCGTAGCCTGCCGACCGTCGCGGTACAGGATCTTCCAGGCATGAAGCTGCGTCGTTTCGCCGAAGATAGCCACTCCCACGCTGACGAAGCCGACGAACATGACCACGATCATCGCCCGGGCAGCCTGGATGCGCACCTGTGGCTATCGACGGTCAACGCGCGCGTGATCGCGGCACGCATGGCTGCTGATCTCAGCGCTGCCGACCCGGCCAATGCCGCGCGTTATCAGAGTAACGTGAAGGCTTTCGATGAGCGTCTGGATGCGTTGGACGCACGGTTGAAGGCTCGCCTGGCGACCATCGGCGACAAACCCTACTTCGTGTTCCATGAAGCTTTTGATTACTTCGAAGACGCCTATGGGCTCAAGCACACCGGTGTGTTCAGCGTGGCTGCCGAAGTACAGCCGGGTGCCCAGCACGTCGCGGCGATGCGCACGCGCCTGCAGGAAGTGGGCAAGACATGTGTGTTCAGTGAACCGCCATTGCGTCCGCGTTTGGCTGAGACGCTGGTGGCCGGCCTGCCGGTGAAGTTGGCGGAGCTGGATGCATTGGGCGGCTACACACCGGCCACGGCTCAAGGGTACGAGCAGGTGCTGGAGAAGCTGGGCAACGATTTGGCCGGGTGCCTGGAGTCGCTCTGACGGTTGACGCAAAACCCATGTGGGAGCTGGCTTGCTCCCACATTTTTGACCGAGTGGGTCCTTTAAAGGGCGAACGGCAGTTGGATCGTGACCTGCTGGCGCTGCGCCAAACGGTGCTCGAACTCGGCGGGGTCGTGAATCAGCACATCCTGCCCGGCAAACGACTCAGCGGCGATCAGCCGTGACAGCCAGAACCGCACACAAGCCACCCGTAACATCGTCGGCCACAATTCGGCCTCCTTCGCAGTGAACGGCCGCAGGCTCGCGTAGGCGCCCAGCAGTGCGCGGGCACGCGGCCCATCAATCACGCCTTGCGCATCCGAGCACCAGTCATTCAGGGCGATCGCCACGTCGTACAGCATCGGGCCGGAGCAGGCGTTGTAGAAGTCGATCAATCCTGTGAGATGCGTGCCTTCAAACATCGCATTGTCGCGGAACAGGTCGGCATGCACGTTGGCGCGTGGCAAGGCCAGGATCTCGGCCTTGTGGGCGTCGATCTCGGTCAATGCCGCTTGCAGTAAACGTTGCTGCGCTTCGTTCAAGTGCGAAATCAGCTGTGCCCCTTCACTGAGCATCCACTCCAGCCCGCGATCGGTCTTGCGTTCCAGCACCTTCTCGCCTTGGGTGGCCAGGTGCAGGTGGCCCAGCAAGTCACCGACCTGGGCGCAATGCTGGGCGTTGGCGTCCTTGATGTGCTTGCCGGCCAGGCGCGGTTGCAGCAGCGCCGGTTTGCCGGCCAGCGTGCGCAGGGCGACGCCGTCGGTGGTGCGCAGCGCATAGGGCACTGGCAGGTCAGCGTCGTGGAGCACGTCGAGCAACTCGATGAAGAACGGCATCTCCGCGACGGGGCCGCGCTCAACCAGGGTCAGGACGAATTCGCCCTGTTCCAGGCTGATAAAGAAATTGGTGTTTTCGCTGCCAGCGGCAATCCCCTGGAAATCAAGCAGGCGGCCGAGCCCATAAGGGGCGAGAAAGGTTTCCAGCTCGGGCCGAGCCAGGGGGGTAAACACAGACATGGTTAAAACTGCCAGTACGGGCGCCGCGATGTGCGGCGCCAATTGAAGTTAAGAAATCATTTCCATTCGAAGATCTTCCATGACGGGATCAGCATATCCGGCTGGTCAGAGCGGATGAAGTTCGCGTCGGTTCCGTCCGCGCGCACCAGGAAATACGGTGGGGCACCCTTTACAGTGACCTTGATTGCGTACAGGAAACCGTTTTGGCGGTACTCCTGGATGGTTCTGTCGCCTTCCGTGCGAATGGTAACTTCCGGATCGCCCGAAGGGGCGCTGTCTGCCGCCATGGCAGCCATCGGAGCGAGTGCAATCAAGCCAGTGAGGAGCAGGCGATTGAATGTACGCATGATAACCTTGTCCCTTTGTCGTCATTGGTCCGGCTATTCTAGCGCCTGACCCGCCGAAAAGGTTGATCCTGCTCATGAGCCAAGCCCCCCTCGTCCTGGTGGACGGTTCTTCTTATCTGTATCGCGCTTTCCATGCGCTGCCACCGCTCACCACTTCCAAAGGCCTGCCGACCGGTGCGGTCAAGGGCGTGTTGAACATGCTCAAAAGCCTGCGCAAGCAGTACCCGGACAGCCCTTTCGCCGTGGTGTTTGACGCCAAGGGTGGGACTTTTCGCGATGACATGTACGCCGAATACAAGGCCAATCGCCCGAGCATGCCCGATGACATGCGCCTGCAGATCGAGCCGCTGCACCAGAGCGTGATTGCCCTGGGCTTCCCGCTGTTGTGCGTCGAAGGCGTCGAGGCCGATGATGTGATCGGTACCCTGGCCCGCAGTAGCGCTGCGGCCAACCGACCGGTGGTGATTTCCACCGGTGACAAAGACATGGCGCAGCTGGTCGATGGGCACATTACCTTGGTCAATACCATGACCGGTAGTTCGATGGACATCGAAGGCGTAAAGGAGAAATTTGGCGTCGCTCCGGAGCAGATCATCGACTATCTGGCGTTGATGGGGGATTCGTCTGACAACATTCCGGGCGTTCCGGGTATTGGTCCGAAGACCGCTTCCGGCTTGCTGGTGGGCGTGAATGGTGGGATCAAAGAGCTGTATGAGCAGTTGGATATCGTGCCGACCCTGCCGATCCGTGGGGCCAAGACCCTGCCGGCCAAGTTGGAAGAGCATAAGGAGATGGCGTTCCTTTCTTACCAACTGGCGACGATCAAGTGTGATGTGCCGCTGCACGTCGGCCTGGAAGACCTGCACCTGATCGAACCGGATCGTGAAAAGCTGCTGGAGCTGTACACGCTGCTGGAGTTCAAGAGCTGGTTCGACGAGATCCAGCGTGATGCCAAGCGCGTGGAACTCAACACGGCGCCCGTTGCTGAAGCCGTTGTGGAGGCGGTGGTGGTTGCGCCTGTCGAGGCGCGTTACACCACAATCCTTGACCAGGCGACCTTCGATGTCTGGCTGAAGAAGCTCAATGACGCGAAGTTGTTCGCGTTCGATACCGAAACCACCGGCATCGACGCCCAGCAGGCGCAGTTGGTCGGGGTTTCATTCGCGATGCAGCCCCATGAAGCTGCGTACATTCCGTTGACGCACTCCTACATCGGCGCGCCGCCGCAGCTGGATCGCGACAGCGTGTTGCTCGCGTTAAAACCATTGCTGGAGGATCCGACCAAGCTCAAGGTCGGCCAGCACGCCAAGTTCGACATGAACATCCTGGCCAACTGCGCCATCGGCGGCGACCCGGCGCAGGGCATTACCGTACGTGGTATCGCCTTCGACACCATGCTCGAATCCTATGTGCTCAACTCCACGGCAACCCGGCACGACATGGACAGCCTGGCCAAGAAGTACCTGGACTACGACACCGTCAGTTTCCAGGACATCGCCGGCAAGGGCGCCAAGCAGCTGACATTCGACCAGATCCCGCTTGAACAAGCCGGTCCTTACGCGGCGGAAGATGCCGATGTGACCTTGCGTCTGCATCAGGCGCTGCATGCGCAACTGGCGGCCATTCCAAGCCTGGCCGGCGTATTGACCGACATCGAGATTCCACTGGTGCCGGTGTTGGCGCGGATCGAGCGTCAGGGGGCCTTGGTGGATAAGGATCTGCTGGGCGTTCAGAGCATCGAGCTGGGCAACAAGATGGTCGAGCTGGAGCGTCAGGCGTTCGAGATCGCCGGTGAGGCGTTCAATCTGGGCTCGCCCAAGCAGCTAGGGGCGATTCTCTACGAGAAACTGGGCCTGCCGGTACTGAAGAAGACCGGCAAAGGCCAGGCGTCGACTGCTGAAGAAGTACTGGCCAAGCTGGCCGAAGATGACTTCCTGTTGCCCAAGGTGCTGATGCAGTACCGCAGCATGAGCAAGCTCAAAAGCACCTATACCGACCGGCTGCCGGAGCAGATCAACCCACGCACCGGGCGCATTCACACGTCTTATCACCAGGCGGTGGCGGCAACCGGGCGTTTGTCTTCCAGCGATCCGAACCTGCAGAACATACCGGTGCGCACCGCCGAAGGGCGGCGGATTCGCCAGGCATTTGTCGCGCCCAAGGGCTACAAACTGCTGGCGGCGGATTATTCCCAGATCGAATTGCGGATCATGGCGCACCTGTCCAAGGACGAGGGCCTGATGAACGCCTTCCGCAACAACCTGGACGTGCATACGGCGACGGCCGCCGAGGTGTTCAAGGTCGAGTTGGCCGAGGTCACGTCCGACCAGCGTCGCAGTGCCAAGGCGATCAACTTTGGCCTGATCTATGGGATGGGGGCGCAGAAGCTCGGCAAGGATATTGGAGTCGATACCAAGACCGCCAAGGCCTACATCGATGTGTACTTCGCACGTTACCCGGGCGTTCGCGAATATATGGAGCGCACCCGCGCCCAGGCTGCCGACCAGGGCTATGTAGAAACCTTCTTCGGGCGCCGGCTGTATTTGCCCGACATCAACTCCAATAAACCCCAGGACCGCGCAGCCGCCGAGCGCACGGCGATCAACGCGCCGATGCAAGGCACCGCGGCGGACATCATCAAGAAAGCCATGGTACGGGTGGATGACTGGCTGACGGAGTCGGGTCTGGATGCCAAGGTTATCCTCCAGGTGCACGACGAACTGGTGCTTGAGGTGCGTGAAGACCTGGTGGCGCAAGTCAGCGAAAAGATCCGCGAACACATGAGTGCGGCGGCGCAATTGGATGTGCCGTTGGTGGTGGATGTGGGAGTGGGCAATAACTGGGACGAGGCGCACTGATTTGGCGGCTCTGCCATCACCAACCGTGATGGCAGGGCGCTTTAGATCAGAAATCGATACTGGTTATTTCCAATAGTTTTTTGGATCTGCCGGAACTTAACCCGTGAACTGCCACTCAGAGTTACTGAATGGGTGGTGAAGCCCTTCAATGCTCCTATGTTGTGTTAAGTGTTGGCAGATATCTGGACCCCGCCCTAGCGGTCCGGAACTTGAACCCCGAACTTCCCCTCCCCATACGAAGTCCGGGGTTTTTTTTGCCCGCAGAAAAGTTATTCCGCGATTTCAGCGCCCTTGTCCGCCAATTCCATCCAGCCGGCCAGCACGGTGTAAGCCTCTTCCAGGCCCATGCGCTTGGGTGCCGAGAACAGTTGGATGGTGATCGCATCACCCCAACCTTTGCGGATTTCCGATTGGACCTTGAGCAGCGTGTTCTTGGCTGCGCCGTAGGTCAACTTGTCGGCCTTGGTCAGCAGGATATGCATCGGCATGCCGCTGGCTACGGCCCAGTCGAGCATCAACAAGTCGAAGTCGGTCATTGGATGACGGATGTCCATCATCAGGATCAAGCCCTTCAAACTCTCGCGGCCACCCAGGTAAGCCTCCAGGTGACGCTGCCAGTGCAGCTTCAGCGGGATAGGTACTTTTGCGTAACCGTAGCCCGGCAGGTCGACCAGACGCCGATCATCGTCTAGCTTGAAGAAATTGAGCAGCTGCGTGCGGCCCGGGGTTTTCGAGGTGCGCGCCAGGCTGGCATGGGTCAGGGTGTTCAGTGCGCTGGATTTGCCGGCGTTGGAACGACCGGCAAAGGCGACTTCAAAACCTTCGTCATCGGGGCATTGGTCAACTTTGGCGGCGCTGAGCATGAACGTGGACTGTTGGCACAGACCGAGGATGGGATTCTTGAGTTGCATGAGATTTCCGATGTGGGCGGTGCCGAGAAAGGGTGCGGCAAGCGGTGTCGTTTCCGTTTCAGTAGCGCCAGTATATAATGCCGCAGATTTTGTGTGTGCTTTGTCCCAGCGAAGGATGAAGTTCACGGGAGCGAAAGACCTTCATTGCGCATTAGAACGCAAAACGCTCTCAAACCCTGAAAAGGTCGATGTATGACCCGCAGGTTGCTCGCTTTTGGTGTCCTGATTCCGCTTTATGGCGCTCAGGCTACACAGGAACCGGAAGCGGTGTACAACCGAGTTTGCGTGGCTTGCCATGCCGGCCAACTGCCCAACGCCCCTGAACGGGGTGATCAGGCAGCGTGGGCGCCCAGACTGGCGCAGGGCATGGATACGCTGGTGCAACACGTAACCCAGGGTTTCAAGGCAATGCCGCCGCGTGGTTTGTGCATGGACTGCAGTACTGAGGATTACCAGGCCGTCATTGAATTGATGGCGAGTAAACCCGGTAGATAACTCTTAAACCCTTAGCCGTAGTTGGATTAGCTGATGAACAAACTGATCGTGAGTCTGCTGTTGACCTTGGGCATCACCGGTGTTGCCCATGCTGCAGGCGACGCTACAGCGGGCCAGGCGAAAGCCGCCGTGTGTGGTGCTTGCCATGGACCGGATGGCAACAGCCCGGCGCCGAACTTCCCCAAACTGGCCGGCCAGGGTGAGCGTTACCTGACCAAGCAGATGCACGACATCAAGGATGGCAAGCGCACGGTGCTGGAAATGACCGGCTTGCTGACCAACCTCAGTGATCAGGACCTGGCAGATATCGCAGCGTATTTTGCCAGCCAGAAAGGCAGTGTGGGAGCTGCCGATCCGAAACTGGTCGAAAAAGGCCAGGCATTATTCCAAGGTGGCAAGCTCGCTGAAGACCAGCCTATTGGCGGCATGCCCGCCTGCAAGGCGTGCCACATCCCGGACGGCGGTGGTCTCGCCGCTGCAGGCTTCCCTCATCTGAGTGGCCAGCACGCCCAATACACCGCCAAGCAATTGAAGGACTTCCGCGAGAAAGTTCGTTATATCGATGGCGATGCGGGTAACAAAATGATGAGCGACATTGCTGCCAAGCTTTCGGATAAAGATATCGACGCAGTGTCCAGCTACATCCAAGGGCTGCACTGACAGGGCCGGCGACGTTAACGCTCGATTAATCCATCGATGCAAGCATAAAAAGGGTGGCTTAGGCCGCCCTTTTTTGTGGCCGCTGCCGTTACACTAACGAAATCATGTCCGCGTAGACCTGTCATAACAAAGGTCGCGTGAGGCGACTTTATTTGTCCAGGAGTAAAGCATGCGTAATCTGATCCTCAGCGCCGCTCTCGTTACCGCCAGCCTCTTCGGCATGACGGCACAAGCTGCCGATGTGCCGCTTGAAGCCGGTAAAACCTATGTTGAATTGACTAACCCTGTACCGGTTTCGGTGCCTGGCAAGATCGAAGTCGTGGAGCTGTTCTGGTACGGTTGCCCGCATTGCTACGCTTTTGAGCCAACCATCAACCCTTGGGTTGAAAAACTTCCGTCCGACGTGAACTTCAAGCGCATCCCGGCCATGTTCGGCGGCCCATGGGATGCCCACGGCCAATTGTTCCTGACCCTGGAAGCCATGGGTGTTGAGCACAAGGTCCATAACGCCGTATTCGACGCGATCCAGAAACAAGGCAAGCGCCTGACCAAGCCGGAAGAAATGGCCGACTTCGTCGCCACCCAGGGTGTCGACAAGGACAAGTTCCTCGCCACCTTCAACTCTTTCGCTATCCAGGGCCAGATCAAGCAGGCCAAGGAACTCGCGCAGAAGTATGGCGTGCAAGGCGTACCGACCATGATCGTCAACGGTAAATACCGTTTCGACCTCGGCACTGCCGGTGGTCCGGAAGCTGTTCTCAACGTTGCAGACCAATTGATCGCCAAAGAGCGCGCCGCCAAGTAAGGGGGCTCACCATGCGCCGCCGGGGTACCGAACGTGTCGTAGGCCTGCATGAGCCGCGGGTCAACGAGCATCATCTGGAGTCCACAGGCTTGCCGGCTGACAGTCGCTTGCGCCTGCTCAGCTTCAATATTCAGGTGGGCATCAGTACCGAGAAGTACCGCCACTACCTTACCCGTGGCTGGCAGCATCTGCTGCCGCATAACGGGCGGGCCGGCAACCTGCAAAAAATCGGCAACCTGCTCAACGACTTCGATCTGGTCGCGTTGCAGGAAGTCGATGGCGGCAGCATTCGCTCCGGCTACATCAATCAGGTGGAGCACCTGGCTCAGTTGGGGGCCTTCCCCTACTGGTATCAGCAACTCAATCGCAACCTCGGGCGCCTGGCACAGCACAGTAATGGTGTGCTCAGCCGCCTGAAGCCAACTGCCATCGAAGACCATCCATTGCCAGGCCCCAAAGGGCGCGGGGCGATTCTGGTGCGCTTCGGCGAAGGCCCCGAAGCCCTGGTGGTGGTGATGATGCACCTGGCGCTCGGAGGGCGTACGCGCAACCTCCAGCTTGCCTACGTGCGTGAGCTGATTGGCAACTACAAGCATCAGGTGCTGATGGGTGACATGAACACCCATGCCAATGACCTGTTGCAGAATTCCCCGTTGCGTGACCTTGGGTTACTGGCGCCGCAAGTCGAAGCCACGTTCCCCAGTTGGCGCCCGCAACGCTGTCTGGATCATATCCTGCTGAGCCCGACCCTCACGCTCGAAAGGGTGCAGGTTTTGGCGCAGCCCATCTCCGACCACCTGCCGGTCGCGGTCGAGATTCGTCTGCCGGGTTCGCTCACGGCTGATGCATTGCCCGCGTTGAGCCCAGGCACCAGCGGACCCCTTGCATGAGCGACGACGCCCAGCGCTGGAAAGAGAAATACCTCAAGAGCATCGAGCAACAAGACAAGCTCGAACGCCGCTGGGCTGCCCGCCTCGACCTGCTGCGCCGTGGGCTGGTACGCAGCACGCTGGCCGCTGAAGGAACGGATCGCGCAGTCGATCAATGCATGAAGGAAATGCGCGACATCGTGCGCAGCGACGACATGGATGCCGCCCTCGCCGCCTTGCTGCCGCGTCTGGAAAAAGCCGTGCTGGATTCGGAGCAGCGCCGCGAAACCCGGGTTGACCAGATCAGCACTGCGCTCACGGCCCTGGTCGCGCAGTTGCAGAAGTTACCGCTGCCCCGTGAAGTGGCCCGCCCGCTGAAAACCTTCGCCAAGCAACTCGATGGTCGTGTCGGGCAGGCGCGGGAGATACCGTTGCTCCTGAGTGAGCTCAGTAGCCTGCAAGGGCAGGCACTGGACAACCTTGAGCCGGACAGCGAAAGCCCCCGTTCAGGGCTGGGCCTGCTGCAGCGCCTGTTCGGCAGTAAAGATGCTGCAACCGAAGCCGGCGAACCGGTTCCTACAGCTACGCCGCAGCCGGTGGCGCCAAAGTCTGCGCCCGAGCCTCAGGAGCCGGCGCAGTCCGAGGTGCTGGCCGAAGCGTTGCGGGCATTCGAGCCAGCGCCATCAGCGCCGGCGGCGTCGCCGCCTGAACCCGGTGTGCCCGTTGCGCAGGCCCAGGTCGCCAGCGAAACGTTTGTCTTCGAAGCCCCTGCGCAGTCGGTGGCCGCTGCCCCACCTGTCGAAGCCCCTGACGTTGAGGAGCCGGAGCCAACTCTGGAGGCGCCGGCATCCGAGAGTGCGCTCGCCGCTTTTATCGAAGCGCCCGAGGTGCAGGTCGACAGGGTGGAGGCGACGACCATCGGCAGCCTGTCGCTCCCGCCTGTGCTGGACAGCGCCGAACCCGACCCTGATGCGTTGCAAGCGGACGGCGTCTACGCCCTGCCCGACTCGCCCGAGCCGTCCTACAGCTCGGTCGCCAAACATATCGAAAGCACTTTGCTCGGCTTGTTGGAAGACCTCGACCTGCCCGAACGCCACCGGCCCCAGGCCGAGGCCATGCGCGAGCGTCTGGCCAATGGTTTGAACTGGTACGAGCTGCTTCCGATCCTGGATGACCTGGCGGTGTTGATGCTGGCGATCACCGACAGCGGCCAGCATGAGTTCGAGGCTTATCTCAAGCAGCTCAACGAGCGTCTCGAAGCGTTTCAAGGCCATTTGCAGGTTGCCAGTGACGGCCACGCCGATAGCCGTTCGGCCGCGCGCGAATTGGATACGCAGATTCGTGAACAGGTCGATGGCTTGCAAAGCAGCGTACAGGAAGCGTCCGACCTGAACAGTCTCAAGCAGGTGCTGGAAAGCCATCTTGAAGGTTTGCTCGGCACCATGGATGAGCATCAGCAGCAGCGCGACCAGCGTGAACAGGAAGTGGCGGCGCGTTTGAAGGGCTTGGCTGAGCGGGTTGCGAGCATGGAGCAGGAAGCTCAAGGCTATCGCGAACACCTGGAGGTGCAGCGTCAGAAAGCCTTGATTGACCCGCTCACCGGCCTGCCTAACCGCGCCGCCTGGAGTGAGCGCCTGGACCAGGAGGTCAATGCCTGGCACCAGCGCGGCAACAGCTTGTCGCTGGCGATACTGGACCTGGACCATTTCAAGCGCATCAACGACGGTTATGGGCACCTGGCCGGTGACAAAGTCTTGAAGATCATCGCCAACGTGCTGAGCAAGCGCCTGCGGCCAAGCGATTTTATTGCGCGTTTTGGTGGCGAGGAGTTTGTGTTGCTGATGCCCGACTCATTGCTGGCCGATGCCTTGGCCGTGGGTGAGGTGCTGCGTGCGGCGATTGAAGCGTGTCCGTTCCACTTCAAAGGCGAGCCGGTGACGATCACGGTGTCCATGGGCGTGGCGCAGTTTCTGCCGGGTGAGCGTAGTGATCTGGCGCTCAAGCGTGCCGACGAGGCGTTGTACCGAGCCAAGGCGGCAGGACGTAACAAGGTGCTGGCAGCTTAAAAGATGTTCCATTTTGTGATTTGACCGCCGCGCTACCCTTCATACGTTACACTGTTGCATTATCGTCTTCAGTGTAACGTGATCTGCCATGAAATCCCTGTACATCGCTTTTGTGTTTCTTCTACTCGCCGGCTGTGCAAGCGGCCCCCGTCTCGATACCAGCCACCCTTCGGCGAACCACGACAACCGCATACAGTTCGTCATCGTCCATTACACCTCCGCCAACCTTGAGCGTTCCTTGGCCCTGTTGACCCACGGCCAGGTCAGCAGCCATTACCTGATTGGTAACGATGCCTCGGGCACTATCTACAAGTTGGTGGATGAGAGCCAGCGGGCCTGGCATGCAGGCGAGAGCGAGTGGTTGGGGCGCACCTGGCTCAACTCCAGTTCCATCGGTATCGAAATCGTCAACCCGGGGTATCGCGACACCCCGACAGGCCGCGTCTGGTACCCGTACTCCGAGGCGCAGGTACAGTCACTCATCGTGCTGTTGAAAGACATCAGCAAGCGCAACGGAATTGACCCTAAGCACATCATCGGTCACAGCGATATCGCGCCGCTGCGCAAGCTTGATCCAGGCCCACTGTTTCCGTGGAAACGGTTGGCGGCTGAAGGGTTGGGAGCCTGGCCGGACGCGCAGGCAGTCGCTCGTTTCCAGGCGCAGTATGTAGCGCAGTTGCCGAGCGTGGCCTGGTTCCAGGAAGAGCTGGCGCGCCTGGGCTACCAGACACCTCAAACCGGCGAGCTGGATGTCGCCACGCGCCATGTAATAGCGGCTTTCCAGATGCATTTCAGGCCATCGCTGTTTGACGGCACGCCGGATGCCGAAAGTGCCGCGATCCTGAGTGCGTTGAATCATCGCTAATCGCTGGCGCGGGTAGACGTTCGCCTACAAGGGCAGTGCCATGTAGAACTGCGTGCCCTGCCCTGGCCGTGAGTACACACCCATGCGGCCCCCGTGCAATTGCACGATCTCCTTGCACAGCGCCAGCCCAAGGCCGGCGCCGCCTTTCTTGCGGCCCACTTGTACGAAAGGTTCGAAGATGCGTCCCTGTTGGCCGTACGCGATACCTTCGCCGTTATCCTCCACGCTGATAATCACTCGTTCGCCATGGCGACGGGCCTGCAGGCGAATCTGCCCGCCTTCGGCGGTATGGCGCAGGGCATTGGCCAGCAGATTGTCGAGCACGCGCTCCAGTTGGGCCTGGTCAGCGTGCAGTCGCGGCAAATCGGCTTGGGCTTCAACCAGCAACTCGATGTGTTGTGCATTCGCCGGTTCCGCAAACCGCGCTTGGGCGTGCTCCAGCAAGTCCGTGATATCGCACGGCGCCAGAGTGAGTTTCTGCAGGCCATTCTGGTAACGCGAAAAATTCAGCAAGTCGTTGATCAACTGCATCAGGCGCTGCATTTCTTCGTTGACCGTATCCAGCAAGTCCGCTTCCCGGGACTCTTCAGGAAACTTTGCGCGCTCGCGAAACAAGCCGAAGGCCATGTGCATGCCGGTCACCGGCGTGCGTAACTCATGGGAGGCGCGCAAGACGAACTCGCTGCGCACCCGCTCAAAGGCGCGCTGCTCCGTAACGTCGTGCAGCACCATCACCGCTCCGAGAATATGCCCCTGGGTATGGCTCACCGGGGTCAGGCTGTAGGTCAGCAGGCGCAACTCGCCTTCGACTTCCACCTCCAGGTCTTCCGGTGCTCGCTCCAGATTGCCGCCGCGCAACACCAGTTGCAGTTGTTCATCCATTTCCGGGCGTGCGAGAGCCTCACCCAGGCCCTGGCCGAGGCGTTCCTCGTCCCATCCCAACTGGCGCTGTGCCACGGGGTTGAGGTGTTCCAGGCAGCCTTGGCGGTCAATCATCAGCAGGCCGTCATCAATACTGTCGAGCACCGCTTGCAGGCGTTGCTGGCCGGCCAGCAGCTCGTCGACATTGGTCGCCTGATGCTGGCGCAATGCTTCGGCCATGATGCCGAAGCGGCGCGTCAGCTGGTTCATCTCTGCTGCCGAGGAGATGGGCAGGGTGACTTCAAAGTCGCCCTGCCCGATCCTGTCGGCGGCTTTAGCCAGCGCTTCGATGGGCCCGCCGAAGCGTCGAGCGATGCCATGTGCCGTGATGAAACCGATGATCAACACCGCAAGCCCGACCAGTCCGAGCAGGCCGGAGATCACCAGCGCGCGTTCGCGGGACTCGTGCTCACTGTTGCTGATGTTTTCCAGAGCCTGCTTATGATCGACAATCAGGCCGTTGCGCAACACGTTGAAGGCTTCGGTGAGTTGTTCTCTGCTGCCGGGCGGCGGCGATGGCTGCTGGGATTTGTCAAACGCTTCCAGCAGGTTCTGGTAGTCGATGCGCGCCTGGCTGAAGCCATTGCCGCGACCGTTTTGCTGTTCATGGGCGATGCCCTGGTCCAGCAGTTCGAAATAGTGTTGCTTGGAGGCTTGCAACGCCTGCGTGTCAGGCGGCTTTTCCAGCATCATGATCAACTGGTCGCCCAGGCTCTGGCGCAGCTTGAGCCCCAGTTCCAGGTTGATGAAGCTGCTGCGGATCAATGACTCCTGGGTCTTGGCCATTTGCATGACGCTGACCAGGCCCAGGATCAACCCCAGCAGGGCGACGCTGATCAGCGCTGAGATACTCAGGAACAACCGAGTACGCAGTTTCATCGCAAGCTTCATAGGGTGTGGTTCACAGGTTGTACTGTTTGCGTTTGCGGTACAGGGTCGACGCGTCGATGCCCAGCGTGCGTGCCGCCTGGTCCAGGGTGTCGCTGGTGGCGAGCACAGCGCCGATATGCGCTTTCTCCAGCTCGTCCAGGCTCAGCGCCGCGCCGATGCGTGGCGCATTGTTGGTCGGCTGTTCAGCCATGCCGAGATGGCTGATCTCGACCTTCTCTTGAGGGCAGATGATGCTGGCCCGCTCCACCACGTTGCGCAGCTCACGGATATTGCCCGGCCAGCGATAGTTGAGCAGCGCTTCGCGTGCCTGATCACTGAACCCTCGGGCGGGCCGTGCGTACTCCTTCACGAACCGCGCCAGGAAGCGGTCGGCCAGGGTCAGGATGTCTTCACTGCGTTCGCGCAGCGGCGGCAGGTGCAGGGTGATGACGTTGAGGCGGTAGAGCAAGTCTTCCCGGAAGCGGCCGTCGCGCACCATGTCTTCCAGGTTCAAGTTGGTGGCTGCGAGGATGCGCACATCGGCCCGTCGGGTCACCGGGTCGCCGACACGCTCGTACTCTTTGTCCTGGATAAAGCGCAGTAACTTGGGTTGCAACGTGAGTGGAAAGTCGCCGATCTCGTCGAGAAAAAGCGTGCCGCCATCGGCCTGGTTGACTCGGCCCAATGTGCTCTCGCTGGCACCGGTAAACGCGCCGCGGCTGTGGCCGAACAGCTCGCTTTCCATCAACTCCGCTGTCAACGACGGGCAATTGATGGTGACGCAGGATTTTTTCGCGCGCTTGCTCCAACCATGAATGGCACGGGCCAATTCACCTTTACCGGTACCGGACTCGCCCAGGATCAGGATATTGGCGTCGGTACCCGCCACTTGGCGTGCGGTTTCCAGCACCACCATCATGGAGGGGCTGTGGGAGTCGAGGCCGTCCTTGGGTTGGCGCACTTCGCCTTCCAGCGCCTCCAGGCGTGCCGACAATTGGCGCACTTCCAACTGCTTGGCCGTGGCCAAGCGCAATTGGTCAGGACTGCATGGCTTGACCAGATAATCGGCGGCACCGGCCTGGATGGCGTCCACGGCGGTATCCACGGCCGAATGCGCGGTGACGATCACCACACGCATCCACGGTGCCTGGATGCGCATCTGGGCCAGTACGTCTAGGCCGTTATCCTCGCCCAGACGCAGGTCGAGGAAACACAGGTCGAACACTTGGCGTTGCATCAAGGCATCGGCTTGGGCGGCGCTGTTGGCTGTGGCTACGGTGTAGCCCTCGTCTTCCAGGCAGTATCTGAACGTGCGCAGGATTGCGGATTCGTCATCCACTAAAAGAATGCGGCCTTGAAGTTCCTTGGCTGATTCCATCTGTCCCGCGCTCCTTAACTATGAATGATGGTGGTTAGTCCCGGAATAATCGGGCAAGTTGCATGGTTCATTCTGATTCATAAAAAGCATCTTCGTGCAGCTATCTGCGCGCCTTCCTACAAACCCGCTGATTGGTGGCGTATTCATGCCTTCGTGCCACTTCGGCAACTCGATGAAGGCTTTCGATCCCTTTACCCGACCATTGGCTATCGTGCAATTCGCACGGCCCTGGGCAGGGCATCGTGCAGGATGCTGGGCGGCGCCTTCAAAGCAAAGTCATAACATTCTGATTTTATTGAGTTTTTTTGTTTAAAAAAACTGGCATGCACTCTGCAATAACTCTCCCAACAGTGTCATGAACGAATAATCAGAATGCGGGAGAAATACAGCATGACTCGTCAACACCTCAGCCAACTGCGTATTTCGTCCCTGCGTTTGCAGCAAGGTCTTTTTGCCAGCCTGGCGCTGATGGTCACGTTGATTGTCGGGCAGCAAATGCAGGCTTGGCAGCAGAGTCATCAGCAGCAAGTCCCTCAGTTTGAACGTCCGATCATGACCCAGACCCATTTCTCTTCTCTTGAGAGCCGTTCTCTTGGCAACGTGACGGCTCCGCAATTGAGAGTGGTCGATCAGGATTCCACCCTGGGCGAACTGCCCGTCCAAGAACGTTGGGTGTTCTAGGCAAGAAAAGGTCGTTCTGGTTGAGCGGCTGCACGGTAATACCCCTGTTACCCCTATAGAAGCGTAAGGAGAATCACCATGTTGAGTTGGGCTATCACATTTCTGATCATCGCCATTGTGGCTGCCGTCTTGGGCTTCGGTGGTATCGCGGGCACCGCTACGGGTATCGCCAAGATCCTGTTCGTGGTTTTCCTGGTGATGTTTATCGCTTCGTTCTTCTTTGGTCGTCGCGGCCGAGGCTGACTATGACCACTTCGTCCTTTAAAACCTTGGCTGCCGTCCTGCTTCTGGGCGGCAGTAGCTGGGCAATGGCCGCCAATGACGGCCAATCCCGGGCCAACGAGTTGCTGAGTTCCGATTCGCAGTTTCGTGAGACCTGGCAAGGCGTGGTGAAGAAAGAAGAACGCCTGCCGGAATGGGTCATGAACTTGTCGGGCGCGGCGGAGCAGATGAATGCCGTCGAAGAGGATGGCGACAAGTACTTGGTAGGGCCGCTCTGCGAGACGGCAGACACCTGTCGCAGCAAACGTCTGATCGTCGCGTTCAGTTATGACAAGAAGCACGCCTACGCCATGTTGGTACAGGTACCGGCCGGGTTGCCGGCGGACAAGTCGCCGACACGCCACGCGGACTACCGTTTCCTTGGCAAGCCGGACGAAGGCATGCAAAAGCTGCTGATGGAGCAGCTCAAGAAAGATCCGAATTGGTACTAGGTTGCGTCTGACGTTTGCAGCGTCTACGAAACCTTCATCCATAGAAAGAAGCCACTGCGCTTCTTTCTGTCTGCATCGCTCGCCAAGGGCGATGCATGACCAGGGGGCCGGGTTGCTCTGATCGATCGAGATCGGCGTGACCTACGGGCACAGGGAGTGCCTGCGCGAGGGCCGGGTCAGGCGAAAAGCTGCGACGCAAGTTCACAAGTGTTTTTTTGCTTGCTGAACTTGCGGCGAGCTTATGACTCTCATCATCCGCCTCGCATGCCGCTCTTCGCATACCGCGCATAGCAACTATTTTCTCTTTCGCTGCTGACTAACCATTACTGGGTATGTCGGCGTGACCATCTATCGAGAAATTTTTTGCCGCACCATAGGACACTTCTGGCGCTAGGTCATGGATTTTCCGGGCAATTGCGCCACCGCCTGAAAGTCGTCCAGCATCTCTGAGCGAGCCGGGTTTGGCAGGTTCACGGCATATTTGCCAGACAATATGTCGCATTTGAACTGACCATTCGGACAGTTATTATCAAAAAAACTCATGCCGATTCGGCATAGGGTAGGCGTTTACGGCATTAGACGTCGCTCCCTTGCATCGGAATAGTTGCGCCTTTTTTCGCCTGCCAGTAAGCCATTTCGGCCACGCTGCGGTGACCTTCCATGGAGGCCGATGCTCACACTTTTTCGCTTTCGAGCGTTCCAGCTGGCGCATTCGCCTTAAGTCCACTTGAAGTAAGGGTAATGACATGAAGAAGGCAAAGCTAAGCCTCGCCTGGCAGATCCTCATCGGTTTGGTGCTGGGGATCGCAATCGGTGCAGTGCTCAACCATTTCAGTGCTGAAAAAGCCTGGTGGATCAGCAATGTGTTGCAGCCGGCGGGCGATATCTTTATCCGCCTGATCAAGATGATCGTGATCCCGATTGTGATTTCCTCGCTGATCGTCGGCATTGCCGGGGTCGGTGACGCGAAAAAGCTCGGCCGGATTGGTGTCAAGACCATCCTTTACTTCGAAATCGTCACCACCATTGCCATCGTGGTCGGCCTGCTGTTGGCCAACCTGTTCCACCCGGGCGCGGGTATCGACATGAGCACCCTGGGCACTGTCGATATCTCCAAGTACACCGCCACGGCTGCTGAAGTGCAGCATGAGCATGCGTTCATCGAGACCATTCTCAACCTGATTCCATCGAACATCTTTGCCGCCGTAGCCCGTGGCGAAATGCTGCCGATCATTTTCTTCTCGGTGCTGTTCGGCCTGGGCTTGTCGAGCCTCAAGCCTGAGCTGCGCGAGCCGCTGGTGACAATGTTCCAGGGCGTCTCCGAGAGCATGTTCAAAGTCACCCACATGATCATGAAGTACGCCCCGATCGGCGTCTTTGCACTGATCGCGGTGACGGTCGCCAACTTCGGCTTCGCTTCCTTGCTGCCGCTGGCCAAGCTGGTGATCCTGGTCTACGTCGCCATCCTGTTCTTCGCCTTTGCGGTGCTGGGCCTGATCGCTCGTCTGTTTGGCTTCTCGATCCTCAAGCTGATCCGCATCTTCAAGGATGAGCTGGTACTGGCCTACTCCACTGCCAGTTCCGAGACCGTGCTGCCGCGCGTGATCGAAAAGATGGAAGCCTACGGCGCGCCGAAAGCTATCTGCAGCTTTGTGGTGCCGACCGGCTACTCGTTCAACCTCGACGGTTCGACGCTGTACCAGAGCATCGCGGCGATCTTTATCGCCCAGCTGTACGGCATCGACCTGTCGGTCGGCCAGCAACTGATGCTGGTGCTGACCCTGATGGTCACCTCCAAAGGTATCGCCGGCGTGCCGGGTGTGTCCTTCGTCGTGCTGTTGGCCACCCTGGGCAGTGTGGGTATTCCGCTGGAAGGCCTGGCGTTCATCGCCGGTGTCGACCGCATAATGGACATGGCGCGTACCGCACTCAACGTCATTGGCAACGCCTTGGCCGTATTGGTCATCTCCCGTTGGGAAGGCATGTACGACGACGCCAAGGGTGAGCGCTACTGGAACTCCCTGCCGCACTGGCGCAGCAAGACAGCCTCGGTGATCGGCGAGACCAGCCGTAGCTGATAGCAATGTGATCTGAACCAACCCCGGGAAATCCGGGGTTTGTCGTTTCTGTCAGCCCCGCTATCATTCGCCCCATCTTTCGGGGGATTCATCTGATGCTCAATGGCCTGTGGCTTGGCTTCTTTGTCGTGGCAATGGTGTCGGCACTGGCGCAATGGCTGGTCGGCGGTAACGCCGGGATTTTCGCGGCGATGGTGGAAAGCATTTTCGCCATGGCCAAACTGTCGGTGGAAGTGATGGTGCTGCTGTTCGGCACCTTGACGCTGTGGTTGGGTTTTTTGCGCATCGCTGAAAAAGCCGGCATCGTCGACTGGCTGGCCAAGGCCCTCGGCCCGCTGTTTCGGCGCCTGATGCCCGAGGTGCCCGCCGGCCATCCGGCCATTGGCTTGATCACCCTGAACTTCGCCGCCAACGGCCTGGGCCTGGACAACGCCGCCACGCCGATTGGCCTCAAGGCGATGAAGGCACTGCAAGAACTCAACCCCCTCCCCAACACCGCAAGTAACGCACAGATCCTGTTCCTGGTGCTCAACGCTTCGTCGCTGACGCTGCTGCCGGTGACCATCTTCATGTACCGCGCGCAGCAAGGCGCCGCCGACCCGACGCTGGTGTTCCTGCCGATCCTGCTGGCCACCAGCGCTTCGACCCTCGTCGGCCTGCTGTCGGTGGCGATCATGCAGCGCTTGCGGCTGTGGGACCCGGTGGTGCTGGCCTACCTGATTCCCGGCGCCTTGGTGTTGGGTGGTTTCATGGCGTTGCTGGCGACCTTGTCTGCCACGGCGTTGGCAAGCTTGTCTTCGATCCTCGGCAACCTGACGCTGTTTGGCCTGATCATGCTGTTCCTGGTAATCGGTGCGTTGCGCAAGGTCAAGGTGTACGAAGCGTTTGTCGAGGGCGCCAAGGAAGGCTTCGACGTGGCCAAGAACCTGCTGCCGTACCTGGTGGCGATGCTTTGCGCCGTGGGTGTGCTGCGCGCCTCCGGAGCGTTGGACTTCGGCCTGGAAGGCATTCGTCATGTGGTGGCCTGGACGGGCATGGACACGCGCTTTGTCGACGCGTTGCCGACCGCAATGGTCAAGCCGTTTTCCGGCAGCGCGGCGCGGGCGCTGTTGATCGAGACCATGCAGACCAAGGGTGTGGACAGCTTCCCGGCGCTGGTGGCGGCGACGATCCAGGGCAGTACGGAAACCACCTTTTATGTGTTGGCGGTGTACTTCGGCTCGGTGGGCATCCAGCGAGCCAGGCATGCGGTGGGGTGTGCATTGCTGGCGGAGTTTGCCGGTGTGGTGGCGGCTATTGCGGTGTGCTACTGGTTCTTTGGCTAACCCTTAGACCGCTATCGGGAGCAAGCCCCCTCCCACCGTTTGATTGTATTCACAGATCAAAATGTGTGGGGGCTTGCTCCCGATGAGACCCTCAGCGTTTCGCAGTAGCATTGCCCTGCGCCACCACCCAATCCACCACCTGTCTGTTCAACTGGTCTCCCGCCAGCCCGAATGCGGCAACCACCGCAGGCACCTTGGTATCACTTACCGGCTGGTGCACCTCAAATCGCCGACTGGCGATGATCCGCTGATCACTGCCGCGCACCAGCCGCGCATCCAGGCGGATCACCACTTCCACCGCCCCGCCCCGGTATTCGCTCTGAAACGCCTGCAACTGCCCGCCCAGCTCATAGTCGGCTTGCAAGTTGGTCTCATCGGTACTCAGCAGCGTCACCCGTCCATCACGTTGGAAGCCGTCCATGAACCGATTGCGCAGCAAGACGGGCGATGGGTCGCTCCAGCGTGAATTGGCATAGCTGCTGATCAGGTTGCCATCAGGCACCACGGCAATGCGTGGGCTGTCGAGAAATTCGCTGGTTTGCGGCTTGGCGATACGCAGCGACCAACTGACCGCTGCACCTTGGGTCGCTGTCTGGGTCGAGGCCAGACGGTACACGTCCGAAGGGTCGGCCTTGGGCAGGATCGAGCACGCGCCGACCAGCACCAGTGCCAGAGGGGCGATCATTTGGTAAGCACGCTTCATGGCGTGAACTCCTTGTTCTTGTCGCTGCCCAGCAAGTAGCCACTGGGGTTGGCTTCCAGGCGACGGGAGATGGCGCGCAGCGAACCCAGGGTTTCGCGCAGTTCACGCACCGCCGGTGCCAGTTCGTTGAGGCCCTGCATGCCGCTGTTCACCGAGTCCTTGTTGTCGGTCAGCAAGGTGTTGAGGGTCGCGGTGCTTTGTTCGAGGGATTTCATCGCCTGCTCAGCGCTGCCGAAAGCTTGCTTGCCTTGCTCATTGAGCAGCCCGTTGGCGCTACGCATCAGCGTGGTGGTTTGCTCCAGCGCGGCGCCGGCCTGCTTGCTCACCTGCAGCAACTGTTGCATCACCACTTTGATATCGCCGCGCTGGTCGGCGATGGCACCGGTGGTTTGCTGCAAGTTGTCCAGGGTTTTGCTCAAACGCTCGACGTTCTCGCCGGAGAAGACGCGATTAGCGTTGTGCAGCAACAGGTTGACGCTGGTCATCAGGTCGTTGCTGTTGTTCAGCAGGCGCGCGATGGGCGACGGTGAGGCGATGATTTCCGGCAGGTTACCGTCCTTGCCCTTGAGTACCGGGCTTTGCGGTGTACCGCCGCTGAGCTGGATGATCGAGGTGCCGGTGATACCGGTCAGGGCCAGTTTGGCCTGGGTGTCTTCCTTGATCGGCGTCTGCCCGGCCAGGCGGATGCGGGCGAGGACGCGGCGGGGGTCTTTGGGGTCCAGGCGCAGGCTGGTGACATCCCCTACCTTGATCCCGCTGTACTGCACCGAGCTGCCCTGGGACAGGCCGCTGACCGCCTCGTTGAACACGACCTCGTAATCCTGGAAGGCGCTGTCGACGCTGGACTTGGCCAGCCACAGGCCAAATAGCATCGCGCCGACCACCACGATTACGCTGAACAGACCGATCATCACATGATGGGCTCGGGTTTCCATGTCATACCTCGTTGAGCGATTGAGCGGCATCCAACGCCGCGCGGCCACGGGGGCCGTGGAAATATTCGTGAATCCAGGCGTCGTCCGTTTCCGAGACGATATCGATGGCGTCCGCCACCAGCACTTTTTTCTGAGCCAGCACCGCGACGCGGTCGGTGATGGTGTATAGCGTGTCGAGGTCGTGGGTGACCAGGAACACGCTCAAGCCCAGGGCATCGCGCAGGGTCAGGATCAACTGGTCGAATTGCGCCGCGCCGATCGGATCGAGGCCGGCGGTGGGTTCATCGAGAAACAGGATGTCCGGGTCCAGCGCCAGCGCTCGGGCCAGGGCTGCGCGTTTGATCATGCCGCCGGACAGCGACGCCGGGTACTTGTCGGCCGCCGACAGCGGCAGCCCGGCCAGCGCCAGTTTGACCGCCGCCAGATGCTCGGCGTCGGCGCGGCTGAGGCCGGCGTGTTCGATCAATGGCAGGGCGACATTTTCGGTGACGGTCAGCGAAGAAAACAGCGCGCCCTTCTGGAACAGCACGCCAAAGCGCCGTTCCACCAGCGAGCGTTCATGTTCCGACAGGTTCGGCAGGTTCTTGCCGAACACGCGCACCTCGCCTTCGTTGGGCCGGCGCAGGCCGACGATGCTGCGCAACAGCACCGACTTACCGCTGCCGGAGCCACCGACCACCGCAAGGATCTCGCCTTTATACAGATCCAGATCGAGGTTCTCGTGCACGCTCTGGCTGCCGAAGCGGTTGCACAGCCCGCGTACTTCAATGACCGCCTCAGTGGGCGCACGGTGTAGACGACTCACCAGCCCATCTCCATGAAGAACATCGCCGCGACCGCATCCAGCACGATCACTACAAAAATCGATTGCACCACGCTGGAGGTGGTGTGGGCGCCGACCGACTCGGCGCTGCCACTGACCTTGAAGCCTTCCAGGCAACCGATGGCGGCGATCAGGAAGGCGAAGATCGGTGCCTTCACCATGCCCACCAGAAAGTGCTGCACACCGATGTCCGATTGCAGCAGCGAGAGAAACATCGCCGGCGAGATATCCAGCGCCACCGCACACACGACGCCGCCACCAATGATCCCCGAGAGCATCGCCAGAAAGGTCAGCATCGGCAGCGCCACCAAGAGCGCCAACACACGAGGCAGGACCAGCAGTTCCATCGGGTCCAGGCCCAGGGTGCGGATGGCGTCGATTTCTTCGTTGGCCTTCATCGAGCCGATTTGCGCGGTGAAGGCGCTGGCGGTGCGGCCGGCGATCAGGATCGCGGTGAGCAGTACGCCGAATTCGCGCAGAAATGAGAAGGCTACCAGGTCCACGGTAAATATCGTCGCGCCGAAACTTTTGAGCACCGTGGCCCCAAGGAACGCCACCACGGCACCCACCAGAAACGTCAGCAGGGCCACGATGGGCGCGGCGTCGAGGCCGGTTTGTTCGATATGCGCCACCATGGGCGTCAGGCGCCAGCGTTTGGGGCGCAAAATGCCACGGGCGAAGGTTTCGAGGATCAGGCCGATAAAACCCAGCAGTTTCATCGCGTCCTGCCACACCGTGTCTACCGCTCGGCCGATGCGGGCCAGCAGTTGAATGCCGGTGGCTTCTTCGGGTTCCTTGAGCGGCACGCAGAAATCATTCAACGAGTGGTAGACGGTCTTGAGCAAGGCGCGGTCGGCGGCGGACAGGCTGCAATCGGCTCGCTCGGCGGAGTGCTCGATACGGTCCGGGCCCAGCAGTTCCACCAGCAGCGATGCGCCGGCGGTATCCAAAGTGCCGAGGCCATTGAGGTCGATGTGGGCACCGGCGTCGTATTGGCCGTCGAGCGTGTTCGACAGCTTTTTCAGGTGGGCGTAGTGGGCAAGCGTCCAGTCCCCCGTAATCCTGAGTAACGGCGGAGTGGTGGACGTATCGAGGTGGGCTGCGCCGGCCGTCGTACTGGTGGTCATAAGCTCCGAGCTTGTCTGGTTATCCACAATTGCTACGTAATAGCACGATCCGCCTACTTCGGGTTGTCCGTTTGTGCGGTGTCAGTGACTTTGAAGCGCAACACGCCGATGACTTGCCCGTCTTCGGTCAGCACGCGCACTTGCCAGCGGCCCACCGAATCCGCTGGGAAGTTCTGCTTATGGGTCCAGGCGCGATAGCCTTCCTTGCGCCCGCCGTGGATATCCAGGGCAATGCGATCAACCTCTTTGCCATTGAATTTCCACACATGATAGATCCGCTCATCCAAGCCGCGCGGCGCGTTGATCGCGGTATAGGCGTACAGCCCGTCGCTGCGCAGTTGGGCGGCGTTGACCTCCTTGAGGTCATCGCCGGGCGTGCGATCTTGCAGTTGGGTGCTGATAGCCACCTCGGTCATCCACAACGTGGCCGGCGGCACCCAGGTGCGCAGGAACCAGCCGGCGCAACCAATGGCCGCCGTCACCCCCAGCAGCATCGCCCAGCCTTTGACGCTGCGCAGCGGCAGGCTTGCGGCCAGGCTTGGGATCGACAGTGCCATGGCCACGCCCAGGGCCAATTTGTAACTTTCGGCGGTGGTCAGGTGCAGGATGATCGGCAGCGCAGTGAGCAGCGCGGCGAACAGGGTCAAGGTGTGCAGTGCGAGGAACAGCGAGCGCTTGGGCGCCAGCCACTTGTAGTACAGCGGGTCGGTGATCGACACCAGTGCCGCTGCGCCGAGTAAACCGGTGAAGATCGATTGGCCGCTGTTCCAGGTGGTGGTGACAAAGAAAAACGGCAACACAAAAAACAGACTCTCCTGATGGATCATCTGGGTGGCGTAGCGCAACAGGGGCTCGGGGATTTCCCGGTTGAAGACTTTGGCAAACAGTTGGGTAAAGCTGTTCTCCAGCATCAGCCACAGCCAGCTCACTAGCATGATCACCGCGATCCAACTGGCCATGCCTTGCTGGCGATCCACCAGAATGAAGCTGCACACGCCCGAGATAAAACCGCCGAGTGCGATCACCCCGGGGTAGCGCTTGATCAGCTCCAGGATTCGCTGGATAAGGGGCGGCAGGTTTGGCATGGGCGGTTCACAGTCGGAGTAGGAAAAATCGCCGGACAGAATAACGTCTTAGCCTGGTGTGCGGTGCTTCATTGCGTGATCCGTTTGCGATAAAGCCTGAGGCCAATCAATAGCATGGCGATCAGTCCCAGCACGCCGGCACCGATCCACGTCAGGGCGTCATAGCTCAATAGCGGCTTTTCGATGCGCCAATAGCCCGGCTGGTTGAAGACTTGGCGCATGGCCTGGTTGGTTTGCTCAAGGTTAACCGCCTTGATGCGTTTGACCGGGTCGCTGAAGTGTCCGTCGGCGTAGTCGCCCGATGCGCGCCAGTAATAGTCGGCCAACTCGCTGTTGCCCTGCACGGCCCAGGCTTGGCGCGCGATGGCGGCTTGTTGCAGGCGGCTGAAAGTGGCGGGGTCGAGGCCGTCCTTGAGCAATTGCGTCTTGAGGTCTTGCAGTACCTGTTCCGCTTCGCCGAGGTCGCCCCGTTCAAGGTCGGCATTCAGGCTCAGGAAACCTACGCCGCCGAGCACTTCGCGCTCACTCCAGGGGCCATAGGACAAACCGTGCTTGAGGCGCAGTTGGCGGTACAACGCCCAGTCGAGGTAGTCCTTGAGCAGGTCGTAGGTTTCATCATGCTGGTCGTCCAGCACCGGTTCCGGGAACAGCCAGTGCAACTTGGCGCCGTTACCGAGCCAGCCGTGGATCAAGTCACGGTGGCTGGCGGCGGCGTGCTGGATCTCCGGCAGCGGCCGATGCTCGCTCGGCTCCACCGGCTCAAGTTGGCCATAGGTGCGTTCCAGATAGGCCGGCAGCACCTTGTCGAGTTCGCCGACGATGATCAGGGTCATGTTGTTGGGGGCGTACCAATTTTTGCGCAGCGCCTCCAACTGATTGCGGGTCAGGTGGTTGACCTGAGCCCGTTCGGCGCATTTGAGTCCCAGTTCGACAGCCAGTTGATTGCTGGCGCTGTGGCCCAGGTCCTGGCGGTCGAGCAAGCGTTGCAGGTGCGAGTAATGGCCTCCGTCTTCGCGTTCGACCACTTGCTTGGCCGCATTGATGTGCGCGTCGGTGAGTTCGGTGCGGGTAATGATGGCCAGCAGCAGGTCCAGCACCTTGCGCTGGTTTTGTGCCGGCGCCTCGATCACAAAGGTGGTGTCGGCGTTGCTGGTGTAGGCATTCCATTCGCCGCCCAAGGCTTGCATACGGTCTTCGAGGTCACCCTCGCCTGCGCCGTCGATGCCGCTGAAGAGCACATGTTCTAGCAGGTGCGGCAGTTCTTTGTCCTCACAACTGAAGTCATCCAGGCCGACACCGACCACCAGGCGGATGGCCACGTGCCCGCGTTCGGTGCCCGGCTTGAGCAGCACTTGCAGGCCGTTGGGCAAGGTGTAGCCCTCGACGTGCAGGCGGTCAAAGGCAAAGGTATATGCCGAACCCATGAGCAGGCAGGCGAATAACAGGCGACGCATAACAAACTTCCCGGCGGGTGAGGTCCACTGTTAACTGACTTCACGCGCCATCGTACGTTCAGGGCGAATGGGTGATGTCGGCAATATCTTCAGTGGAGAGCGCACCGGTGTCAGAGGTTTCCAGCACCACATAAGCGCTGCTGCAAAACAGCGAGTTGAGGCGCTTCATGTCGGCAATCAGTTCCAGGTGCAGGGAACTGGTCTCCAGGCTTTGTACGATCTTGCGTTGCAGGCGGCTCACATGGGCGTGAGCCAAGCGCCGTTCCTGGGCACGAAAGCGGCGCTTCTCGCGCAGCAATTGCCGGGCACTTTCCGGGTCGGCGCTGAGGAATACCGACAGCCCCAGGCGCAGGTTGGCGATCAACTGGCCGTGCAGGCCGGTGAGTTCTTCCAGGCCCACTTCGGAAAACTGCCGGCGCTGGGAGGTTTTCTGCTGCTGGACTTTGCGCAGCATGCGTTCGATCAGGTCGCCGGCCAGTTTCAAGTTGATCGACAACTCGATGATCTCGGCCCAGCGGCGGCTGTCGTGTTCACTGAGGTCTTCGCGGGGCATTTGCGCGAGGTACAGCTTGATCGCGCTGTAGAGCGCCTCGACGTCATCGCTGAGACTGCGCATTTCCTGGGTGATGGCGGTCTGCTTGCCGCGTAGCACCTCTTGCATGGCGGTGAGCATGTTGTCGATCAGGTCGCCCAGGCGCAGGGTTTCGCGGGCGGCGTTGGCCAGGGCCAGGCTGGGTGTATCCAGGGCGGCCGGGTCCAGATGGCGAGGCTTGGCTTTGCCATTGGTCTCCGGCTGTTCCGGCAGCAGCCAGGCGCAGAGACGGGCCATCGGGCCGATGCTGGGCAGCAGGATCAAGCAGCGGCTGACGTTGTAGAGCAGATGGAAGGTGATGACCATGCCCTGGGTGCTGAAGTCCAAACCATCCATCCAGCGTACGAGGGGGTCGAGTATCGGAATGATCAGCAACAGGCCGATGAGTTTGTACAACAGGCTGCCCAGGGCCACCTGGCGTCCGGCGGCGTTCTGCATGTTGGTGCTGAGGAAGGCCAGCACGCCGCTGCCGATGTTGGCACCGATCACCAGGCCGATGGCCACGTGCAGGCCGATCACGCCGGCACCGGCCAGGGTCGCGGTCAGCAGCACAGCGGCCAGGCTGGAGTATGAAATCATCGCGAACAGGGCGCCGACCAGGGCATCGAGCAAGATATCGCCGGTCAGCGAGGCAAAGATGACTTTGACGCCCTGGGCATGGGTAATCGGCCCGGCGGCTTCGACAATCAATTGCAGCGCCAGAATGATCAGGCCCAGGCCGATGCCGACACGGCCCATCTGCCCTGCCCGCGTCTGTTTGCGCGACAGGAAGAAAATCACCCCGAGAAAAATCAACAGCGGCGAAAGCCAGGACAAATCGAACGTCAGCACCCGCGCCATCAATGCTGTACCGACGTCGGCGCCGAGCATGGTTGCCAGGGCGGGCATCAACCCCATCAAGCCCTGGCCGACAAACGAAGTCACCAGCATGGCCGTGGCGTTACTGCTCTGCACCATGGCCGTCACCAGGATCCCGGCGACAAACGCCAACCAGCGTTTGGACATGTTCTGCCCGATGACTTGGCGCAAGTTGGAACCGTAGACCCGCAAGATGCCGGTACGGACGATGTGCGTGCCCCAGATCAGCAGGGTCACGGCGGAAAGCAGATTGAGCAAGGTCAGCATGCTCGGCCCCCCGTATAGGTGCGCTCCAAAAAGAGCGAAGGAAAGTTGCCGCGTGCCGTTCTACGTCTTGTAGTTAAGCTGTAGTTGGCGAATGGGCTCTGCGCCAGCATCGCATAGCTAAAGTGAGGTTTGAAATAAAACTGTCATGAAATCGACTTTTCGTGGATGAAAAAAAAGAGGCTTAAAAAGCCTCTTTTTTTGTCTGGCTCGGGTTATTGACCCGGAATGTCCTTGCGCAGTTTCACCGGCTCCTGCTGTTTCTTCTTTTTCGCAATGGCGGTGCGCATCTTGATGTTGATCGCTTCCACCGCCAGCGAGAACGCCATGGCGAAGTAGACGTAGCCTTTTGGCACGTGCACGTCGAAGGATTCGGCGATCAGCACTGTACCCACCACCAGCAGGAACGACAGCGCCAGCATTTTCAGCGACGGGTGCTTGTCGATGAATTCGCTGATGGTGCCGGCGGCCATCATCATCACCAGTACGGCGACGATGATCGCGGCCACCATGACCGGAACATGGGACACCATGCCGACGGCGGTGATCACCGAGTCCAGGGAGAACACGATGTCGATGATCGCGATCTGGATAATGGTGTAGATGAACTTGCCACCGGCACCCTTGGGCTCGTCGTGAGTTTCGTCTTCGCCTTCGAGCGCGTGGTACATCTCCTGGGAGCTTTTCCACAACAGGAACAAGCCACCGAAGAACAGGATCAGGTCGCGCCCGGAAATGCCTTGGCCAAACACCACGAACAGATCGGCGGTGAGTTGCATCACCCAGGTGATCGACAGCAGCAACAGAATTCGCGTGACCATGGCCAGGGCCAGGCCGAAGATCCGGGTGCGGGCCTGCATATGCTTGGGCATGCGGCTGACCAGGATCGAAATCATGATGATGTTATCGATACCCAGGACGATCTCGAGGGCCGTCAGGGTGAAGAAGGCAATCCAGATTTCCGGATTGGTCAGCCATTCCATGTGTATTCCTTTGAGCGAGTGTTAAACCGCGCGGCTGTCGCGCCGCGCGGTGGGGTTGTTACGGTTATAGAGTGCTGAACAGCGGAAAAATCCCCATCAGCAACGCGGCGAACATTATGCACAGGCACACCAGCACTGCCCACTTGAGGGTGAAGCGCTGGTGATCGCCAAACTCGATGCCGGCCAGGGCCACCAGCAGGTAGGTCGAGGGTACCAACGGGCTCAGCAAGTGCACGGGCTGGCCAACGATGGAGGCGCGGGCCATTTCCACGGCGGTGATGCCGTAGTGGCTGGCGGCTTCGGCGAGTACTGGCAGTACGCCGTAGTAGAACGCATCGTTGGACATGAAGAAGGTGAACGGCATGCTCACCAACGCGGTGATCACCGCCAGGTAAGGGCCCAGCGCATCCGGGATGACCGCCAGCAGGCTCTTGGACATGGCGTCGACCATGCCGGTGCCTGACAGGATGCCGGTGAAGATACCGGCGGCGAAGATCAGCCCGACGACCGCCAGCACGCTCCCTGCGTGGGCCGCGACGCGGTCCTTCTGCTGTTGCAGGCACGGGTAGTTGACGATCATGGCGATACTGAACGCCACCATGAACAGCACCGGCAGCGGCAGCAGGCCTGCGATCAGGGTGCACATCAGGGCGAAGGTCAGCGCGCCGTTGAACCAGATCAACTTTGGACGACGGGCGTCCGGGTATTGCGAGACGCTGATCTCGCTGTGGTCGATCTCGTCGCCCTGCAGGTGCAGCTCACCCAAGCGGGCACGCTCACGCTTGCCGTACAGGTAGGCAATCACCAGGATGGCAACCACACCAGCGGCCATGGCCGGGATCATCGGTACGAAGATGTCCGAGGGGTCCACATGCAGTGCGCTGGCGGCGCGTGCGGTCGGACCGCCCCAAGGCGTCATGTTCATCACGCCACCGGCGAGGATGATCAAGCCGGCCATGATTCGCGGGCTCATGCCGATGCGCTGGTACAACGGCAGCATGGCGGCCACGCAAATCATGTAAGTGGTGGCGCCGTCACCATCGAGGGACACCACCAGGGCCAGGACGGCGGTGCCGACCGAGACTTTCAGTGGGTCGCCCTTGACCATCTTGAGGATCTTGCGCACGGCCGGGTCGAACAGGCCGGAGTCGATCATCAGGGCAAAATAGAGAATGGCGAACATCAGCATCACGCCGGTCGGCGCAAGCTTGGTGATGCCCGCGAGCATCATCGGGCCTATCTCCGGTGCAAAGCCACCAAACAAGGCGAACAGGATCGGTACGATGATCAAGGCGATCAGCGCGGACAGGCGCTTGGTCATGATCAGGAACATGAACGTAATGACCATGGCAAAGCCAAGGAAAGTCAGCATAGGGAAACTCCAGGCGTAGCGCGGCTAGGGAATGGCGAACCGGGTGGGGTCAGCGCAGAACGAAAAGCACGAGGCGTACGGGGGGAGTAGGGCTGAACAGGCGGGTACGGACGGACATCGGGAATCACCATTGTTGTTGTTAACAGTCGGTCTGTTGCCGACAGTGGGGCGATCCTAGACTTGAAACCTTTCAACCAGCTTTCGCTGAGTAAACAGGTGGTGGTGGACAGATGCGCGGTCTATGAATTTATGTAGATCCCACATTTGGACGGTGTTTGGCAGTGATTTTTCAGGGCAGTTCGAGGCCGCCGGCGGCCTTGTGCAGCTGGCGCAGATGCTCGCCCATTTGCTTGAGGTTGGCTTCGCAGGCGGCAATCTCGTCGGCACGGGAAGGGTCCAGCAGCGCCCTGACCTCTTTATCCAGATCGCCGGTCAACGACTGCAATTGCTTTTGGCGCTCGGCGCTTTCCGATTCCAGGCGTTTGGACTCCGACGGCTGCGGCAGGCCGTAGCCACCGCTGCCCAGCAGTTCAGCCGGACGGCTGAGGAAGCCACTGTTGGCGAGGATTTGCTGCAGGGTGTTGTTGGCTTGTTCCATGCCACCGTTTTTCAGCTCGCGGGCGCTGAGGTAGCGTTGCTTGACTTCGTCCTGAGCCAGCATCAGTTGCCTGCGATAGCTGGCTTGTTCCAGCAGTAGCAGTGCGGCGCTGGTGCGTAAGTCGGCCTGGCTGAACCACTGTCGTCGCTCGGCCGCACTCAGGGACAGCCAATCTTCAACCTGGGTCTGCTGGATTGGCAGGCGTTTGCGCAGCACATCAAACATTGCCTGATAGCGTTCGCGGAACGAGTCGAAGTGATAGCCCAGGCGCAATGCCTCGCGCTTGTCGTCAAGTACGCTGGTATCGGCCAGGCCGCGTGCGCTGAGTACTTCCAGCAAGCCGTTGGGGGTGATGTTATCCAGGCCGGTCAGTTGTGGATTGGCGCTGCCGCTGCGCAACAGTTTCAGGCTTTCCACCGCGCAGTTGTTGGAAATGAAGAAGTAGTTGCCGTCGTAGCTCCAGTGCATTTCGGCGGCGTGCTCGACGGTGTCGGTGATCTCCTGGCGGTTGAGCTTCAGTGGCACCGAGGCCAGGCCGCGCAGTTCCGTCTTGGTGTACTCATCGATCACTTGGGCCAGCGGCAGTACGAACAATCGCGACGGGTATTTGCCGACCAGGCCATCCCAGCTCGACAGTTGCACGTCACCCACGAAAGCGCGGTACGACAGCACCAGGTGTTGGTCGAGGTCCAGGCGACAGTCCGGGCCGCGCGGGCGGCCCGGTGCGCAGATCACCAGGCGCAACATGCTGTGGCCCCAGCGGCTCACCAGGTTCTGGTTGGCTTCGGCCAGCAGGTAGTCGATTTCGTAGACGCGCTCGGGGTCGACCTGACCCAGCGGCGTCTTGGCAAAGTCGTTGCCGGCATTCAGGAACGCGTAGGTCTTGGCGCAGGTGTCCTGCTCAGGTGGTGCCCAGCCGAAGTGTTCCTTGTAGTAGCGAAACAGCGCAGGGCGGCGGCAGGCGTAGCTGGGGTCGAGGAGAAAATACTCCATGTTGACCGCTACGAACTCCAGTGGGCTGGTGGTTTCGTAGAGATCCGGGCTGCGCGCAACTTGATGGTTGTGTTGCTCGCGCTCACCGCGACGGCCGACGTATTGCGGCCAGCCGGCTAGGTCGAGCAGGCGGGGGTCGTCGCTGAGGGTAAAGCGGCGGTCATTCTGACCCCGGCATTGATCGGGCAGGCCGATCAGGCCGGTGATGTTGTTCTGGCGGCTGCAGCGATTGATCAGAGCGCGGTCGTCTTTGGACCATAGGCGTGCACGATCGTAGATATGGGTCAGTTCATGCAGCACAGTGGCGAGCATTTCCCGGCGCACGGTGCCGTGGGGGCGATTGGTTTTCTGGGTGGCGGCGCTGCCATCGGTCAGGCTGGCGAGCAGGTTCCGGTTGAGGTCCAACTCGGACACCAGAGAAGCCTGGCCGTAGGCGTTTTCCGGCATCTTGTCGGTCCAGCCGACATCGATGCGCCGGTCCAACTGCTCGATAAAGCGCGGCGGCAAAGAGCGCATCGCTTCATCGAGCAACGCCTGGCTGGCCTGCTGTTCGGCCGGGCTCAAACCCTCGGTTATGAGCCTCAGTTGCAGGCTGGCCTGGGCGGTACCTGCACACAGCAGCACAGCCCAGGCCAGTAGCCAGGCGGCGACGCGCCTCACAGTGCGAGGATGGCTTCAGCGAGAGTCTGGTCACTGGCATCGCGGGCTTCAGGTACGCGAGTTCGCAGGGTGTCGAAAGCAGCTTCCAGTTGGGCGCCGCGGATCTCGCCATTGGAGGCGACGAAACTGGCTGCATCATCGTGGGCTTCACGCACGATTTTGGAATCGCGGATGGAGGTGGTGGTGTCCGAAGTGAAATCAATCGTGCGGGCCGAAGCTCGTACGATGATGTTACTGGTGGCTTTCAGGGTTTGCGCGTGGGCGACATCGGCCAACAACAGCAGGCCGAGAGCGGCGGCGATCAGCGGGCTACGCATGGACTAACTCCAGAATACAAAGATGACTATTGGACGAGAATTGCTTGCGCCAGTTCAAGGTCGCTGGCGTTAAGTTTTGGCTGGGTACGGCGCAGGTAATCCAGTGCGGATTCCAGTCGGGCGCCCCGCCATTGGCCGTCTGTGGCTATATACGCGGCAGCGTCATCCCGGGCGGCCAGTATTCTTTTTCTGTCAAAGGGCGCTGATGTCACCTTGCTGGTGGCATAGGCACTGATGACGGTGCTCTGGGTGGACACATCAAAGGCTGATGCCAGTGGTGACCAGCAGGCGCAAATCAATACAGGAACAAACAACAGGCGGTATGAAAATGCCATGGGTCTCGACAACTGAAAGCGAGCGCCAAGGCTAGCGCAATGCCCGGGCGAGAGCCAGCGGCGATGCGTCCGGGAGCGGCGGCGCTCCCGGAATTTCATCTGCGATCAGATTGCCAGGATTGCCTGGGCCAACTGCGCATCAGTCGCGGTATTCAACTGTGGCGCTTGTTGGCGGATGTGAGCCAGGGCGCTTTCCAGTTTCACGCCACGGATGGCGCCTTCGCTGGCGACGAAGCTGGCGGCGTCGTCACGGGCGGCTTGTACCACCTTGTGGTCACGCAAGGAGGAGGTTGCATCGGAGCTGGCATCGGAAGTGGCTTTGAGCGCACCGACGATCGAGTCAGTGGTCACGATGAGGCTGCTCGCGTTGGCGTTGGCAGTGATGGCCAACAGGGCAGCAGCACTCAGCAGGCGGAGACGGGACATGGGTTAACTCCTGTAGATAGACAAATAATGCGGCGCAGAGCGGCCACTGTGAAACGGACATGGGTGCTATTGGGCATCAGACGTCTGTTCTACAAAGTTCGCCACGTGGTGGTGGATATTAAGCCGTCTTCTGTCCGTTCGGAAGCCTGCAATTTAATTGTACTGGTAGTTTTTAGATTTTATAAAACTGTACTAGTCCACGTAAACCAGGCCGCTGATTCGGCGCCCATAAACAGCAAAGCCCGCCTCCGGTTTCCCGGGGCGGGCTTTGCTTTGACAAATCAGGGTGCTGGCGGTGGACCCGGCGGGTCAGGGCCAGCGGGCGCCAATTAGCGCCAGAACGGCTTGCTCAGCTCTTCGTAGCGTTGAGCTTCGCTGATACCGGCGTCAGCCAGCAGACGCGAATCCAGACGAGCCAGTTGGTGGCGGCTGGAGATGCGGCGCTGCCACAACATCAGGTTGGCGAGAACGCGCAAAGGCAGGGAAGCCTGGGAGTTTACAGCTTTTTCTTCGAAGAACAGTTCGGAACTGAGTGTACGTTCCATGATGACATCCTTCCGCTTGTGGCGGGATTAGGTAGTGGTTTAACTGATGCCAATGATCCTCCTCTCGCGCAAGACTCTCTAGATACAGTTCACCTGTATTGTGAGAGGCCAGTTAACTGTTTATAGGTGCTGTACTGTACGGAAATGGGGCAACTGTACCTGTCCGCACTGAAACAGTGCGAAATAGGCATTTTCGGTGAAGGGAGTAGGATAATTCGGTAGGAAAAGACCGGTACAGCAGTACAGTTTTTTACGGATGTGTGGTTTGACCTGCCGAGCTGATGAAACTGTATTTGCATCAGCCCGGATCTGTACCAATCAAGCCTTGAGCATATGCCCGGTTTCTTCCAGATTGATGTGCCAACTCAGTGCTTCGCGCAGGATGTGTGGAGTATGCCCACCGATTGCACAGGCCGCGTCGAAGTAGCGGTTGAGCGCATCGCGGTAGGCCGGGTGCACGCAGTTGTCGATGATCACGCGGGCCCGTTCCCGCGGCGCGAGGCCGCGCAGGTCGGCCAGGCCGACTTCGGTTACCAGGATGTCGACATCATGTTCGGTGTGGTCCACATGGCTGACCATCGGTACCACGCTGGAAATCGCGCCGCCCTTGGCTATCGACTTGGTCACAAAGATCGCCAGGTGTGCGTTGCGGGCGAAATCCCCGGAGCCGCCGATGCCGTTCATCATCCGCGTACCGCAGACGTGGGTGGAGTTGACGTTGCCGTAGATGTCGAATTCCAGCGCGGTATTGATACCGATAATGCCCAGGCGGCGCACCACCTCCGGATGGTTGGAGATCTCCTGCGGGCGCAGTACCAGCTTGTCTTTATAGTGTTCCAGGTTGCCGAATACATCGGCATTGCGCCGTTCCGACAGCGTGATCGAGCTGCCGGATGCAAAACTCAGCTTGCCGGCGTCGATCAGGTCGAACGTCGAATCCTGCAACACTTCCGAGTACATGGTCAGTTCTTCGAACGGCGATTCGATCAGGCCGCACATCACTGCGTTGGCGATATTGCCGATACCGGCCTGCAGCGGACCCAGTTTGTTGGTCATGCGCCCAGCGTCCACTTCCTGCTTGAGGAAGTTGATCAGGTGATTGGCGATGCCCTGCGTGTCGCTGTCGGGCGGCGTCACGGTTGAGGCTGAGTCGGCCTGGTTGGTGATCACAATGGCGACGATTTTTTCCGGTGGGATCGGAATTGCAGTGCTGCCGATGCGGTCGTCGACTTTGACCAGCGGAATCGGTGTGCGCGTCGGCCGATAAGTCGGGATATAGATGTCGTGCAGCCCTTCCAAGTTCGGGTTGTGCGCCAGGTTGATCTCGACGATGACCTGCTTGGCGAATATCGCAAAGCTGGCCGAGTTGCCCACGGAGGTGGTCGGTACGATGTGCCCTTGTTCGGTAATCGCCACGGCTTCGATCACCGCGATGTCCGGCAACTTGAGTTGGTTGTTGCGCAGTTGCTCGACCGTTTCCGACAAATGCTGGTCGATAAACATCACTTCGCCGGCGTTAATCGCCTTGCGTAGGGTGCTGTCGACCTGGAATGGCATGCGACGGGACAGCACGCCGGCTTCGGTCAGCTGTTTGTCCAGGTCGTTGCCCAGGCTGGCGCCGGTCATCAGGGTGATTTTCAGTGGAGAGGTCTTGGCGCGTTCCGCCAGTGCATGCGGAACGGCCTTGGCTTCACCGGCACGGGTGAAGCCGCTCATGCCGACGGTCATGCCGTCCTCGATCAGTGCGGCGGCGTCGGCCGGGCTCATGACCTTATTCAACAGCGAAGGCAAGCGGATACGATCACGGTACATGAATGGTTATCTCAGGCTACGGAAGCAAGGTGCGCAGTTTAGTGATTTCAAAAAAATTCGGCCCGCTACCATGGTCGAATGCCGGGCAGCGATTTAGAGCCTTTGGTCGGGTTTCATCAGGCCAATAAAAAACCCCAGCCTACCGGAGGCCAGGGTTTTGGGTATTGCGCTGGCGCAGTGTTATTCGACGGCCTTGACCATATCTTCGATGACCTTCTTGGCGTCGCCGAAGACCATCATGGTCTTGTCCAGGTAGAACAACTCGTTATCCAGGCCGGCATAACCGCTGGCCATCGAACGTTTGTTGACGATGATCGTCTTGGCCTTGAACGCTTCGAGGATCGGCATGCCGGCGATCGGTGAGTTCGGGTCGTTCTTGGCGGCTGGGTTGACCACGTCGTTGGCGCCCAACACCAGCACCACATCGGCCTGGCCGAATTCAGAGTTGATGTCTTCCATCTCGAACACTTGGTCGTAAGGCACTTCGGCCTCGGCGAGCAGCACGTTCATGTGCCCTGGCATCCGACCTGCCACGGGGTGGATCGCGTACTTCACGGTGACGCCGTGGTGGGTCAGCTTCTCGGTCAGCTCCTTGAGCGCGTGTTGCGCCCGAGCCACCGCGAGGCCATAGCCCGGCACGATGATCACGGTGTCGGCGTTGGTCAGCAGGAACGTCGCGTCGTCGGCCGAGCCCGACTTCACTGGGCGCGCTTCCTTGGAACCGGTCGCCGCGCCGGCGTCCGAGGTATTGCCGAAACCCCCCAGCAATACATTAAAGAAGGAGCGGTTCATTGCCTTGCACATGATGTACGAGAGGATCGCGCCGCTGGAGCCTACCAGGGAGCCGGCGATGATCAGCATCGAGTTGTTCAGCGAGAAGCCGATACCCGCCGCTGCCCAGCCGGAGTAGCTGTTGAGCATCGATACGACGACGGGCATGTCGGCGCCGCCAATCGGGATGATGATCAGCACGCCGAGCACGAAGGCCAGGGCCAGCATCAGCGCGAACGCTGTGAGGTTGCCCGTGAACATGAACGCCAGGCCCAGGCCCAATGTTGCGAGGCCGAGCACCAGGTTCAGCTTGTGCTGGCCGCCGAACTGTACGGGTGCGCCCTGGAACAGGCGGAACTTGTACTTGCCCGACAGTTTGCCGAACGCGATCACTGAGCCTGAGAAGGTAATCGCACCGATGGCGGCACCGAGGAACAGCTCCAGGCGGTTGCCGGCAGGGATCGAGTCGCCCAGGTGTTTGACGATACCCAGGGATTGCGGCTCGACCACGGCGGCAATCGCGATGAACACGGCTGCCAGGCCGATCATGCTGTGCATGAAGGCTACCAGCTCCGGCATCTTGGTCATTTCTACGCGCTTGGCCATGATCGAGCCGGCCGTGCCGCCGATCAGCAGGCCGACAATCACGTAGCCGATACCGGCGGTGGCCAGCTCCGCGCCGAGCTTATAGATGAGGCCTACGGTGGTGAGTACAGCCAGCGCCATGCCGAGCATGCCGAACAGGTTGCCACGTCGCGAGGTGGTGGGGTGCGACAGGCCTTTGAGGGCCTGGATGAAGCAGATCGACGCGATCAGGTAGAGCGTCGTTACCAGGTTCATACTCATTACTTCTGCACCTCTTCTTTAACTTTGGGCGCTTTCTTCTTGAACATCTCCAGCATCCTGCGAGTGACCAGGAAGCCGCCGAATACGTTGACCGCCGCCAGGGCGACAGCCAGGGTGCCCATGGTCTTGCCCAGTGGCGTCACGGTGAGTGCCGCGGCCAGCATGGCGCCGACGATGACAATTGCGGAAATAGCGTTGGTCACGGCCATCAATGGCGTGTGCAGTGCGGGGGTAACGTTCCAGACCACGTGATAACCGACATAAATGGCCAGCACAAAGATGATCAGGTTGTAGATACCGGGGGAGATAAGCTCTTCCATCGTCTGAGTCCCTGCTTAGGCGTTTTTGCGGATGACTTGGCCGTCGCGGCACATCAGGCACGCGGCGACGATGTCGTCTTCGAGGTTGATTTCAAACTGCCCTTCCTTGGTGAAGACCAGCTTCAGGAAGTCCAGCAGGTTGCGCGCATACAAGGCAGACGCGTCCGCGGCGACGGCACCGGCCAGGTTGGTTGGGCCGCAAATGATGACGCCGTTTTCCACCACCACCTGGTCAGCCACGGTCAGCGGGCAGTTGCCGCCTTGGGCGGCCGCGAGGTCGATGACCACTGACCCAGGCTTCATTTGTGCAACCGTTTCTGCGCTCAGCAGAGTCGGTGCCTTGCGGCCTGGAATCAACGCCGTGGTGATGATGATGTCAGCCTGCTTGGCGCGTTCGTGCACTGCCAGGGCCTGGCGCTGCATCCAGCTGCTCGGCATCGGGCGTGCGTAACCACCGACACCGACGGCGCATTCGCGCTCTTCATCGGTTTCGTACGGAACGTCGACGAACTTGGCGCCGAGGGATTCGATCTGCTCTTTGACGGCCGGGCGCACGTCGGAAGCTTCGATCACTGCACCCAGACGTTTCGCTGTCGCGATAGCCTGGAGACCGGCAACCCCGGCACCCAGGATCAGTACACGGGCAGCCTTAACGGTGCCTGCGGCGGTCATCAGCATCGGCATGAAGCGTGGGTAGTGGTGAGCGGCGAGCAACACGGCTTTATAGCCGGCAATGTTGGCCTGGGAGGACAGCACATCCAGGCTCTGGGCCCGCGACGTGCGTGGAGCGGCTTCGAGTGCGAATGCAGTGATGCCGTGCTCGGCCAGCTTGGCGATGGTTTCGTTGCTGAACGGATTGAGCATGCCCACCAATACGGTACCGCTTTTGATCAGCGCCAGTTCGCTGTCGCTGGGGGCAACCACCTTGAGAATCAGCTCGGCACCCAATGCATCGTTGGCACTGCCAATGGTTGCGCCTGCCGTTTCATAGGCACTGTCGACGATGCTGGCTTTGACGCCCGCTCCGCTTTGCACAGTGACCTTATGGCCCTGGCCGATCAGCTTCTTGATGGTTTCCGGGGTGGCAGCCACCCGCGTTTCACCGGTCTGGGTTTCGAGAGGAACACCAATGTGCACGTCAAATCTCCTGCATGATCTTTTTGCTTTTGATCTTTTTGTAAAAAGGCCAGTGCACCGCGAGTGGCGCATCTGGGGCGGCCGATCAGCACGATCCCGCTGAAATGACAGCGGGGCGCGGCATTTTGCAGGCGAACTTTACGGCCTTCAAGAGATTATGACGGGTGACGAAAAATTAACTACAAGTCACCCTGTGACTGATTGTCGCAATGCCCTGGAATAACCTCTTTAAATACAGGTGTTTAAAGGTATTCAGGTGTTTTTTTGGTTTTTTTGCATCGTTGCTGTGAATGGTCGCGTATTGGCCGTTTTAAGTCGCTACAGGCCATGTAGATTGTGGCTTTTGGCCTCATTTTTTATCAATCAGTACAGTCTGCTTAAATGCGACATATACGTATATCTGTAGGATTAAAATTTATTTGACTACACGGTCAATAATCCCTGATCTCCCCTTTAAATGCTTGGGATGTAGCGTTGTGATTGATCGATCAGCCAATCCCTGAATGCGTGCAATGACGCTGATTCGACTTTTCGATCGGGAATCATCAGGTAGTAAGCCTTCGAGCTGCTCAGTGCCTTGGCGTTGGCAATCACCAACTGCCTCTCATCCAGTTCGCGTTGGATGAGAAAGGGTGGAATCAGGGCGATGCCCATGTCATGCATGGCTGCCTGGGACAACATCGAGAATAGCTCGTAACGGGGGCCTGTCATGTCGCGGGGTATGTTCAAGTGTTGCGCGTTGAACCATTGGCGCCAGGCATAGGGTCGAGTGGTTTGCTGCAGCAGCGGCAGTTCTGCGATCTGCTGGGGGCTGAAGTGAGTGTGGGTACCCAGCAAGCGCGGGCTGCACACGGGAACCGGGTTTTCACCCATCAGTCGATGGGATTCGGTGCCGGACCAGTCGGCATCGCCAAAGTAGATTGCGGCATCGAACTCGGTGTCGGCAAACAGAAAGGGGCGCGTGCGATTGGTCAGGTTGACCGTGACTTCCGGGTGCTGGCGTTGAAAATCCTTGAGCCGTGGGATCAGCCATTGAGTGCCGAAAGTAGGGACTACGGCCAGTTCGATGACATTAGTGCCCTGCTGCCCCATGACCGACAAGGTGTCGCGTTCCACGGCATCCAATTGCATGGCGACGCGACGGCTATAGGACAGCCCTGCTTCCGTCAGCTTTACCCCGCGCCGCGAGCGCCGAAACAGCTCGACACTTAAAAACTCTTCAAGACTGGCGATCTGTCGACAGATGGCGCCCTGGGTAATGGAAAGCTCATGCGCCGCCTTGGTAAAGCTCTCGTGGCGGGCCGCCGCTTCGAAACTGACGAGGGCGGTGGTACTGGGGATTTTTCTGCGCATGTACGGTGTACTCACTTATAAAACGCGTGTGTGTGGTTCTTGGCGTTTTCGAAGTGAGAAATTAGCACAACCCTATGAGGAAACCTCGTTTGCCCTCTGCGTTTGCTCGGCCTAGGCTCCATCCACGACTTCTGATTCTTTGCGCGAGGACTTATTCATGGCTGGCAAGGCAAGCTTCAACTGGATCGATCCGCTGTTGTTGGATCAACAGCTCACCGAAGAAGAGCGCATGGTGCGTGACAGCGCTGAGCAATTTGCCCAGGACAAGCTGGCGCCGCGTGTCCTCGAAGCTTTCCGCCATGAAAAAACCGACCCTGCGATCTTCCGTGAAATGGGGGAAACCGGCCTGCTGGGGGCGATGATTCCCGAGCAGTACGGTGGCAGTGGTTTGAACTACGTCAGCTATGGGCTGATTGCGCGTGAAGTAGAGCGCGTAGATTCCGGCTATCGTTCGATGATGAGTGTGCAGTCGTCATTGGTCATGGTGCCGATCAATGAATTTGGTACTGAGGCGCAGAAGCAGAAGTACCTGCCGAAATTGGCCTCTGGCGAATGGATTGGCTGTTTTGGCCTGACCGAACCCAATCATGGGTCTGACCCGGGCGCAATGATTACCCGCGCGCGCAAGGTGGAGGGTGGCTACAGCCTGACGGGCGCCAAAATGTGGATCACCAATAGCCCCATCGCCGATGTGTTTGTGGTGTGGGGCAAGGACGATGCCGGTGATATCCGTGGTTTTGTCTTGGAGAAAGGCTGGAAAGGTCTGAGCGCTCCGGCGATTCATGGCAAGGTTGGGTTGCGTGCTTCCATCACTGGCGAGATTGTCATGGATAACGTGTTTGTGCCGGAAGAGAACATTTTTCCGGATGTACGAGGTTTGAAAGGGCCGTTCACCTGCCTCAACTCTGCACGTTACGGTATTTCCTGGGGGGCGTTGGGTGCGGCTGAATTTTGCTGGCATACCGCCCGTCAATACACCCTCGATCGTCAGCAGTTCGGCCGTCCTTTGGCGGCGACCCAGCTGATCCAGAAGAAGCTGGCCGACATGCAAACCGAGATCACTCTCGCCCTTCAAGGCTGCCTGCGTCTGGGGCGTATGAAGGATGAGGGTACGGCCGCGGTTGAGATTACCTCGATCATGAAGCGCAACTCGTGTGGCAAGTCCCTGGATATCGCGCGTATGGCGCGGGACATGCTGGGGGGGAACGGTATCTCCGATGAGTTCGGCGTCGCGCGTCACTTGGTCAACCTGGAGGTGGTGAATACCTACGAAGGTACTCATGACGTGCATGCCCTGATCCTGGGGCGTGCACAAACCGGTCTTCAGGCCTTCTATTAATAGGAGCACGGCATGGGCGCGCTTTCGCACCTGAGGGTGCTGGATTTATCGCGAGTGTTGGCGGGGCCATGGTCCGGGCAGATTCTCGCGGACCTTGGGGCGGAAGTCATCAAGGTCGAGCGGCCAGGTGTGGGCGACGATACGCGAGCATGGGGTCCGCCGTTCCTCAAGGACGCTGATGGCGAGAGCACCAGCGAGGCGGCGTATTATCTGTCGGCGAATCGTAACAAGGAGTCGGTGACCATCGATTTCACGCGGCCAGAGGGGCAGAAACTGGTACGCGACCTGGCGGCCAAGTCCGACATCCTGATCGAGAACTTCAAGGTGGGTGGGCTGGCAGCCTATGGGCTGGATTATGAGTCGCTCAAGGAGCTCAATCCGGAGCTGATCTATTGCTCGATAACGGGCTTCGGCCAGACGGGGCCTTATGCGACGCGTCCCGGTTACGACTTTATGATTCAGGGGCTGGGCGGACTCATGAGTCTGACCGGTCGACCCGAGGGTGATGATGGGGCTGGGCCGGTGAAGGTTGGCGTGGCGTTGACCGACATCCTAACGGGGCTTTACTCGACCGTGGCGATCCTCGCCGCGCTGGCTCATCGGGATCATGATGGTGGTGGCCAGCATATCGATATGGCTCTGTTGGATGTGCAGGTGGCATGTCTGGCTAACCAAGCCATGAATTACCTGACGACGGGAGTGCCGCCAAAGCGTCTTGGTAATGCGCATCCGAATATCGTGCCCTATCAGGATTTCCCCACGGCTGATGGTGACTTCATATTGACGGTGGGTAACGACGGTCAATTTCGTAAGTTCGCTGAAGTGGCCGGCCGGCCGATGTGGGCAGATGACCCGCGCTTTGCAACCAATAAGGCGCGAGTGGCCAACCGTGCAGAGCTGATTCCGTTGATTCGCCAGGCTACGGTCTTCAAGACGACGGCTGAGTGGGTGTCACAGTTGGAGCAAGTGGGCGTGCCGTGTGGGCCGATCAATGATTTGGCGCAGGTGTTCGCCGACCCTCAGGTCAGGGCGCGTGGCTTGGCGATGACGCTACCCCATGGCTTGGCGGGGGTGGTACCTCAGGTTGCCAGCCCGATCAGGTTGTCCAAGACTCCAGTGGAGTATCGGAGTGCGCCTCCTCTATTAGGTGAGCATACCGTCAAGGTGCTGCAAGACGTTCTGGGATTGATGCCGGCCAGTGTCGCTGCTTTAAGAGAGGCAGGAGTAATCTGAAAGCGGTCTTCTATATAGAAGGCGCTGGAGCGGCTTGGTTGTTTTTTGAACAAAGGCAACTGTTTGATAGGAAAGAAGAATTAATGGTTGACGGCGAATTATATCTGTCTATAATTCGCCCCACTTCCGGCGCTGTCGAAACTGAAAACTCCTTGATAAACAAGAAGTTACGAAGATTCTGACAGCGAATAGCTTCAGTTCATCGAAGCCCAGAAGGAGTTGATCGGGCGGTGTTGTTTGGCTCTATCAACGGTTCGATCTTCTCGGTCGAAAGCGGAGAAAAAGAGGTGTTGACAGCAGCG
>NZ_JBNPJU010000072.1:0-82075 GCF_050312575.1 Pseudomonas sp. R11F | reverse complement strand
GTGTGTCAGTCAGCAATTTATCGACTGACTCACCCTCATCGGGAGCAAGCCCCCTCCCACAGTCGCCGCGGTCCTTCAGAAACACCATGGCGTCCTTGTTGGGGCGGCTGCGCCGCCCAGCGCGGGGCGAGCCCGCTCACTACAGGGTCAGTTGTCGTAGCCGAGGTTCGGTGCCAGCCAGCGTTCAGTCACGGCCAGGTCCTGGCCTTTACGCGCGGTGTAGCTTGCAATCTGGTCTTTATCCACCTTGCCTACGGCAAAGTACTGTGCCTGCGGGTGGGCGAAGTACCAGCCGCTGACCGCCGCCGCCGGGAACATCGCGTAGTGCTCGGTGAGGAACACTCCGCTGCGGCCGGCGTGCAGTTCATGGGCTTCGGGGTCCAGCAACTGGAACAGGGTGCCTTTCTCGGTGTGGTCCGGGCACGCCGGGTAGCCGGGGGCAGGGCGGATGCCGCTGTACTGCTCCTTGATCAATGCCTCGTTGTCCAGCGCTTCATCCTTGGCATAACCCCAGTAGTCTTTACGCACCTGCTGGTGCAACCACTCGGCACAGGCTTCGGCCAGGCGGTCGGCCAGGGCCTTGACCATGATCGAGTTATAGTCGTCACCCGCATCCTGGTAGGCCTTGGCCACGTCTTCGGCACCGATGCCGGCGGTGGTAATGAACCCGCCCACGTAGTCGGTCACGCCGCTGTCCTTGGGGGCGACGAAGTCGGCCAGGGAGAAGTTCGGCTTGCCGTCGGTCTTGATGATCTGCTGGCGCAGGTGGTGCAGGGTGGCCAGAGGCTTGCCGTCATCGCCGTAGACTTCCAGGTCATCGTCCTGCACCTGGTTGGCCGGCCAGAAGCCGAACACCGCGCGCGCGCTGATGAGTTTCCCGTCGATCAGCTTCTTGAGCATTTCCTGGGCATCGGCGTACAGCGCGGTGGCGGCTTCGCCCACGACTTCATCGGTGAGGATGCGCGGGAATTTGCCGGCCAGGTCCCAGGAAATGAAGAATGGCGTCCAGTCGATGTACTCGGCCAGGACATTCAGGTCGATATTGTCCAGCACCTTGGCACCGGTAAACGTCGGCTTGACCGGGGTGTAGCCGGCCCAGTCGAACTGCGGCTTCTTGGCGATGGCCGCCGCGTAGCTCAGGCGCTCGGTGCGGGCGCTACGGTTGGAGGTGCGCTCGCGAACTTCCACGTACTCCTCGCGGGTCCGTTCGACAAAACCGGCCTTGAGTTCCTCGGACAGCAATTGCGTGGCCACACCCACCGCACGCGAGGCGTCGGTGACATACACCACCGCATCGTTGCTGTATTTGGGCTCGATCTTCACCGCCGTGTGCGCCTTGGACGTGGTCGCGCCACCGATCATCAGCGGCAGGTGGAAATCCTGGCGCTGCATCTCACGCGCCACATGCACCATCTCATCCAGCGACGGGGTGATCAGGCCGGACAGCCCGATAATGTCGCACTGCTGCTCCTTGGCCACCTGCAGGATTTTCTCCGCCGGCACCATCACGCCCAGGTCGACGATGTCATAGCCGTTGCAGCCCAGCACCACGCCGACAATGTTCTTGCCGATGTCGTGCACGTCGCCTTTGACCGTGGCCATCAGGATCTTGCCCTTGGCTTGCGGCTTGTCGCCTTTTTCCAGCTCGATGAACGGGATCAAGTGGGCCACGGCCTGCTTCATCACCCGGGCGGATTTCACCACCTGGGGCAGGAACATTTTGCCGGCGCCGAACAGGTCGCCAACAATGTTCATACCGGACATCAGCGGGCCTTCGATCACTTCGATCGGGCGTGCGAACGACAACCGGGATTCCTCGGTGTCTTCAACGATATGCGTGGTGATGCCCTTGACCAGCGCGTGCTCCAGGCGCTTGTTGACCTCCCAACCACGCCACTCCTCGGTCTCGGCTTCCTTGACGCTGCCGTCGCCCTTGTACTTGTCGGCAATGGCGAGCAGGGCGTCGGTGCCGTCCGGGGTGCGGTTGAGCACCACGTCTTCCACCGCATCACGCAGCTCGGCCGGGATCTGATCGTAGATTTCCAACTGGCCGGCGTTGACGATGCCCATGGTCAGGCCATTGCGGATCGCATACAGCAGGAACACCGAATGGATCGCCTCGCGCACCGGGTTGTTGCCACGGAACGAGAACGACACGTTGGACACACCGCCGGAGCTCAGCGCATACGGCAGCTCGTCGCGGATATAGGCGCAGGCGTTGATGAAGTCGACGGCATAGTTGTTGTGCTCTTCGATACCGGTGGCGACCGCGAAGATGTTCGGGTCGAAGATGATGTCTTCCGGTGGGAAGCCGACCTCATTCACCAGGATGTCGTAGGAGCGTTTGCAGATCTCTTTCTTGCGCGCTTCGGTGTCGGCCTGGCCGGCCTCGTCGAACGCCATCACTACCACCGCCGCGCCATAGCGCTTGCACAGCTTGGCGTGATGAATGAACTGCTCCACGCCTTCTTTCATGCTGATGGAGTTGACGATGCCCTTGCCCTGGATGCACTTGAGGCCCGCTTCGATCACGTCCCACTTGGAGGAGTCGATCATGATCGGCACGCGGGAGATGTCCGGTTCGCCGGCGATCAGATTGAGGAAGGTCACCATGGCCTTCTTCGAATCGAGCATCCCTTCGTCCATGTTGATGTCGATCACCTGGGCGCCGGCTTCCACCTGCTGCAGGGCGACTTCGAGGGCTTCGGTGTAGTTGTCTTCGCGGATCAGCCGGGCGAACTTGGCGGAACCGGTGATGTTGGTGCGTTCACCGACGTTGACGAACAACGAGCTGCGATCAATGGTGAAGGGCTCCAGGCCCGACAGGCGGCAGGCCTTCGGAATGTCCGGGATCACGCGTGGCGCGTAGCCGGCCACGGCCTTGGCAATCGCCTCGATGTGGCCTGGGGTGGTGCCGCAGCAACCGCCGACGATGTTGAGGAAGCCGCTCTGGGCGAACTCTTCGATGACCTTGGCGGTTTCCGAGGGCAGCTCGTCATACTCGCCGAACTCGTTGGGCAGGCCGGCGTTGGGGTGGGCCGATACGTGGGTGTTGGCCTTGTTGGACAACTCTTCCAGGTACGGGCGCAACTCGCTGGCGCCCAGGGCGCAGTTCAAGCCCACCGAAATCGGCTTGGCGTGGGCCACGGAGTTCCAGAACGCTTCGGTGGTCTGGCCCGACAGGGTACGGCCGGAGGCGTCGGTGATCGTGCCGGAAATCATGATCGGCAGTTCCACGCCCAGCTCCTCGAACACGCCTTGCACGGCGAAGATCGCGGCCTTGGCGTTGAGGGTGTCGAAGATGGTTTCGATCAGGATCAGGTCGGCGCCGCCTTCGATCAGCCCTTTAGTGGCTTCGGTGTAGTTTTCCACCAGCTCGTCGAAGGTCACGTTGCGGTAGCCGGGGTTGTTCACGTCGGGCGACAACGAGCAGGTGCGGCTGGTCGGGCCGAGCACGCCGGCGACAAAGCGCGGCTTGGCCGGGTTCTCCAGGGTCTTGGCGTCGGCCACCTTGCGCGCCAGGCGCGCACCTTCTACGTTTAGCTCGTAGGCCAGTTCTTCCATGCCGTAATCGGCCATGGAAATGCGCGTGGCGTTGAAGGTGTTGGTCTCGAGGATGTCGGCCCCGGCATCCAGATAAGCCTTCTCGATCCCGCCGATCACGTCGGGGCGGGTAATCACCAGCAGGTCGTTGTTGCCCTTGACGTCGCTTGGCCAGTCGGCGAAGCGTTTGCCACGGTAGTCATGCTCCTCGAGCTTATAGCTCTGGATCATCGTGCCCATGCCGCCGTCGAGGATCAGGATACGTTCCTTGAGGGCTTGGTGAAGGGCTTGCAGACGAGCGCTACGATCGGACATGGGACTACTCTGGTCAGGCATTACGGGGGGCATGAATCATAGCAAACCTGTGCCGATTTGGAGCATGCCCGGGCTTTGCATGAATATCGTTCATGTTGGAAGGGGCGATGGCCCTGTAGAATCACCGGCAATTTTTCAGCGTACGCTTCGATTCGGGACCGGGCACATGCCATTTCGTTTTATTACCAGCGCCGTCCTGGCGTTGGTCGCCGGCTATGCCCAGGCACAAGGTCCCGCTTCGGCGATCTCCTATACCCGCGATATTCAGCCGATCTTTACCGAGAAGTGCGTGGCCTGCCACGCCTGCTACGACTCCGCCTGCCAACTCAACCTGGGCAGTGCCGAGGGCGCGGCGCGCGGTGCGAGCAAGTCGCCGGTTTACGATGGCGAGCGCAGCCAGGCGACGCCAACCACCCGTTTGTTCTATGACGCGTTCGGCAAGCAGGCGTGGCAGCAAAAGGGTTTCTATTCGGTGCTGGACGCCCAGGGCAGCCAGGCCGCGCTGATGGCGCGCATGTTGGAACTGGGCCACAACGCGCCGCTGCAACCCAATGCCAAATTGCCTGAAGACATTGTGCTGGGCCTCAACCGCGACAACATGTGCGCAATGCCCGGCGAGTTCAACGCCTACGCCGGCGCGCATCCCAAGGAAGGCATGCCCCTGGCGGTCACCGGCTTGACCGATCAGCAGTACCAGACCCTGCAACGCTGGCTCGCCTCCGGTGCGCCGATCGATGAGCAGGGCCTGGCGCCCAGTGCCCGTGAAGCCTTGCAGGTGCAGCAATGGGAGAACCTGTTCAACCAGCCCGGCGCCCGCGAGAGCCTGGTGGCGCGCTGGTTGTACGAGCACTTGTTCCTGGCGCATATCTATTTCGAGAACGGCGAGCCTGGGCATTACTTTCAATGGGTCCGTTCACGCACACCCAGCGGCCAACCCATCGACCTGATCGCGACGCGCCGCCCCAACGACGACCCCGGTACCCAGGTGTACTACCGCCTGTGGCCGGTGCAGGGGGTGATTGTGCATAAAACCCACATCACTTACCCGTTCAGCGCCGAGAAGATGGCCCGCATCAAGGCGCTGTTCTACGCCGGCAACTGGCAAGTGAATGCCTTGCCGGGCTACGGCCCGGGGCGTCGCGCCAACCCGTTCGAGACGTTCGAGGCGATCCCGGCCAAGGCGCGTTACCAGTTCATGCTGGATAACGCCGAATATTTTGTGCGCACGTTCATTCGTGGGCCGGTCTGCCGTGGGCAGATCGCCACGGATGTGATCCGCGATAACTTCTGGACCCTGTTCCAGGACCCGGATCACGACCTGTACATCACCGATGCGCGTTACCGCGGCCAGGCCACGCCATTGCTGGCGATGCCGGGGCAGAACGATGACGTGGGCAGTGTGCTCGGCCTGTGGCTGGCCTATCGCGACAAGCGCAACCAATACGAAGTCTTGCGCCGCGACAGCTATGCAGACGTGGCGCCGCCCAGTTGGTCGACCCTGTGGGCCGGCAACGACAATGCGTTGCTGACGATCTTCCGTCACTTTGACAGCGCCTCGGTCACCAAAGGCCTGATCGGCGAAGTCCCGCAAACGATGTGGTTGTTCGACTATCCGCTGCTGGAGCGCACCTATTACCAACTGGCGGTAAATTTCGACGTGTTCGGCAACGTGTCGCACCAGGCCCAGACGCGCTTGTATTTCGACTTGATCCGCAACGGCGCCGAGCAGAACTTCCTGCGCTTGATGCCGGCTGACAGCCGCGACGGTTTTCTCGATGACTGGTACCAGAACAGCGGGAAACTGAAGATGTGGCTCGACTATGAGGCGATTGACGACGACAAGCCGAGCGGCCTGCACCTCAACGCGCAAGACCCGAAACGCGACTTCGCCAACCAGTTGCTGGCCCGCTACGGCGACCTCAACGTCAGCCCGGACCCGATCAACCGCTGCACCGGCGCGTTTTGCTCGCGTGACGGTATCGAGCCGGCCTTGCAGGACGCCGAACAGGCGCTCAGCCGCCTGACCTCACGCCCGGCGGCCGGGCTCAAGGTCATCGACCAATTGCCTGAAGCGACCCTGCTGCGCATTGAGACCGCCAGCGGCAAGCGCGAGGTCTACAGCATGCTGCGCAATCGCGCGCACAGTAACGTGGCGTTCCTGTTGGGTGAGGCCTATCGCTACCAGCCGGGGCTGGATACGCTGACTATTTATCCTGGCGTACTGACCAGCTATCCGAACTTCATCTTCAACATCCCGGCGCAGCAAGTGCCTGAGTTTGTGGCGGCCATGGAGAACGCCAAGGATGCCAAGGGTTTTGAGCAGATCGTTGATCGATGGGGTATTCGTCGCAGTCATCCGCTGTTTTGGCAGTACTTTCACGATCTGTCGCGGTACATCCACGAAACCACACCGGTGGAAGAGGGTGTACTGGACATGAACCGCTATGAAAACCTCTGAGTCCCCGCGCTATCGTCGACCCTACGGGGATGGGCGTGACCAGTAGGCGGGGCCATAGTCCATCAGCAGTTCACTGCCGGCGCGAATGTCGTCCTTGGCGATCAGGAAGACCATGTATTTTCCGGCATAGACGGCCGCCACATTGTCGTTGCCCACGCGTGGCGCGCCGGGCATCTGGCCTGTATTGATCAGGCTGAGCATATTGCTGTTGCCATGCCCGCTGATCGTCGCGCCCTCGGTGGCGGTCTGGAATAAATAGTCGGACACCCGCTGCATGCCATGCTCAAGAATATCGGCGCTGAGCGACGCATCATTCAGATGCAGGCGCCCGGTGTACGGCCCCAACACATCAAAATGCTGGATATCGCGCCGTGCCACCAGCGAGTAGCCGCGCTCCGGGCCGTCGTCGAGTTTTTTTACCTCGAACAGTTCGCTCAGCAGGTCATGGTGACGGCCTTCCTTGGTGATCCAATCCTGGATGTCTTCCGTCACGGCCTCGATCACCCGCTGGCGCTTGGGCTCCCTGAGCCCGTCGAACAGGCCGCAGTCATTGGTGATCCTGATCTGCTCCACCGCGCCCTCCAGCTCTGCCGTCAGGCTGCGGTTGACGTTGTAGGGATCTTGCAGGATCGGCGCGGCATTGTTGATCTGGTGCCCATCGGGGCGATCGGCGTCGTAGTGCGTACGGCTGCGCTTGGCGGCGAGGGTAGGCTGTTCAGTGTCGGGTTCACGCGGCGACGTCTGGGTGGTGGAATCCTTGGAGGGACTGGCGGCCGGCGCCGGCACTGTGCGCTTGCGCGCCAGCGGTGTGTTGGGCAGGGGCTGGTCAAAAAATACCGCCAGGCGCCCGGCCTGGGTCAACTGGCCATTGTCCTCGACATACTGCCGCCATTTCACCGGGTTCAGATTACGCTGGTCGAGGAAGTGTTCCATCGAACGATGCGGCTGGGCCTGGGCCTGGGCGTGCAGGCGGTGCCAATCCTCCAGGTCTTGCCGGGTCAGCGGGCTGAACGACTGCTGCAGGCTGTGTTTTTCCAGGACTTTGCCAAGTGGCGTGAATGAGCCGTCCATATTGACATGGTCGATAAAGGCCTGCGGGTCGAGGTTGTGATCGTGGGCATAGCCCTCGCGGGTGCGCTTGACCCGCATCGCCTGGGGCATGCGCCGCCAGCGTTGCAGGTTTTTCAAGGCTACGGGCACCCGAGCGCGGTTGGCTTGATCGAGCATTTCCTGGCCGCGACCGCGCAGTTCGCCGCGGGTATGCACAAACTGATGAAACGCTGCGGGATCAAGCTTGTGCTTTTTGATGAAGGCGTCCGCCGCCAGTTTCAGGGCCATCTCGGAGAAGGCCGACCACTTTTGCAAGGTCGGCGGCGTAAGCACATTCAGGCCATCCGGCGCGCCGCCCGCGAGTCTTGTCGGGCTTGAAAACCAATGGCCGGGCTGCACCGAGGACAGCCTGATACCCAAGTCCTGATTGGTTTTCGGGTTGACCAGTGCGACGGTAAAACTGTTTGCGCTCCCTTCGGCGATTTCCTCGAGGTAGCCGTAGGAATGCTCGCGGATCTGATAAACGGCGATCTCGCCGCGCTCATCGATGTTGCAGACAAACGCTTGACCATACTCGCGTCGGTGGAAAATCCCCCGGGAATCCGGCTTGAGCCCGCTGATCCAGTGGGCTGACACCGCATAGCGGCTGATGTGCGGGTCGCTGTTGCTCATGACCGTGACCGGTTCGCGAAAGCGTGGGCCGAAGACGCTGTCCGACGCTGCGTCAATCAAGCGCCAGTCTGGGCGTGCATTACTGCCAACATTACGCAGCGGCACATTCGGCGTGCCGGCTACCACGAACAGTCGGTCGCCGGGTTGCCGTGGCGTCCAGCCTGTGGGGTTTACCGGGATCAAACGGCTGGCCGGAATCATCTCGTCCGCCCATTCGCCGAACGTGTTCAAGGTCTTGTAGAGCAATTTGAGCGAGTAATAATGGCCCATGCGCAAAAGGGTCGGGAGGGCGCTGAGTGGGTTGAGTTCCTGCAACACCTGGATGATCAACTGCCGCGTCAGGGTCTTGAGCGCGGGCAGCGCCAGGCGAATCCCGGCTCGGCCCGATTGCACGATCACCCTGGCACTGCCGGCCACGTACTTGCCCAGGGGCAGGGCAAACCCAACGATATCGGCAAAAAAACTCAAGCCGCCGAGGGCCACGCGTTCCGGGTCGCTGGAATTGAGGTCCTCGATGGGGCCCCAGAACGGCACCAGGACTTTGCCCCAGAACGCCATGCGCTCGCCGAGGTATTCGCCGAGGTCCAGTACCTTGGTGGCTTCACGGGTGGTATCCAACAACGCGACTTCGTCGCAGTAAAAGTGTTGCTCGGCAATCATGTGCGCCAGCGCTTCAGCGCGTGCGCCATAGAGGTGGTTGGTGGCGCGGGACGCCTGACTGACGGGTAGATCGAGCGGTGCCAGCACCTCGCCAACGGGGTCGGCGATCAGCGTATGGTGCTGGCCGGGCCTGGGCGTTGCGCCGTTGCGGTAGGCCGGCCAGTCGAATGCCAGCAAGGTGCCGCAGCGAAAACTGCCCTTGCCGGGGCGGGTGGCGCCGCCAATCGATTGGGTCTTGACCACGCCACCGATCAGCAGGCTACGGATGTCGTCGCGCACACGAATCACGCCAAGGGCGGGAAACACTTCGATGTAACACGCCGCGTTCGCCAGACGCGGGTTGCCCAGGCGCAGGATGAAACCCGTGCGGCCACGTACGGCGGCGGTCCGGCGCGGGGTCTCGAAGGTGGCTTCGACGTCGCGCAGCGGCTCGCGCAATGCATAGACGCGGACTTCATCGCGCTCGATATCGCCGACCGCCGGCGGGATTTGCGCGAGCAGTGTCTTGATCAGTTTTTTATAGGCGGCTTTCGGGGTTTGCAAATAGGCATAGAACGCCGTGTCATGGGCTTGGTCGCTGCTGAACTGCGCGCGTCCCGGTGGCCGGAGTACAAGCTGCTTGACCGCCTCGATCACCTCGCGCTCGTGGCGCTCCAGTGCCGCAACCGCCTGCGTCACTTGCTCCGGGGTGTAGCGCTGCTTTTGCACGGGCAGCAAACCGTTGGCCTGCGCCCAGTGCAGGGTCGGTGGCAATCTGGCCAGGGTCACCAGTGCCTGTCGCCCGGTATCGCCCTCGCAGGCCCGGAAGTACTCGGCTGAAAGGTTGTGCAACTCATCGAAGGTGAAACCCCGCGCCGCGCCGGGTGCCAGGCATTCGGCGAGCAGAAAGCCACTTTTGAAATGCACCCAGGCACTGGTGGTGCCGTAGGACAGCTCATCGGGAATGTCCTCGACCCATACCTCGCTGGCGATGTGCGCCTTGGCGACGCACAGCACCAGCGCCGCGCCATGGGCGTCGACGCCCAACTCACGCTGGTAGTCGTGCAGCAGGGACTCGCGGATTTGCGCGTAGCGGGCGCACGGTTCGACCAACCGGTTGAGTTCGTTGTCGTACTGGGCGGCGTCCTGGGGCTTGATGCTCAGCCATAGGGCGCGCCAGACGAGTTTGACCAGCACTGCCCGGGGGCAGTCCTGCGTCGGGTCTGCGCCGAACCAGTCGAGTGCGCTGACGATCCGCCGGCCGACTTCGAGGCTGTGGGGTTGATGCAGGTGTTCGCTTAACAGTGCCGTCGGCTGGCTGCGGGCCAGCTTTTGCTGCGGGGTAAAAAACGTGTCGGGAAGGATGTGGCTGAACAGCGATTTGCCGTGTTCCTCTTCCAGCGCACGCGTCACGCCGACGATGATTGCATCGCCGGCGTCGCCCAGTAGCGGCTCCAGGTCGTTATTGTGATCGGCATGCCCCAGCGCGAGCAGCGCGCAGCATTCGCGTAGCGTGTCGAGCAGTCTGTTCCATTGCGCGGGCGTGGCCGGGCTGTGGGGGACCAGACCGTAATATTTGAGCGCGAGATCGAAGCGCACCGAGCCGTCACTCTTGAGCCCGTCGCCGACGCGATGGAGGATGGCCAATAGCACCTCGGCATCCATCGTCCAGTAGGTGGGGATATCGCGCAGTACCACGGGTTGATTGCACAGCGTGAAAACCTCCGGGATGGCAGGTTTTGGCTGCCTCGGGGTGTTGACGAGGGCGGTGAGGGAGTCCAGCAGCGTGTCGGTGTAGGGTGTCTGGGAGGGTTGCCGGTTGTGTAGGTATTCGACAAAGTCCTCGTCGGCCTCCAGCTTTTGCAGCGTGGTGAACGCGGCCTGGCATTGTCGGCCGAGTTCGGAACCGGGGAGCGGGCGGTAATAGAGGCTGGCGGCCGCTGCGCTGGAGGCGGAGCTGGCCAGCGGGGTGACTGCATCGATCAAGTGGTACAGGGTGTCGAGCTGGGCGGGGCGTTTTCTGCAAAAAATCGATGACGATAGTGGGTCCATGGCGGGTCTCGGCCGAGTCGGTAAAACCCGATGTTAGGCAGGCGCTGCCGGGCCGGGACCTATATAGATACCTGCCGGTATGTCGGTGACTTTTCCGACAAAAATACTAGGACTTTGTACCGCCTCGATGATTGGCGTAAACTGGCGGCAAGCCTGTGAGGAGTTTCCATGACTGCCATAACCATTACCGACGCCGCCCACGATTACCTGGCTGACCTGCTGTCCAAGCAGAACACCCCAGGTATCGGCATCCGCGTCTTTATCACCCAGCCCGGCACCCAGTACGCCGAAACTTGCATCGCCTACTGCAAGCCTGGCGAAGAGAAGCCGGAAGACACCGCCCTGGGGCTGAAAAGCTTCACCGCCTACATCGATGCCTTCAGCGAAGCCTTCCTGGACGACGCCGTGGTCGACTACGCCACCGACCGTATGGGCGGCCAGTTGACCATCAAGGCGCCCAACGCCAAGGTGCCGAACATCAACGCCGACAGCCCGGTCAACGAGCGTATCAACTACTACCTGCAAACCGAGATCAACCCGGGGCTGGCCAGCCACGGCGGCCAGGTGAGCCTGATCGACGTGGTGGATGACGGTATCGCCGTACTCAAGTTCGGCGGCGGCTGCCAGGGCTGCGGCCAGGCGGACGTGACCTTGCGTGAAGGGATCGAGCGTACGCTGCTCGAACGTATCCCGGAGCTTAAAGGTGTACGCGATGTGACCGACCACACGCAGAAAGAAAACGCCTACTACTGAGTACGGTGTTCACTGCGAACAAAAAAACGGCGCCCCGTGAGCGCCGTTTTTTATGCTTGAAATTCAGATAATTACGAGAACTATCTAACAAATCAGATCAACTGTGGGAGCGGGCTTGCTCGCGATTGCGGCGTATCAGTCACCAAGGCGCTGACTGACATTGCGCATTCGCGAGCAAGCCCGCTCCCACATTTTGGTCCGCCGTGCATTCAGGGGCGATAAAGGTGGGCGTGACCTGCGCGGTACAGCGAAGACTCGCTGAAACCGTCATTGGCCAGCACCCGGCCCACCACAATCAGTGCCGTACGCCGGAAGCCCTTGAGCGCAACCTGCTCGGCGATGTCCGCTAACGTACCCACCACCCAATCCTGATCCGGCCAGGTGGCCCGGTGCACCACGGCAATCGGGCAATCCGCGCCATAGTGCGGCAGCAATTGGGCGACGATCTTCTCTAGATGGTTGACCCCCAGGTGAATCGCCAGGGTGGTGCCATGGCGGGCCAGGCTGTCGAAGTCTTCCCCGGCCGGCATGCTGGTTTTATCGGCGTAACGCGTCAGGATCACGCTCTGGGCGATATCCGGCAGGGTCAGCTCGGTTTCCAGCAGGGCCGCACACGCCGCCACGGCGGTCACCCCGGGAATGATCTGGAAAGGGATGCCCAACTCGCGCAAGTGCCGGATCTGCTCGCCAATCGCCCCATACAGGCTGGGGTCGCCCGAGTGTACCCGCGCCACATCCTGGCCGTTGGCGTGGGCGGTCTTGATCAGCTCGATGATCTGCTCCAGGTGCAATTCGGCGCTATTGACCAGCGTTTGCGCCTGATGACCTTCCAGCACCGCCGCCGGCACCAGCGAGCCCGCATAGATAATCACCGGGCAGCTGCGGATCAGCCGCTGGCCTATGACGGTGATCAGTTCCGGGTCGCCGGGGCCTGCGCCGATGAAGTAGACGGTCATGGGGAGTTCCTGTTGAAAAACGGGCGAGCATGAAGATTGTTCATGATCGAGGAGGGCAATTATCGGGATTTCAGCCGGCGCACGCCAATGCAAAGGTGGCCTGGGGGGATTTTCGGCGGCTGATCAACAAGCGGGCAGGAGCGTTGACGAGTTGCTCGGCCAGGGCCAGGGCGGCGCTTTCGGCAACGCCGTAACAGCCGGTATGGGCAAAGGCAATCGCGGATTTATGGCTCAGACGGTGTTCAAACGTCGCCAGGTGTTGCGCACTGAAACAGCGTAAGGGCAACCCCAACTGTTCGGCCAGTGCGAGCAATCCCGGTTCATGCTGTTTGTGATCGATACTCGCCAGTGCCGTGACCTGCTGGCGCTCGATACCGCCCTCGGTCAGGGCGGCGTCAAACAGCGCCAGCAGGGCGTGAACCTCACAGCCCCGCTGGCAACCGAGGCCGACCACTAAGGTCATGCCGAGTAGTGGCCGTCGCGATTGCGCCGGAACAACCAGGCGCTGATCAAGCCCAGGGCCAGCCAGAACAGCACGTTAGTCAATTGCGAGGCAATCTTGAACTGCGCTTCCAGGGCCTCCGGGGCCAGCATCGAATGCACTGCCGGTTGCGGCGCACCGATGATATGGGGCACGGCCAGGATCGCCACGCCCAACACTTTAAGCAGCCAACTGCGGCCAAATACCAGCAGCGCGATACCGGCGGCGGTGGAGGCGGCCGTGCCGATCCACCAGATCTGGCGCTGGGCCAGGTCCGCCGCGGCGGTGCCCGGCAACTCGGGTGGCAAGCCCAGGGTCGGGGCCAGTACGAACGTCGCGTAACCGGCCAGGCCCCACAGCAGGCCCTGCGCCGTACGGGTGGGCGCACGCAAGGTGTAGAGACCGGCCAGCATCAGCGCGAAACCGACGGCGACCACCAGGTTGCCCCCGGTGGTAGACAGCACACGCTGCCAACCGTCTTCAGGCTCCCAGGCCTCGGCATCGTGGGTGTGGGCGGCGGCGCCTGCGGCATGTTCATGGGCGACTTCGGCAGTCGCCGGGGCCTTTTCAAAGGTCTCCGCCTGCAGAATCAGCGGGGCGACCCAGAAGCTTTGCAGCAAGGTCAGCAACAAGGCGGCCAGCAAGCCGGTGAAACCTGCGGTTTGCGCAATACGCTTGATCATGTCGACGGGTCTCAGTGGCACGGGAACGCGGCGCTGTGGCGGGTATCGTGCGCGGCGTTATGCACCGCTTCGATATGCGAGAAACCGGCGAAGTAAACCAGGCACGCGCCCAGGATCGACGCACCGATGGCGGCCGTCAGGCGTTGGCTCAAGGTAGAAGTGCCGCTGGTGGCGGACGAAGTGCTGCTGATGATCGACATGGCGCGTCCCTTTTCTTCGGTTTCAGGGTGACACGAGCGCATGCGAACCCCGCGAGCCAGGCCCGCAGAGTTCCGAACAGCGCCCGCCCACCGCGGGTTTGTTATCTGATTTTTCGGGCCGGTCTCCGGGCTCGCGAGGGGCTCTCTGCACAGAGGCCTGAAAGCATCGCCTTCCCATGCATTCGCACAGTGGCTGTGACACTTCGCTCGCTTACCGTTGCGGGGGCAGCACCGGACTTGCCATAGATGGCTCACCGGTTTCCCGTTTCACCCTTTGCAGGGCACCCGAAACAAGATGTGTAGGAGAGCATGAGCGATGATTGGAGTCAATTAGGTCGGTTGGTAGTCGGTTTTCACGCGTGAAGGCGAAAAATGCAAACGCCTCGTCGTTTCATTGGCTTCCGGTGAAAAAAGCTGTTTCAAAAAGCCTGCACGTCGGTGAGTATGCCCACTCTTTTTGTATGTACTGCAATACCCCGTTTACCAAGGAGAAATGGTTCATGACCATCAAGATCGAGGGAGTGATCGCCAACAAGATTGGCTTTGCTTCTCACCAAAATGCTGTCCCGGTTCTACGCGAACTGGTGGTACATAACGATGGTGAGGTGGATTACAACGATCTTGAGTTGGAACTGGTGGCTGATCCACCTTTCCTGGAAGGCAAGATTTGGCGTTTTGATCGTCTCGGGAAAGATTCAACCCTACATATTTCAGACCGCAATCTAATATTGAATGCTGGTTATTTGGCCGATCTTGCTGAGAGCCTATCTGCAACGCTTGTTTTGCGACTTCGGTGTATAGACGAGGTCCTGGTTAGCCAGACCTTTTCTGTTGAGCTTCTTGCGAAAAATGAGTGGGGGGGTGTGAGTTCAATGCCCGAGCTGCTGCCCGCGTTTGCGATGCCAAATGACCCCGCGGTTGACCGGATACTCAAATCGGCATCGGACGTACTGCGTCGTGCTGGCAAACCGGATGGTATTGATGGGTACGAACGCAAGTCCCGAGCCCGAACATGGGAGCTGGCTTCCGCTATTTGGTCGGCAGTTTGCGGGCTCAGACTGAGTTATGCGCTTCCGCCTGCAAGTTTTGAAACACGTGGGCAAAAGGTTCGGTCACCGGGACTCATTCTGGACGGACGCGTAGCTACCTGTCTGGACACTGCGCTTCTATTCGCGGCGGCGCTGGAACAGGCTGGCCTCAATGCATTACTGATTCTGACCAAAGGTCACGCTTTCGTCGGGGTCTGGCTTCAACCGCAAGAATTCTCCCAACTAATTACTGATGAAGCGGCTGCGGTGCGCAAACGCATTGATCTAAAAGAGGCGCTGGTCTTTGAAACTACGCTAGCCACTCAGTTTCCGGTGCCGAGTTTCACTCAGGCAATCAGTGCTGCTGAGCGACAAATCAATGATGAAGATTTCATCATGGCTATTGATCTCCATCGCGCACGTATGCAGCGTATCCGACCTTTAGCTACTTCAGTAGCTGCCGCTAAAACGGATGCCGACCAAGATGCGACGTCTGTGGCAGAAGGCTTGGAGATTGCCCCGTCATTGCCGCCATTTGACGTTGAAGTGTCTGTCGATTCGGATTCACCCGCAGGCAAGCTCACGCTATGGCAACGTAAACTTTTGGATTTGACTACCCGCAACCGGCTCCTGCATTTGCCGGACAGTGCCAAGGGTGTACGGCTAATTTGTTCTGACCCAGCAGAGCTGGAAGACCAATTATCCAACGGTAAACGTATTCGAATCGTCTCGGTGCCGGACCTTGAGGCTGGTGGTAGAGATGCTGCACTGTATGAGCAACAGAATCGTGAAAGCCTGCTTGACGAGTATGCGAAGGCTGCACTCGCTAGAGGCGAGGTGCTCGCGACACTTGAGAAATCCAAGCTTGAAGTTGCCATGATCGATTTGTATCGCAAGGCGCGTAGCGATCTGGATGAGGGTGGCGCGAATACCTTGTTCCTCGCTTTGGGCTTCCTGAAATGGAAAAAATCGGCAGATGATCAGAAGACCTATTCAGCACCGTTGATTTTGCTGCCGGTAAAGCTTGACCGCAAAAGTGCTTTGTCCGGCGTGACAATGACGTTGTTGGAAGATGAGCCGCGTTTCAACTTAACGTTACTAGAGTTGCTTCGGCATGATTTCGAGTTGGTCATTCCTGGGTTGGACGGCGAGCTTCCAACAGATGACAGCGGCATCGATGTGGCTGGCATCTGGAACATCGTGAGACGCGCTGTTAGAGATGTGCCCGGGTTCGAGGTAACTACAGAACTGGTGCTCGGGACGTTTTCATTTGCCAAGTACCTTATGTGGCAAGATTTGGCTGCTCGTTCAGACCAGTTGCTGAAAAGTGCGATGGTCAAGCATCTGCTGGAGCGAAGCATTGGTGGTGAAGGCTACGGAATCTCCGGTGAGTTTCCGCAACCTCACGAGTTGGACCGCAAGGTCAATCCAGCCAATCTGTTCACGCCCTTGCCAGCGGACTCGTCTCAACTGGCTGCTGTGGTCGCGTCGTCCAGTGGTTGCGACTTTGTGCTTGACGGTCCGCCGGGCACCGGTAAATCCCAAACCATTGCCAACATGATTGCGCACAATCTCGCGCTTGGGCGCAGAGTGTTGTTCGTTGCTGAAAAGATGGCCGCGCTGGACGTTGTGTATCGACGGCTTGAAGAGAAGGGGTTGGGCGAGTTTTGTCTCGAGCTTCATTCCAGCAAAACGTCCAAGGTTGAAGTGCTCAAGCAGCTTGAACGTGCATGGGACGTTCGTGATGCACTGAGCGCGGAAGAATGGAACGCTGAGGCGGCGAAACTACATAAACTACGAAATCGGTTAAACCAAGTTGTCGAGTTACTTCATCAGCGCTCACCCAGCGGTTTGTCGGTACACCAAGCTATTGGACGAGTAGTGCGGGATTGGAGCGAATCGTTGCCGCGTCTGGTTTGGCCGGTCGGAACAGTTCACGACGCCCAAACGTACCTGATGATGAAAGACCTTGCGCGACGTCTTGATTTGAACAGTCAGGCCGCACGTGAGCTTTCAAACGATTTTGCATTGATGGCGCCCACCGACTGGTCGAACGGATGGCAAGAGGCGATTGTCGCTGCAGCAAGGGAGCTGCCAGGAAAAATTGAGCGATTAAAGGACGCCGGTGCCAATCTTCTCAAATCAACGAGCCTGCCGCTTGCCGTAGAGAGTAGTGAGGATTTCGAGCAGCTTGCACAGTTCGTCACCTTATTGGCTGATGCCCATGGTATTGACCTCTCATTTGTCTTTACGCTGAATGTTAGCGCCAAGATCAATTCGGCTAAAAAAGCGGCACAAGTTCTGGCTGATTATCGAACGATCGAAAGTTCGCTTTCTGTTCGTTATACGGAAGGCGCGTGCCGCACACTCGACCTTGTTGCGCTCAAGGACGAATGGCGTCTGGCCAAGGAAAAGTTCTGGTTCCTCGCTACTCTAGGCAAGAAGAGGGTAGCCAAACATCTAGCCAGTGCAGGTGGTGCGGTTGGGGTGCCTGATGTTGAGTCAGACTTGCTCAAACTCAGCGAAATGCAGACCTTGCTCACCACATTGGATGGAGCGTCTTCAGATTTGACGGCAGTTCCTGGGTGGAGTGGTTTAGCCAGTGATGGTGCGGCCATGATCGTCGCCTGCGAGCTGGGTGAACGCCTAAGGGCAACCATTAGTGCGAACGCACAATCGCCAGAACATCTGATTTCCCTGCGCGAGGCTACTGAGAAACTAGTTGTAAAAGCTAATGAGCTGTTGGGGGCGGGTGGTTTCATTTCCGCGGCGCTGCATGCGCTGAAAGATGCTCTTGCGGACTATAGTCAGACTACCCAGCGGTTCTATGAGCTTTGTAATCGACCCTACGAGGCAGGGCTGTCAATTGAAGCATTGTTTGCCGCTTCTAATGCGATCACTCGCCAATCCTCGAAGCTCAAGGCTTGGTGTGACTGGTGTCGCGTCAGAGATGAAGCGCTGGCCATGGGATTACAACCCCTGAGCGATGCGCTGGCTGAAAATGCCTTACCTGAAGGTGGCACCTTGGATGCGTTCGAAACTGCCTATGCGCGCTGGTTTGCAACTGGGGCCATCGACGCAGAGCCGGTGTTGCGCAACTTCGTACCGGCGGAGCATGCCAGCGATATCGAGGCGTTTGTTCGCTTGGATGAAGATTTATCCAAGCTCACCGTGCGTTACATTCGCGCGAAACTCTGTGGCCTGATTCCATCGAAAAATGAAATCGGCAAACAAGGTGGTTTTGGCGTTTTGAAGCATGAGCTACAGAAGTCTCGGCGCCACAAACCAGTGCGTCAACTGGCTGTTGAGATGGGTGATGCATTACCTAAACTCGCGCCTTGCATGTTGATGAGTCCGTTGTCGATTGCTCAGTACCTGCCAGCGGACCTCCAGCTTTTTGATCTCGTGATCTTCGATGAAGCGTCACAGATAGCACCGTGGGATGCTATTGGCTCGATTGCCAGAGGCAAGCAGGTGGTGATTGCGGGCGACCCTCGGCAAATGCCGCCGACCAATTTCTTCAATCGTGCAGCATCTGCTTCTGAAGATGACACGGCGGAAGATATGGAAAGCATTCTCGACGAATGTCTGGGGGCCGGTATTCCAAGTCACAGTCTCAGTTGGCACTACCGTAGCCGTCACGAGAGTTTGATCGCGTTTTCCAATCATCGTTATTACGACAGCAACTTGATCACCTTTCCTGCTGCGCAAACACGTACGAGCACCGTTGAGTGGCGGCGTGTTGACGGGATTTATGCGAAGGGCAAGGGCCGTCATAACCAAGTAGAGGCGGAGGCAATAGTCACCGAAACGGTCAAGCGCTTGATGGACCCGGCCTTTATCGCAGCGGGTCATACGATTGGAATCATCACACTGAACACTGACCAGCAAAGGTTGATCACCGATCTGCTGGATAAAGCGCGACAACAGTTCCCGCAAATCGAGCCGTTTTTCCAAGATAATCTGCCTGAGCCGGTGGTTGTTAAAAACCTGGAAACCGTACAGGGTGACGAGCGTGATTTGATCATTCTAGGTATTGGATACGGGCCGACGGAGCCAGGCGCCCAAGTTATGTCGATGAATTTTGGTCCGCTGAACAAAGAGGGGGGTTGGCGTCGATTGAACGTCGCGATCACGCGTGCCCGCCGGGAAATGCTGGTGTTTTCGTCTTTCGACGCGTCGATGATCGACTTGAATCGTACCAACGCAAGAGCCGTGCGTGATCTCAAGCACTTCATTGAGTTTGCTCAGCGAGGGCCGAGAGCGTTGGCCGAGGCTATTCAGGGCTCGGTAGGCGGATACGATTCACCATTTGAAGAGGCCGTTGCTCAGGGTTTGAGGCGCAAGGGCTGGCAAGTGGTTCCGCAGATTGGTGTATCCCGTTTCCGGCTAGATCTAGGTATCGTGCATCCGGACCGGCCCGGTGACTACTTGGCTGGTGTCGAATGTGATGGTGCGACTTACCATAGTGCAGCGACGGCACGAGATCGAGACAAGGTCCGAGGCGCAATTTTGAAAGGTTTGGGCTGGAATCTAGTTCGTTTGTGGTCCACGGACTGGTGGATAGATAAGTCTGGAGCGCTGGACCGGCTACATGCTGCTCTCGAAGCGTTGTTGACTGAGTCTCGAGCTAAACTCGAGCTTGTTGCCTCTGATGAGCAGCAGTCACTTGTTCGCCCAGTTGTGGTGGTCGCGGACGACCAATCGCCGCGCGCCCAAGATCAAGAGGAGAGTGTTGTGGAAGTCGTTGAAAATGAAGTAACGGCTGCTGAGTTGCCGGAACTAAAATTCGCGAGAGCAACTTCGGCTCCATCCACTCCTGTGGTAAAGGGTGAATATCGTGTCACGGACTTCACTAGCGTAAACGACAAAATTCGTGCGGATGCTTTTTACACCGAAGAGTACGACCCGATTTTAATTGAACTGATCTCCCATGTATTGGCGCATGAGGCACCGATACTGGATTCGTTGCTTGTGCAACGGATCGCTAGGGCACACGGATTCCAACGGTCAGGTCGTTTGATTCGAGAGCGCGTTCTTGAGTTGACCGAACGATATCACCATCTGAAAAGTGATCCGGTGGATGGGCAATTCGTCTGGCACTCTGCAGACGATGTTTTGAATTGGAACCTCTACCGTACGCCGGGCGGGCTCGACGATGCTCGTTCTGTCGAAGAAATCGCAGCTGAGGAGTTGTTGCTCGTGGCCTCGTTGATTTCAGGGGGCGACCAACCGTTGGAGATTGCCAAGACCTTTGGTGTGAAGCGTTTGACGAGTGCAGGGCGTGAGCGAATCGAATCGGTAGTCAAGTCTGCATCGAGTTTCTAGGACTGTCATGTCGGCGGCCAAAAGCTGCCGACGTTGACCATCCCCCGCGCACTGCGTAGCCTTGCACCCTCGAGGTTCTTCGGCCCAGGTCGAAGCTAAGAAGGGAACGCGGTTCAAGCCGCGGCTGCCCCCGCAACTGTGAAGGGTTCAACTGACTGCCACGCCACTGCCGATAACGCGGGAAGGCGCAGCCGGCGCCGGTCGCAAGACCTGCAAGCCCCAAGCCAGGAGACCTGCCTCGCAACCGATTTTCCAATTCAACCGGGCGGGGTGATCCGGTGACGAAATCCGCTGCTGCGCGCCGTCGCAGGGCCTGTCGTCCCGTCTGCCCGCCCCAAAAGGGCATCCGATGAAAACACTGGCCAAACTTCCCGTCACCATCGTTACCGGCTTTCTCGGCTCGGGCAAAACCACCTTGCTGCGGCATATGCTCGACAACGCCCAGGGCCGTCGTATCGCGGTGATCGTCAACGAGTTCGGTGAACTGGGGATCGACGGTGAAATCCTCAAGCAGTGCTCCATCGGTTGCACCGAGGAAGAAGCCAATGGCCGCGTCTACGAATTGGCCAACGGCTGCCTGTGCTGCACCGTGCAAGAGGAGTTCTTCCCGGTGATGCGCGAATTGGTGGCGCGTCGCGGCGACCTCGACCATATCCTGATCGAAACCTCCGGCCTGGCCCTGCCCAAGCCGTTGGTGCAAGCCTTCCAGTGGCCGGAAATCCGCAGCGCCTGCACGGTTGACGCGGTGATCACCGTGGTCGACAGCCCAGCCGTGGCCGCCGGCACCTTCGCCGCCTTCCCGGACCAAGTGGACGCCCAGCGCAAACTGGACCCGAACCTGGACCACGAATCGCCGCTGCACGAGCTGTTCGCCGATCAGCTGGCCAGCGCCGACCTGGTGATCCTCAACAAGACCGACCTGATCAACCCCGAAGACCTGGCCCGTGTGCGTCTGGAAGTGGCCGAGGAGTTGCCGCCGGCGGTGAAGATCATCGAAGCCAGCAGCGGCCGCTTGCCGCTGGACGTGCTGATCGGCCTGGGTGCCGGCTCCGAAGAACACATCGACGGTCGGCATAGCCATCACGATCACCACCACGACGGCGAAGAGGATCACGACCACGATCACGACGCCTTCGACTCCATCTCCATCGACCTGCCGCAAACCGACGAAGCGCTGTTGCTCGACGCTCTGACTCAGTTGGTAGTGCAACACGGCATCCTGCGCGTCAAAGGCTTCGCCGCGATTGCGAACAAACCGATGCGCCTGCTGATCCAGGGCGTAGGCACACGCTTTGACAAACACTTCGACCGTGCCTGGGGCGCCGATGAAGCGCGGACCACGCGCTTGGTACTGATCGGCCAGGAGCTGGATGCGGCGGGCCTCGAAGCGCAACTGCGCGCCGCCCTCAGCGTCTGACCCATGCACCTGCTCAGGACCCAGCCCGGTGGTTTCGTCTCGGACGACAATATCGCCGACCTTGGACAAACCCCCGCCGAACTGGTGATCCTGTGCAGCGGCGATTCCAGCCTGGCGCTGTTGGCCGAAGCGGCGCAGCAGTTACCCGACGATTATCCCAGCTTGCGCCTGGCCAACCCGATGCAGGTGCAGAATCACGCCTCGGTCGACCTGTATGTCGATGAGGTGCTGCGCCACGCCAAGGTCATCCTGATTTCGTTGCACGGCGGCATTGGTTATTGGCGCTACGGCATTGAGCGGTTAGTGGAGTTGGCCGAGCGTGGTGTGCAGCTGATCCTGGTACCCGGCGATGATCGCCCGGACCCGGAACTCAGTGGTTTGAGCACCGTCGGCGTGGAAGAACGCGACCGCCTCTGGCACTTCCTGCGCCAGGGCGGCTTGGGCAATGCCCTGGATTTCTATCACTGCCTGGCCAGCGCCTATCTGGGCCGCGATTACGCCTGGGCCGAGCCGCAGCTGTTGCCGCGCACGGCGATTTATCATCCTCAGCACGGCAACGCCCGCCTCAATGACTGGCAGCGGCAGTGGAACCCTGAGTTGCCGGTGGCGGCGGTGCTGTTTTACCGCTCCCATTTGCAGGCGGCCAATACCGGTTTTATCGACGTGTTCTGCCAGCGCCTGCAGGCGGCGGGGCTTAATCCGTTGCCGATGGCGGTGGCCAGCCTGAAGGAGCCCGGCTGCCTGGCGGCGGTCGAAGACTGGCTGGACGAAGTCAGCGCAGCGGTGATCCTGAACACCACCGGCTTTGCCCAGTCCAGCCCCGAAGCCCCGCATTTATACCCGTTTCGCCGCAATATCCCGGTGATCCAGGCGATCTGCGCGCAAGACAACCAGCCGGGCTGGGAGGCCAGCGAACAGGGGCTCGGCCCACGCGACCTGGCGATGCACATTGCCTTGCCGGAGCTGGACGGGCGCATCATCAGCCGGCCGATCAGTTTCAAGGACCTGGCGTGGCGCAGCGAGCGTAGCCAGTCGGACGTGGTGTGCTACCGCGCAGCCCCTGAGCGCATGGACTTTGTCGCCGAACTGGCACGCCGTTGGGTTGAGCTGGCGCGGGTGCCGAATGCACAGAAACGTATTGCACTGGTGCTCGCCAACTACCCGACCCGTGACGGGCGCATTGGCAACGGTGTGGGCCTGGACACCCCGGCGGCGGCGCTGAATATCCTGCGTGCGCTGCAAGCGCAAGGCTACCCGCTGCCGCACGCGTTGCCGGACAGCGGCACCGCGCTGATCCACCAATTGCTGGGCGGCGTCACCAACGATCTGGACAGCCTCGACCTGCGCCCTTGCCACCAGAGCCTGGGCCTGGACGATTACCAGGCGATGTTCGACCGCTTGCCCGAAGCCAACCGTCAGGCCGTGCTGGAACGTTGGGGGCCACCTCATAACGACCCGATGTGTCGCGATGGCCGCCTGATGATCGCCGGCCTGCGCCTGGGCCTGACCTTTGTCGGGATCCAGCCTGCGCGGGGCTATCAGGTAGACCCCAGCGCGGTGTACCACGACCCTGACCTGGTGCCGCCCCACGGCTATCTCGCGTTCTATTTCTGGCTGCGCCACACCTATGGCGCCCACGGCGTGATCCATGTGGGCAAGCACGGCAACCTCGAATGGCTGCCGGGCAAGGGCGTGGGCCTGTCGCAAACCTGCTGGCCTGATGCATTGCTGGGGCCGCTGCCGAATATCTACCCGTTTATCGTCAATGACCCGGGCGAGGGTGCCCAAGCCAAGCGGCGCACCCAGGCGGTGATCATCGATCACTTGATGCCGCCGCTGACCCGCGCCGAAACCTATGGCCCGTTGCGTGACCTTGAGTTGTTGGCGGATGAGTATTACGAGGCGCAGTTGCTTGACCCGCGCCGCGCACTGGAACTGCAGAAAGACATCCTCAAGTTGGTGCGCGAAACCCGTATCGACCAGGAGCTGGCGTTGGGCAGCGACGTGGACGCGGCCGTTTGGCTGCCGCGCCTGGACACCTATCTGTGCGACTTGAAGGAGTCGCAGATCCGTGACGGCCTGCATGTCTTTGGCGAATCTCCCGCAGGCCGCCTGCGTATCGACACCTTGCTGGCGTTGTTGCGTATCCCGCGTGGCGACGGCCGTGGTCCGCAATCGAGCCTGTTGCGCGTATTGGCCAAGGCTTTCGAATTGGGCTTTGACCCCCTCGACTGTGCCTTGGCCGAGCCCTGGATCGGGCGTCGGCCCGAGGTCTTGCAGGCGCTCGACGCGCAGCTGTGGCGCACCGCCGGCGATACGCGTGAACGCCTGGAATTGTATGCGGCGCGGTTGATCGAGCAGGCGCTGGAAGGTCCGCTGGAACAGTTGGAAGAACCGGGCTGGGAGGACGTGAAGGCGGTTATCGAAAGCCTGCGCTGGGTGGTGGCGCCGCGCTTGGACAGCTGCGGCCCGGCCGAGATGCGCGGCTTGCTCGATGCCCTGGGCGGTCGCTTCGTACCGGCCGGCCCCAGCGGTGCGCCGAGTCGCGGGCGCCTGGATGTGCTGCCCACTGGGCGCAATTTCTTCGCGGTGGATGTGCGCAACCTGCCGACCACCACGGCCTGGCGCATTGGCTTTCAGTCGGCCAACCTGATTCTGGAGCGACACCTGCAAGATCACGGCGACCATCTGCGTCAGCTCGGCCTGTCGGTATGGGGCACGGCGACCATGCGCACCGGCGGCGACGATATCGCCCAGGCCATGGCGCTGATGGGTGTGCGCCCGGTGTGGGCCACCGGTAGCCAACGGGTGGATGACTTTGAAATCCTGCCGATCAGCCTGTTGGATCGTCCACGGGTCGACGTGACGTTGCGGGTGTCCGGGTTCTTCCGTGATGCCTTCGCCAACCTGATCCGCCTGTTCGACGCGGCGGTGCAGGCGGTGGCCGCCCTGGATGAACCGGACGATATGAACCCGCTGGCGGCCAAGGTGCGCAGCGAGCGCGAGGCGCTGCTCAGCTCGGGCCTGGACGCAGAGGCCGCAGCCAGGCAGGCCGGCTGGCGGATCTTCGGCGCCAAGCCCGGTGCTTATGGCGCGGGCGTGCAGGGCGCCATTGACGGTCGCCTCTGGCAAAGCCGCGAGGACTTGGCCGAGGTTTACCTCAATTGGGGGGCGTACGCCTATGGTGGCTCGGATGAAGGCAGCGCCGCCCGCGAACAGTTCGCTCGGCGCTTGAGCCAGGTGCAGGCGGTGTTGCAGAACCAGGACAACCGCGAGCATGACCTGCTCGACTCCAACGATTACTACCAGTTCCAGGGCGGCATGCTCGCCGCCGTGGAAACCCTCAGTGGCGCCAAAGCCGCGAGTTACCATGGCGACCACAGCCAGCCGGACTTGCCGAAGATCCGTACCTTGAAGGAAGAGTTGAACCGGGTGATCCGTTCCCGTGCCGCCAACCCGAAGTGGATCGACGGGGTCAAACGCCACGGTTATAAAGGTGCCTTCGAAATGGCGGCGACGGTGGACAATCTGTTCGCCTTCGACGCGACGACGGCGCTGATCGATGATCATCAATACGCCTTGCTCGCCGACGCCTACCTGCTCGACCCCGACACCCGGGCCTTTGTGCAGCAGCACAACCCGGCCGCGCTGCGCGACATGACCGAACGCATGCTTGAAGCCCAGCAGCGCGGCCTGTGGCAGGAGCCGGGTGCGTATCGCGAGGCGTTGGAAAACCTGTTGCTGGATATAGAAGAAGACAGCTGATGACTGATACGCCACATTTCCCACTGGCCGCCGTGGTCGGCGCCGATGCATTGAAACTGGCGCTGTGCCTGGCGGCCATCGACCCGAAGATCGGCGGCGTGCTGATCGAAGGCCCGCGCGGCATGGCCAAGTCCACCTTGGCCCGTGGCCTGGCGGATTTGCTGGCCAGCGGTCAGTTCGTCACCTTGCCGTTGGGCGCTACTGAAGAGCGGCTGGTCGGCACCCTGGACCTGGACGCCGCGCTGGGCGAAGGCCGTGCGCAGTTTTCCCCCGGCGTGTTGGCCAAGGCCGATGGCGGCGTGTTGTACGTCGATGAAGTCAACTTGCTGCCGGATCATCTGGTGGACGTGCTGCTGGATGTGGCTGCCAGCGGCACTAACCTGATCGAGCGGGACGGCATCTCCCATCGGCATTCGGCGCGCTTTGTGCTGATCGGCACGATGAACCCGGAGGAGGGCGAGTTGCGCCCGCAGTTGCTCGACCGTTTTGGCTTCAATGTGGCGTTGAGCGGGCAGACCGTGCCCGCCGAACGCGGGCAGATCATTCGGCGTCGGCTGGACTTTGACCGCGATCCTCAAGCCTTCTGTGCGCAATGGGCCGGGCAACAGGCCGAGTTGCGTGAACGCTGCACCCAGGCCCGGGCGCGGCTAGACGGTATCGCGCTGGATGACCAGGCCCTGGCAAAGATTACCGAGCGCTGTTTTGCGGCGGGTGTCGATGGCTTGCGTGCCGACCTTGTCTGGCTGCGCGGAGCCAGGGCGCATGCCGCTTGGCGAGGGGCTGATGCCATCGCCGACGAAGATATCGACGCCGTGGCCGAATTTGCCTTGCGCCATCGCCGTCAGGAGCAATCACCGCCTGCCGGTCCTCCCCATCAGGGCCAGTCGCCCAAGCAGTCCGATCCTTCTCCTGGCCAAGGCCAGTGGGGCGATATGCCTGCACCGGCACTGCCCACGGGTGCGCGCCGTGATGTGGCGGCCTGGCCAAAAAAGCCCTAGGCATTCGCCCTCGACTGGACGCGGGGGCGGATGCCCGGCCCAAAGCGGGGCGAGTGGATAAAGGCGCGCAGGGCAGGGCGCGCAGCGCTCAGCAGGGGGCGGTCAATTGGCCGGGCACCTTGCTCGGTGGTCGCCCGCAAGCGCGCGAGGACTTGCTGTTTCATCTGCGTAGCCGGTCGGCGCATGAGTTGTGGTTGGTGATTGTCGATGCCTCGGCGTCCACGCGGCGTCATCGCGCATTAAGCGACGCCAAGGGCTTGCTGGCCCAACTGTTCGAAGACGCCTACCGACAGCGCGCGCGCATGGCGTTGCTGACGGCCAGCGGGCAGTCGCCGAAGTGGCAGGTGCAGGGGCTGAAAGCGGCCAAGAGCCTCGCAGGTTGGCTGGAGCAGCTGGGCGCCGGTGGCGGTACGCCGTTGCTGGCGGCACTGATCGAGGCCGGGAATTGGTTGGCGCAGCGGCGCAAGCGCTATCCTGCCGAGCAGCAGCGCTTGTTGGTGATTACCGATGGGCGACTCAAGAAGGTTGCCGGTTTGCCGTCGCTTGAGTGTCCGGGGTGGCTGGTGGATATCGAGCGTGGGCCGATCAGGTTGGGTCGGGCCCAGGAGCTGGCGACGGGCTTGCAGTTGGAGTATCGCCACATCGATCACTTGTAGTGAGCGGGCTTGCCCCGCGCTGGGCGGCGTAGCCGCCCCAAGACCTGCCACCGCGTTTAACCTGGCACACCGCAGTGGCCTTATTGGGGCGGCTTTGCCGCCCAGCGCGGGGCAAGCCCGCTCACTACAGACTCCCTGGCACGTTGGGCCAGAGATCCGCTACCAGGAACAGGCGCTCAGCTTCCTCCCAGTCTTCGCCGGTTTGCACCAGCCGCACCAACAACTGTGCCGGCGCCATCGGGTCCAGGTCGGCCAGCCAGTGGTGCATCTGTTCCACGCTCCACACTTCACTCGCGGGGTAATGTGCCGGCGCCAGCCATGCGTGGCGTGGCAGGGGTTGCCAGCGACCGGCTGGGCTTGCGCTGGAAAAATCCCGCCAGTCACGCTGATGCAGCCAGTGCCCGCGCAGATGCTGCGGATGGGCGCCGTGGGGCGGCTCGGCCTGGCCGGGCCAGGGGTACAGCAAGTAACCCCCCAGCCACAAATGCGCCTCCAGGCATTGGATGTCCAGCGTAGCGAGGGCTTCGCGGCTCTCGGCTTTGGCCGATATCGGCAATTGATGTTGAGCCAGGTGCGCCAGTTTGCGGTCCAGCCGGTCGTGGCACCCAGGGCCCAGCCATTGCGCGGTGTCCTGGCCGTTGCCGTGCTGGGGGCCGAGGTAAAGTTTGATCGCCAGTTCCAGGTGGTGCACGCCATCGCGGTCGCGCAACAGCATATCCAGCTCGCCCAGGGTGTGCCCGGCGCGCCGGATCGGCAGGTTGGCCGCCAATAGCTCCACGCCCGGCGCGTGTTGCACGGCGAATTGCCACAGGCGTTCGTAGTAGAGGCCCAGGCGCCGGGTGCGTGACAGGCTCAACCAATGCTGCAAGGCGCTGCTGTCTTGATCGAGAGTGCGCAACCAGTGTTCCAGTCGATCGGGCGCCTGCACCCAGTCGCTGCCGGCCAATGGGTGACGCTGCGGCCAGGGCGTTTGCGCAAGCATCGGCGGGGCCAGGATCACCCACGCCAGGTCGCGCACCTCGGGGTGGCGCAGTTGGCGGGGTAAATGATGCAAGTCAGGGAATACCGTCATGGTCCGAGCATAGCCTTTTACGCACCGGGCAGGTGGCTGAGAACCGTTGTCATCATGGTCGGGCAGCGACAAAGGGTTTTGCCTGGCGCGGCCTTTCGCCCATAATCGTTGTTTTTCGCCATACCCTACATCCCGCAGGAGCCCCATGGAGCAATTTCGCAATATCGGCATTATCGGTCGTCTGGGCAGTACCCAGGTGCTGGACACCGTCCGCCGGCTGAAAAAGTTCCTGCTGGAACGCCACCTGCACGTGATCCTCGAAGACACTATCGCTGAAATCCTGCCGGGCCATGGCCTGCAAACCTCGTCGCGCAAGATGCTCGGCGAAGTGTGCGACATGGTGATCGTGGTCGGCGGCGACGGCAGCCTGCTCGGCGCGGCCCGGGCGCTGGCGCGGCATAACGTGCCGGTGCTGGGGATCAACCGGGGCAGCCTGGGCTTCCTGACCGATATCCGCCCGGATGAGCTGGAAGTCGAAGTGGCCAAGGTGCTCGACGGCCATTACCTGGTGGAAAACCGTTTCCTGCTGCAAGCCGAAGTGCGCCGCCACGGCGAAGCCATCGGCCAGGGCGATGCCCTGAACGACGTGGTGCTGCACCCGGGCAAATCCACGCGCATGATCGAGTTCGAGTTGTATATCGACGGCCAGTTCGTGTGCAGCCAGAAGGCCGACGGCCTGATCGTCGCCACGCCCACCGGCTCCACGGCATATGCGCTTTCGGCCGGTGGCCCGATCATGCACCCCAAGCTCGATGCCATTGTGATCGTGCCGATGTACCCCCATATGTTGTCCAGCCGGCCGATTGTGGTCGATGGCAACAGTGAGCTGAAGATCGTGGTATCCAAAGACATGCAGATCTACCCGCAAGTCTCCTGCGACGGGCAGAACCATTTTACCTGCGCTCCCGGTGACACCATCACGGTGAGCAAGAAGGCACAGAAGTTGCGCTTGATCCACCCGCTGGATCACAACTACTACGAAGTGTGCCGCACCAAGTTGGGCTGGGGCAGCCGCTTGGGGGGTGGAGGCGACTGATGCTCGATCCCGCGCGTAGCTACGACCTGATTGGTGACGTGCACGGTTGCGCCCATACCCTCGAGCACTTGCTCGACCGGCTGGGTTACCACAAGCAGGGCGGCACCTGGCGCCATCCCACGCGTATGGCGGTGTTCCTCGGCGATATCATCGACCGCGGCCCCCGCATTCGCGAGGCGTTGCATATCGTCCACGACATGGCCGAGGCCGGCCAGGCTTTGTGTGTCATGGGCAATCACGAGTTCAACGCACTGGGTTGGACCACCGCGGCACCGCCAGGCAGTGGCAAGCAGTTCGTGCGTGAGCACAACCCACGGCATGCACGCTTGATCCATGAGACCCTGACCCAGTTCGAGCATCACCCGGCCGACTGGCATGACTTCCTTGGCTGGTTCTATGACATGCCGCTGTTTGTCGATGCCGGGCGTTTTCGCGTGGTGCATGCGTGCTGGGACGACAGTTTTATCCAACCGCTGCGGGCGACCTTCCCGGACGGCTGCATCGACCAGCACTTCCTGCAGGCCGCCGCCGTGCCCGGCAGTTTTGCCTGCAACGCCTTCGACCGCCTGCTGCGTGGCACCGATATGCGCCTGCCCGATGGGCTGACGCTGACCGGTGGCGACGGCCTGACGCGCTCGTTCTTTCGCACCAAGTTCTGGGAGGACGACCCCAAGACCTACGGCGACATTGTGTTCCAGCCCGACGCCTTGCCGGAGCCGGTGGCGCGCACGCCGTTGTCGTCCACTGAAAAAAACTCCCTGCTGCGCTATGGCGTCGACGAGCCGTTGTTGTTCGTCGGCCATTACTGGCGCAGCGGCAAACCGGCGCCGATTCGCCCGAACCTGGCCTGCCTGGACTACAGTGCGGTGCTGTACGGCAAGCTGGTGGCGTATCGACTGGACCAGGAAACCCGGCTGGACCCCCGTAAATTTGTATGGGTCGACGTTGAGCGGCCTGAGGTTATTGCATGAGCACCGTTGCTGTATTGCGCTTGCCCTTGAGCGCCGACCTGGGTGGTTTCGTCAAACTGCTGCAACGCATGCAGGTGCCTCATCGCGTCAGCGAGGAGGGCGGTGAGCAGGTGTTGTGGGTGCCCGAGAGCATCAGCGACGACGTGCGCGTGTTGTATCAGCGCTTTCCCGCCGGTGATCCGGACCAGCAACTGGACATTCCCGAGCAGGCGCCCGTCACCCGCCCAGGCTTTGTCCAGCAACTGCGCATGAGCCCGGTGACCGCGCTGGTGCTGTTGGCTAGCATGATCGTGGGCGCGGTGACCCTGCTCGGTGAAAACCTGCAAGCCATGGCCTGGCTGACCTTCCTGCCGTTCCGGGTCATGGGCGAATACATCCAGTTCACGCCGCTGGCCGACAGCCTGGCCGCAGGGCAGTGGTGGCGGCTGGTCACGCCGATGCTGATCCACTTCGGCATCCTGCACCTGGCCATGAATGGCATGTGGTATTGGGAGCTGGGGCGCCGTATCGAGGTGCGCCAGGGCAGTATCAACCTGCTGGGCCTGACCCTGTTGTTCAGCCTGGTCTCCAATTACGCGCAATATGCCTATGGCGGCCCGGGCCTGTTCGGCGGGCTGTCCGGTGTGTTGTATGGCCTGCTCGGGCACTGCTGGATCTTCCAGTTATTGTCGCCCAACCCGGCCTATCGCCTGCCCCGTGGGGTGCTGGCAATGATGCTGATATGGCTGGTGCTCTGCATGTCGGGGCTGGTCTCGATGATCGGCTTCGGCGAAATCGCCAACGCGGCCCACGTGGGCGGCTTGGCCATCGGTTGCCTGACAGGTTTGCTGGGCGGGCTGTACAGCCGTCGCAAAGCGTCTATTTGATAAGGAAGAGCCTTATGTCCTCTTTTGCTGAAATGATCGAAAACATCACCCCGGATATCTACGAGAGCCTCAAGCTCGCGGTGGAAATCGGCAAATGGTCCGATGGCCGCAAGCTCACCGACGAGCAGCGCGAACTGTCCCTGCAGGCGGTGATCGCCTGGGAAATCCAGAACCTGCCGGAAGACCAGCGCACCGGCTATATGGGCCCGCAGGAATGCGCGTCCAAATCGGCGCCGGTGCCGAACATCCTGTTCAAGTCGGATGCGATCCATTGATTGAAATTGGTCGCGGTGCAGTCAGCAAAATGTCGGCGCAACTCGGTGAGCCGACTGTTCAGTATGCGTTTCGCCTGGGTGATACCGAGGTGCCGGTCAACCCGTTGATCGGTACTCACGTGCGCCTGGAATACCTCGGCGCCATCCATTGCAGCCATTGCGGCCGCAAGACCAAGACCAGTTTCAGCCAGGGTTACTGCTACCCGTGCATGACCAAACTGGCCCAGTGCGACCTGTGCATCATGAGCCCCGAGCGTTGCCATTACGACGCCGGCACCTGCCGTGATCCAGGCTGGGGCGAAAAATTCTGCATGACCGACCATGTGGTCTACCTGGCCAATTCGTCGGGGATCAAGGTCGGCATCACCCGTGCCACTCAACTGCCAACCCGTTGGCTTGACCAGGGCGCGAGCCAGGCGCTGCCGATCATGCGCGTCGCCACCCGCCAGCAATCGGGTTTCGTCGAAGACCTGTTCCGCAGCCAAGTGGCCGACAAGACCAACTGGCGCGCGCTGCTCAAGGGTGACGCCCAGTCGGTCGACCTCAAGCAGGTGCGCGAAGAACTGTTCAGCGCCTGCGCCGACGGCTTGCTCGGTTTGCAGGAACGCTTCGGTCTGCAGGCCATCCAACCGGTGACCGACATCGAACCCATCGAAATCCGCTACCCGGTGGAGCAATATCCCGCCAAGATCGTCAGTTTCAACCTGGACAAGAACCCGATTGCCGAAGGCACGCTGCTGGGGATCAAGGGCCAATACCTGATCTTCGATACCGGCGTTATCAATATTCGCAAATACACGGCCTACCAGCTCGCCGTGCATCAGTAGAAGGATGCCACCCATGCGCACCGAACAACCGAAGATGATTTACCTGAAGGATTATCAGGCGCCGGATTACCTGATCGACGAAACACACCTGACCTTCGAGTTGTTCGAGGACCACAGCCTGGTCCACGCGCAACTGGTGATGCGCCGCAACCCTGAGCGCGGCGCCGGCTTGCCGCCGTTGGTATTGGATGGCCAGCAGCTGGAGCTGCTGAGCGTGAACCTGGCCGACCAGGAATTGACTGACGCCGACTACCAGTTGACCGACAGCCACCTGACCGTGCACCCCAAGAGCGCCACCTTTACCCTGGACACCACGGTCAAGATCCACCCGGAAAGCAACACCGCGCTGGAAGGCCTGTACAAATCCAGCGGCATGTTCTGCACCCAGTGCGAGGCCGAGGGCTTTCGCAAGATCACCTATTACCTCGACCGCCCGGACGTGATGAGCACCTTCACCACCACGGTGATCGCCGAGCAACACCGCTACCCCGTGCTGTTGAGCAACGGTAACCCGATCGCCAGCGGCCCCGGTGAAGACGGCCGTCATTGGGCAACCTGGGAAGACCCGTTCAAGAAACCGGCCTACCTGTTCGCCCTGGTGGCGGGTGATCTGTGGTGCGTGGAAGACAGCTTCACCACCATGACCCAGCGTGAAGTGGCGCTGCGCATCTACGTCGAGCCGGAAAATATCGACAAGTGCCAGCACGCCATGACCAGCCTGAAAAAATCCATGCGCTGGGATGAAGAAACCTACGGGCGCGAGTACGACCTCGATATTTTCATGATCGTGGCCGTGAACGACTTCAACATGGGCGCCATGGAAAACAAGGGCCTGAACATCTTCAACTCCTCTGCCGTGCTGGCCCGTGCCGAAACCGCCACCGACGCCGCGCACCAGCGTGTGGAGGCGATCGTCGCCCACGAATACTTCCACAACTGGTCGGGTAACCGCGTGACCTGCCGCGACTGGTTCCAGCTGTCGCTCAAGGAAGGCTTCACCGTATTCCGTGATTCGGGCTTCTCCGCCGACATGAACTCGGCCACGGTCAAGCGCATTCAGGATGTGGCGTACCTGCGCACTCACCAGTTCGCCGAAGACGCAGGCCCGATGGCTCACGCCGTGCGCCCGGAAAGCTTTATCGAAATCTCCAACTTCTACACCCTGACCGTGTACGAAAAAGGTTCGGAAGTGGTCGGCATGATCCACACCTTGCTGGGGGCCGAAGGCTTCCGCAAAGGCAGCGACCTGTACTTCGAACGCCACGACGGCCAGGCGGTGACGTGCGACGACTTCGTCAAGGCCATGGAAGATGCCAATGGCGCCGACCTGAGCCAGTTCAAGCGCTGGTACAGCCAGGCCGGTACGCCGCGCCTGGCGGTCAGCGAGTCCTATGACGCTGCGGCCAAGACCTACAGCCTGACGTTCCGCCAAAGCTGCCCGCAGACGCCGGACAAGGTGGAGAAACTGCCGTTCGTGATCCCGGTCGAGTTGGGCCTGCTGGACGGCAAGGGAGCCGGCATTGCCTTGCGCCTGGCCGGAGAGTCGAGCGCTGCCGGCACCTCGCGGGTGATTTCGGTGACTGAAGCCGAGCAGACCTTTACCTTCGTCGATATCGCCGAACAGCCGTTGCCTTCGCTGCTGCGTGGTTTCTCGGCTCCGGTGAAACTGAGCTTCCCGTATAGCCGCGATCAGTTGATGTTCCTGATGCAACACGACAGCGACGGCTTCAACCGTTGGGATGCCGGCCAGCAACTGGCGGTGCAGGTGTTGCAGGAACTGATCAGCCAGCATCAGGCGGGTCAGCCGCTGAAGCTGGATCAACGCCTGATCGAGGCCTTGCGCAGCGTGTTGAGCGATGAGCGCCTGGATCAGGCGATGGTCGCCGAGATGCTGTCATTGCCGAGTGAAGCCTACCTGACGGAAATCAGCGAAGTGGCGGATGTCGATGCCATCCACGCGGCGCGTGAGTTTGCCCGCCAGCAGCTCGCCGAGCAGTTGTTCGAAGCGCTTTGGCTGCGCTATCAGGCCAACCGTGCGCTGTCCCGACAGACCCCGTATGTGGCGGCCGCCGAGCACTTTGCGCGGCGCGCCTTGCAGAACATCGCGCTGTCGTACCTGATGCTCAGCGGCAAGCCCGAAGTGCTGGCGGCCACCCTGGAACAGTTCGACGCCTGCGACAACATGACCGAACGCCTGACCGCGTTGGCGGTGCTGGTCAATTCGCCGTTCGAAGCGCAGAAGGCCCAGGCACTGGCGGTGTTCGCGGAAAACTTCAAGGACAACCCGCTGGTCATGGACCAATGGTTCAGCGTGCAGGCCGGCAGCACCTTGCCGGGCGGTCTGGATCGGGTCAAGGCGTTGATGGAGCACCCTGCGTTCAACATCAAGAACCCGAACAAGGTGCGGGCACTGATTGGTGCATTCGCCGGGCAGAACCTGATCAACTTCCATGCGGCCGACGGTTCGGGTTATCGCTTCCTGGCGGACTTGGTGATCCAGCTGAACAGTCTCAACCCGCAGATCGCTTCGCGCCAACTGGCGCCGCTGACACGCTGGCGCAAATATGACGACACCCGCCAGGCGCTGATGAAGGCGCAGCTGGAGCGCATTCGTGCGTCCGGCGAGTTGTCGAGTGATGTGTTCGAGGTGGTCAGCAAGAGCCTCGCATAACTCAGCTAACCCCTGTAGTGAGCGGGCTTGCCCCGCGCTGGGCGGCGCAGCCGCCCCAACAAGGACGCCGCGGTGTTTCAGCAAAACCGAGGTGTCTGGTTTTAGGGCGGCTGCGCCACCCAGCGCGGGACAAGCCCGCTCACTACAGGCAGGGTGGGGGTGGATGAAGTAAGCCATCGGCTGCTGCCATTTTCTGACAGGGGCCTCTGCTAAGCTGCTGCACTTTTCGCTTTGCCGGGGTCGATATGTCGCGTACCACTCGTCTACTGACGTTGCTCCAAGCCCTGCGGGGCAAGAAACGGCCGGTGACTGCTGCTGTGCTGGCTGCGCAATTGGAGGTTTCGGAGCGCACGCTGTACCGCGATATCGCCGAATTGACGGCATTGGGCGCGCCGATTTTTGGCGAGGCCGGGGTAGGGTATGTACTGCGCGCCGGTCTGTTTCTGCCGCCCTTGATGCTCAATGCCGAGGAAACCGAAGCCATCGTGCTGGGCCTGCGTTATGTCGACCAGCGCGGCGATGACGTGCTGAGCCGCGCTGCCGCCAACGCCCTGGCGAAAATTGCGGATGTGCTCGACCCCGCCGCCCAGGAAGCGTTGCGCAACCCGACGCTCTTGCCCGGGCCGCCGGGTTTCGGCTACCCGGAAAACCGCGTGCCGCTCAACGTGTTTCGCGAAGCCATCAACCATCAAGCCAAGTTGCACATCGACTACGCCGATGCCAGCCAGACCCAGAGCCAGCGCCTGATCTGGCCGCTGGCGCTGGGTTTTCTCAATGAGGTGCGGGTCATTGTGGCGTGGTGCGAGTTGCGCGGGGCCTATCGGACCTTTCGTACCGACCGTGTGGCTGCTGCGGCGAACCAGGGCGAGCGCTACCCAGGGCGACGCAGTGACCTGCTGCGAGGTTGGCGCAAGCTGATGGAACAACAGGAATCCGCGCCCTTTACTCCTGACAAAAGCTGACACAAACCTGGCTTAGCATGGCGCCATAAATCACCAAAAAAGGAGCTGTGCCATGTCCCTTCCTGAGTTGGCCCCGGCCATCGCGGCCTATATCGAGGCGGCCAATACCTATGACACTTCGGCGGTTGCCCAGTGCTTTGCCGACGACGCCAACGTATTCGATGAAGGCGAGCATCAGGTCGGCACCGCCGCCATTGCACGATGGATGGAGGACACCGGGCGTCGCTACCAGCCTCGGGTCGAGGTACTCAAGGTTCAACACCGCACCGGCAAGGTGCTGGTCAGCAATGTGGTGCATAGCAATTTCCCCGGTAGCCCGCTGGAGCTGCGCTACACCTTTCGCCTGAACGAGCAGGGCAAGATTTCACGGTTGGATATCTCGCTGTAAGTCATACTGGCGGCCATGACATTCGACTCTCCGCTCGCCGCTTACCAACAGGCCATCAACCAGCAAGGTTTCGTGCCCGACGACGCCCAGCGTCGGGCGGTGGACGCCTTGCAGGCTTGCCACGCAGCCTTGCACCAAGGCCACTCGCCCATCACCGGGGTTTACCTGTGGGGCCCGGTGGGGCGTGGCAAGACCTGGTTGATGGACCAGTTCTACCAGAGCCTGAAAGTGCCTGCCCGGCGCCAGCATTTTCATCACTTCATGGGGTGGGTGCATCAACGCCTGTTCCAGCTCACCGGCATTCAAGATCCCTTGCAGGCATTGGCTCGCGAGTTGAGCCGCGAAGTGCGTGTGCTGTGTTTTGATGAACTGTTCGTCAATGACATCGGTGACGCGATCATCCTCGGTCGCCTGTTCCAGGTGATGTTCGAGGAAGGGGTGGTGATGGTCTGCACGTCCAACCAGCCGCCGGAGCAACTGTACGCCGATGGTTTCAATCGCGAACGCTTCCTGCCGGGTATCGAGGCCATCAAGCGGCATATGCGGGTGGTGGCGGTGGACGGCGCTGAAGACCATCGTTTGCATCCGGGAGCCGGCCTGCAGCGTTATTGGGTTAATCAGCCGGAGGCGCTTGCTACGCTGTTCAAGCAGCTGAGCGAAGGGCAGGCGGTATCCGACGGGCCGCTCAGCGTGGGTCACCGAAGCCTCGCCGCCGTGCGGTTCAGCGACAGCGTAGTGTGGTGCCGCTATGCCGATCTGTGCGAGCAACCGCTGTCGGCAATGGACTTCATGCTGTTGTGCGATCGATTCAAGGCCATCCTGCTCGGTAAGGTCCCCAGCCTGAGTGCGCAGACCCGGCCAGGCCGCATCGCCCGGGGCACCGAAGATGGTGCGCAACGTGTCGAGGCCGGTGATCGAGAATTACCGGCCCTGTCGGTGCACGATGACAGCGTGCGGCGCTTCATCGCGCTGGTGGATGAGTGCTACGACCGCAAGGTCCCGCTGTTTATCGAGGCGCAGGTGCCGCTCCAGCAGCTCTACACCGAGGGCTACCTGGAATTTGCGTTCCGGCGCACCTTGAGCCGCTTGCAAGAGATGCAGTTGCTGCGTTTCGGCGCCGGGGAAAAATCCACGTAAAATGTAGTTGGCGCGTTTTGGAAACGCACAACCTTCGTGCTTTCTGTCGGGCATTTGTAGTTAATCTCCTTCATCTGCGTCCGGCTCCACGCTTACAATCCTCGTTCTCAAAGGGAACCGGTTCCCTTGTTGTCGCAATCGAGGAAGGCAATGGACACCCCAGATATCCTGGTGCTGCAAGCCAGCTACACAAACCCTGTGCACGCCGAGGCCATTGGCCAAGTGCTTAATCACTACGCGCAGGACCCGATGGGCGGAGGCCATGCCTTGCCGGCCGACCTGTTGGAGCAACTGCCTGCCGAATTGGCCAAACGCCCCCACGCATTCAGCGTACTGGCGTTTGTCGGTGGCGAGCCGGCGGGGTTGGTCAATTGCTTTGAAGGTTTCTCGACCTTCGCCTGTCGCCCGTTGGTCAACGTCCACGACGTCGTGGTGATGCAGGCGTTCCGTGGCTTGGGGCTGAGCCAGAAAATGCTGCAGAAGGTTGAAGAGATCGCGCGTCAACGGGGTTGCTGCAAGATCACTCTGGAAGTGCTGGAGGGTAACGCCGTCGCGCAATCGGCGTATCGCAAGTTTGGCTTTGAAGACTCGGTCTTTGATCCGGCCCACGGTCGCATGTTGTTCTGGAAGAAGTCGCTTTAATAAACACAGGCATAAAAATGGCGCCATCAAGTGGCGCCAAGTTAACCTTTGCCACAGGAGCGAAGTGGCACAGGGATATGCGGATTAAGTCAGTGTTAAATCAACTTTTCGGAAGCGGCTCTGAACGGTTCTGTTCAACACTGGAGGCTTTTACCGACTTGCCATCGGCGGACGCAGTCTGTTCATTCGTGCCGTGGGTTTGCTGCTGGACCAGATTGAAGTTGTTGTAGAACTCTTTCGAACGCTCTGAACCGCCTTCGGCGAAGGCAGCGGCGGAAGTCAGGGTCATCAGGCTGGCAAGCATTAAAGTCGAAAGTTTCATGGCAGTATTCCCGTTAAGAGTGAAAGGTATCCAGTCGTTCCGTGATTAGATTCATGGAGCGACTATGGGCCTATCTTATTAACTGGGGGTTAACGCGGTGATGACCCGAAGTTAACGTTTTTGTTAACTTCGGGAATATCTGAATAATCAGTCAATGATTACTTGAGAACGACGTCGGAAGCGTCCGCGGCTTTTGGCTTGAGCAAGCTGAAATCAATCAAGCTCTTCTGCTGGCGTGCATAGGGGTCGCCAATCAAGCGGGGGCGTGGCTTGAAGCTGTCGTTGACCAGGCTCTTGCTGCGGTCCCACTCATCGAAACTCAGCCCGGCCAAGTCGGCCCAGGTGTGGATCAGCTGTGCGCTGCTGTACGGGCGCTGCAAGTCTGCGGCGAAGCTCCAGTCGTGGGTTTCACGCCACTTGGGCGAGGCGTAGGCCATGAATGGAATCGTGTACATCGGCGCTGTCGGTTTGCCCTCGTTACGGCCCAGCGTGCTGTGTCCGGCCGAGTCGTAGACGTCCTCGCCGTGGTCCGACAGGTACAGCAGGAAACCGTTCGGATCGGTCTTGGCGTAGTCCTTGATCAGGCTCGAGACCACGAAGTCGTTGTACAGCACAGCGTTGTCGTAGCTGTTGTAGATCGGCAACTGTTCATCGCTGATGCCCTCGGGCACGCCCTGGCGATCGGTGAATTTCTCGAAGGTTTCCGGGTAGCGGTACTGGTAGCTCATGTGCGTGCCCAGCAGGTGCACCACGATGAACTTGCGCTCGGCGGTATCGGCCAGGGCCTTGGAGAAGGGTGCCAGCACGTCACCGTCGTACTGGCGAGCATTCTGGTTACGGTTGTTGTTCAGGTACACCTGCTCGTCGGCCTGCTCGGAGAAGGTCGTGAGCATGGTGTTGCGCTTGGTCATGGTCTGCTGGTTGGTGATCCAGAAGGTCTTGTAGCCGGCCTGTTTCATCACGCTGACGATCGACGGCGTCTTGAGGTAAAGATCCGGGTTCTCTTCGTCGGCGAAGGTCAGCACCTGTTGCAGCGCTTCGATGGTGTAGGGGCGCGGGGTGATGACGTTATCGAACACGGCCAGTTGGTCGCGCAGCTTGTCCAGCTCCGGCGTAGTGTTGCGCGGGTAACCGTAGAGGCTCATGCGCTGGCGGTTGGTGGACTCACCGATGACCAGTACCAGGGTCGACGGTTGGCCGGCCATGGTGTCCTTGAGGTTTTTCAAGGGGGGAATCTGGCTGGCACTGGTCAGCATGCCTTGCATGTTGTTCAGTTGCTCGGTGTAGCGGCGATAGGCAACGATCATCTGCCACGGCACCGCCGGCTCGATGCGGCTTTCGAAGCGCTCAATCGCTTGTTCCCGGGTGTCGCTGGTGGCGAACTGCTTGACCAGTGGGTAACCGACCACGGCTACGACGATCGCGACGGCGGCCAGTATCGACTGGCCACGAGGCAGGTAGACCGGGCGCAGGCGCGTCCACAGGAAAACCGCCATGGCGGTATGGGCGATGAACGCCAATATGATCCACCAGGCAAAGTATTGGGTGGCATATTCGCCGGCTTCAGAGATGTTCGATTCGAACATGATGAAGATGACGCTCTGGGAAAATTCCTGCTGGTAGATGAAGAAATAACCCAGGCTGGCCATGGAGCATGCCCACAGCACGACACCGATCAAGGCGGCGAGCAGGCGCGTGCGGCGCGGGAACAGCAACATGGGTGCCAGCCACAGCGCGCTCAGGAAGAAGGCTTGCCGGAACCCACTGAAGCCGGACGTGCCGGTCAGTTGGATGAGTAGTTGGGTAATACCCGAGAAATACCAGAAAAACAGAAACAGCCAGCCCAGGCCGGCCCAATCAAAGCCTTTCGCAGTCGTCGTGCTGCGTTTGAACATCGCCATCCAGCGCCCCATCAGTCAATGATTGCCGCGCACACGCGCACGGCATCAGGCCGCTCGGTAAGTGAGCGGCATCGCGGATCGGAAGTATCGGGACAGGTATGTGAAAACTTTGTGAGTTTTCTGTAGGCATTGCCTTGCAACGCTCTGGCGTGCGGCGCTTAGCAGAGTGCAGGCTTGGTGCCCGACGGCTGTTCCAGCTGGGCTTGCAGTTGCGAGCGTAGGCGCAGAACCTCTTGCTGCAACTGATCGCGTTCGTCTTTGAGCTGGCGCAGTTCATCGCGACGAACGGTGACGTAGAGGGTTTGCGGCGGTTTGGTCATTTGTACTGCGCTCATTGCTTACCTCGCAAATAGCCGGTAGATCGCGGTGCCGGAGTGCTCGGTTCGAGGTTCTCGGCATCAGTCGAGAGCAAGTGTGAATTCTTTTTTGGATCAAGGGAACTTTTTTATTTTTGGTGGTCGTGTGACTTTTGGTGGGGTGATGTTGAAACGATGGCGACTTTTTTGTCATGAAACTACACGGATCTGCTCTGGACTAATCCTCATTAGCCTCATTGCGCTATAAACTATGTCACACATTTTTTAGTAGTTAGGAGCATCAGCACATGCAACTGGGGATTATCGGACTAGGCCGCATGGGCGGTAACATTGCGCGGCGCCTGATGCTCAATGGGCATACCACCGTTGTATACGACCGTAACGAAGCATTCGTCAAAGGCTTGAGCGAGGAGGGCGCCACCGGCGTTGCCGACCTCAAGGCCCTGGTTGCCGGGCTGCAGAAGCCGCGTACCGTCTGGGTCATGTTGCCGGCAGGCGCGCCCACCGAAGACACCATCAACGAACTGAGCACACTGCTTGAAGACGGTGACGCCATCATCGATGGCGGCAACACCAACTATAAAGATGATGTGCGTCGCGCCAAGGCCTTGGCCGAAAAGGGCCTGCACTACGTCGACGTGGGCACTTCCGGCGGCGTCTGGGGCCTGGAGCGCGGTTATTGCATGATGATCGGTGGCGACGCGCAGACCGTGCAGCGCCTGGACCCGATCTTCAAGAGCCTGGCGCCGGGTCTGGGTAGCATCCCTCGCACCAAGGACCGCGCCGCCGATGCCGACCCACGTGCGGAACAGGGCTACATCCACGCCGGCCCTGCGGGCTCCGGCCACTTCGTCAAGATGATTCACAACGGCATCGAGTACGGGATGATGCAGGCGTTCGCCGAAGGTTTTGACATTCTCAAGACCAAGAACTCGGAAAACCTGCCGGAAGACCAACGCTTTGACCTCAATGTCGCCGACATCGCCGAAGTGTGGCGCCGTGGCAGCGTGGTCTCGTCGTGGTTGCTGGACCTGACCGCCGACGCCCTGGCCACCGACCCGAAACTCGACGGTTACTCCGGTTCCGTCGCCGACAGTGGCGAAGGTCGCTGGACCATCGAGGCCGCCATGGAGCAAGCGGTGCCGGTGCCGGTGCTGTCCACTTCGTTGTTTGCACGTTTCCGTTCGCGCCAGCAGAGCACCTACGGTGACAAAATGCTGTCTGCCATGCGCTTCGGCTTTGGCGGTCACGTGGAGACTTCCAAAAAATGACCGCCAACGGCAAGAAACCCAAGGCCGAACCCGCCCCGCCCACCACACTGTTTCTGTTTGGTGCCCATGGGGATCTGGTCAAGCGCCTGCTCATGCCGGCGCTGTATAACCTCAATCGGGATGGGTTGCTGGGCGATGGCCTGCGTATTGTTGGCGTTGATCACAATGCCATCAGTGACGCCGACTTCGCCAAGAAGCTTGAAGATTTCATTCGCACCGAGGCGGCAAGCAAGGTCAGGGGCAGTGCTGGAAACGCATTGGACCCTGAGCTGTGGGCGCAGTTGGCCAAAGGTATCAGCTACGTCGAGGGCGACTTCCTCGACGACACGACCTACGCCGATATCGGCAAGAAGATCGCCGAAAGCGGCACCGGTAACGCGGTGTTTTACCTGGCCACCGCACCGCGTTTCTTCAGTGACGTGGTGCAGCGCCTGGGCAGCGCCGGGCTGCTCAACGAAACGGACGAGGCCTTTCGCCGTGTGGTCATCGAAAAACCTTTCGGTTCCGACCTGGCCACTGCCGAGGCGCTCAACGCGTGCCTGCTCAAGGTGATGAGCGAGAAGCAGATTTATCGCATCGACCATTACCTGGGCAAGGAAACGGTGCAGAACATCCTGATCAGCCGTTTCTCCAACGTGCTGTTCGAGGCTTTCTGGAACAACCATTACATCGACCACGTACAGATCACCGCGGCCGAAACCGTCGGCGTGGAAACCCGGGGTAATTTCTTCGAGAAAACCGGTACCCTGCGCGACATGGTGCCCAACCACCTGTTCCAGTTGCTGGCAATGGTGGCGATGGAACCTCCGGCAGCGTTCGGTGCCGATGCGGTGCGCGGCGAGAAGGCCAAGGTCGTCGGTGCTATCCGGCCGTGGTCCCTGGAGGAAGCCCGGGCCAACTCGGTACGTGGCCAGTACACCGCCGGCGAGATCGGCGGCAAGTCGCTGCCCGGTTACCGCGAAGAGGCGAATGTCGCGCCCGACAGCAGCACTGAGACCTTCGTTGCCCTCAAGGTGATGATCGACAACTGGCGTTGGGTCGGCGTGCCGTTCTACCTGCGTACCGGCAAACGCATGAGCATCCGTGACACCGAGATCGTGATCTGCTTCAAGCATGCGCCCTATGCCCAGTTCCGCGATACCGAGGTGGATGAACTCAAGCCGACTTACCTGAAAATCCAGATCCAGCCCAACGAAGGCATGTGGTTCGACCTGTTGGCCAAACAGCCCGGGCCGACCCTGGAAATGGCCAATATCGAATTGGGCTTCGACTACAAGGACTTCTTCGAGATGCAACCGTCGACGGGTTATGAAACCCTGATCTACGACTGCATGACCGGCGATCAGACCTTGTTCCAGCGCGCCGACAACATCGAGAACGGCTGGCGCGCCGTGCAGCCGTTCCTCGATGCCTGGAAAGAGGATGACGGCATCCAGGCCTACAAGGCCGGTGAAGACGGCCCGGCAGCCGCCGACGCGTTGCTGGCCCGCGATGGTCGTAGCTGGCACGCTCTGGGATGAATGACGTAGCGATTCATCCCATCCGATTCGTCTTGAGTGATATGGACGGGACGCTCTTGCGTCCCGATCATCAGCCCAGCCAACGCACCCTGGATACGGTACGCGCGCTGCGCGATGCCGGCGTGCTCTTCAGCCTGGCCAGCGGGCGGCCGCCCAAGGCCATGTTGCATATGATCGAGGCCTTCGGGGTCGATGTGCCGGTTGCGGGCTTCAATGGCGGCACGCTGATCAACCCGGACGGCAGCATCCTGGTCGCCCACCACTTGCCGGCGGAGGCGGCGTTGGTGACGTTGGCGCTGTTCTCCGGCGAGCCGGACGTAGAGGTCTGGGTATTTGCCGATGGCGACTGGTTGCGTCGCGACCCGCCAGGTCCGATGGTACAGCGTGAAGCCGATGGTCTTGGTTACGGTCCGAAAGTGGTCGAGAGCTTCGAGCCGTACCTGGATCGGGTCGACAAGATTGTCGCGGCCAGTCAAAACACCCAGTTGCTGGTGGAGCTGGAAGCACGCTTGCAGCCCAAAGTGCAGGGTTTGGCCCAGGTCTCGCGTTCGCAACCGGTTTATCTGGATGTGACGGCCATGCTGGCCAATAAAGGCGAAGCCCTGAAGACGTTGGCGGCGCATCTTGGAATACCGCTGGAGCAGACAGCCGCCATCGGTGATGGCGGCAATGACCCGGCGATGTTTCACGTGGCGGGTTTTTCGATTGCCATGGGCCAGGCGGAAGAAACCGTCAAGCGCCAAGCCAGTGTCGTCACCGGCAGCAATCTCGAGGATGGCGCGGCGCAAGCGTTTGAGCGCTTTATTCTTGCGGCGCGATAAACCCTTAAGTTCCAATGCCGAACTTGCGCTCGCTGTTCTACAGTGAGCGCAAGTTAGCGCAGCGGCTTACTTGGGCATTGCCCAGGACTGCAACTGGTAGCCATCTTTGTCGAGTTCGGCGCGGGCCTGCAACAACAAGTCTTCCAATTGTGCCGGGTCGGTATAGGCGCTCGACGAAAGTTGTTTGCTGCCAATACGGGTATTAGTGCGGTCGATGACGCTCAGGCTGAGGGCACCATTGCCATCGTGCCAGGCTACGCACTGAAAGGGCTGGAAAGCACGGTCTGCGATCAAAAGAGCTTCGTTGATGCGGAGCGGGGCGTTCATGTGGGTCGTCTCTCTCAATGCCCATTCAAGTGAAATGCCGTCGGTTGGGCTGACCGTGCGGCGGGTTACTTGTACTGATGCACGATGGCGGGGTACGGGTCACATGTTAAAACAAGAAATTTCGACTTTTCCTGATTAGAGTCATGTAAGCGGCTGTTTTGAAAGCTGAATGAAAGTTTGCGCGCGCCGCAACTTTTTTGTAAATGCGCTGAGAAAGTGGCTTTTTGCCGCCTCCTTATAGCGAATTAGTACAAAGCCTGCGTCAAGATCTTGCTAGGGTTATCAGCAGCTGCCACAAACTATTGTTTCTAAATAACTTTAGTCATTTTGACGTCAGGGAATAGTCATGGTTGTTACACCTGTCCAGCGCCGCCTGCTCGTGGTTGACCCCTGTGACGATTGCCACGGGCTGTTACCCGGTTTACGCAGCGCCGGCTGGGAGGTGGACAGTTGCGACCTGGAAGCCGTGGGCGAGCGATCCTGCGATGTCGGCCTGCTGCGTTTGCACCCCTCGCACCTGGAACGCCCGGAGGCGGTCAAGGAGTTGATCAGCCGCAGCGGTACCGAATGGATCGCCGTACTCAGCCAGGATGTGCTGCGCCTGCAAAACGTCGGCGATTTTGTCTGTGAATGGTTTTTCGACTTTCATACCTTGCCGTTCGACGTCTCCAGGGTGCAGGTCACCCTGGGCCGTGCCTTTGGCATGGCGCGCCTGCGTGGCAAATGCCACGCGCGGGTCGACGAGCCCGAGCATGAGCTGCTCGGCGACAGCCGCCCGATCCGCGAGCTGCGCAAACTGCTGGCAAAACTGGCGCCCACCGAGTCACCGGTGTTGATTCGTGGTGACAGTGGTACCGGCAAGGAGCTGGCGGCCAAGACCCTGCATCGCCAGTCACAGCGCCATGGCAAACCCTTTGTCGCCATCAATTGCGGCGCGATTCCCGAACATTTGATCCAGTCCGAGCTGTTTGGCCACGAAAAAGGTGCGTTTACCGGTGCCCATCAGCGCAAGGTCGGGCGGATCGAAGCGGCCCACGGGGGTACGCTGTTCCTGGATGAGATCGGTGACTTGCCCATGGAGTTGCAGGCCAACCTGTTGCGCTTCCTGCAAGAGAAACAGATCGAACGGGTCGGTGGTAGCCGGCCCATCCCGGTGGATGTACGGGTACTGGCCGCGACTCACGTCGACCTGGAAGCCGCCGTGGCAAAGGGCACGTTTCGTGAAGACCTGTATTACCGGCTCAATGTGCTGCAGGTGGTGACCGCGCCGTTACGCGAGCGTCACGGTGATGTAGGGATGCTGGCCAACCATTTTTCGCATTTTTACAGCCAGGAGACCGGTCGTCGTCCGCGCAGTTTCAGTGAGGATGCGTTGGTTGCCATGGGCGAGCACCTGTGGCCGGGCAATGTGCGCGAGTTGGCCAACCGTGTACGGCGCGGCTTGGTGCTGGCGGAGGGGCGACAAATCGAAGCCGCCGATCTGGGTTTGCAAAGCCGGCAGGCAATCGCGCCAGTGATGGCTACACTGGAAGATTACAAGCACCGCGCCGAACGCCAGGCGCTGTGCGATGTGCTCAACCGGTACAGCGACAACCTGAGTGTCGCAGCCCGTGTCCTGGGCGTATCCCGGCCAACGTTCTACCGGTTGCTGCACAAACACCAGATCCGCTAGGGCGGGTAAACCAAAAAGCCCCGCAACGACCCTTATCGTTGCGGGGCTTTTTCTTGTCTGGCCTTTCCTGGTGAGTGTTCCAGGCTGCAAAGCAGCCCTTTGCGTCAGAAGTAGTACGGGAACTTCAGGCTGAAACTGAACGAAGGCGCATCCGGCGTGATGCCGATGGCCAGGTTCGGCACGATGGTCAGGTTGTCGGAGGCCGCGATGGTCATGCCCACGTTGAAGTAGCCGGCATTGGCATCGCTGGAAACCACGGACTGCCAGTCGCGGCCATCCGGCTTGAGCTTGCTCTGGCGCTGCACGAGGTCGGACACCGAGAACGACATGCTCATTTTCTCGTTGAGCGCGAAGGCCACGCCGGCGCCGAGCTGGAAGCTGTCGCCCAGGCGTACCTTGCCGCCCACTTTCTGGTTGACGTCGCTGCTGATATCGTCAAACGAGCCTTCCAGGTTGTGGGTGTAGGAGAACGACCCAAACAACACCGCCGGGTCGAAGGTCTTGACCAGGGAAATACCAGGGGTGATCGACCAGACACCGTTACCCGTAGGCAGGCTTTCGGGCAGGAAAAGGTTGTCGTTGTCGGGTTGCTTGATCAGCTTGATGCCAAACGGGTCTTTACCCGTAGGTGCCTTGACCCGCAGAGAGACCACTGCATCCGGCAGGCTTGGAGTTTCGTCGAGGAATTTGTACGCTACGCCGAAGTTCACGTCACCCAGGGTTGGATTGCGGGTGACTGAAGCTTCCGATGTCGCGGTGGCATCGTTGCCGGCGCCGCTCGACTGGTAGGTCGACTCGCGGTACACCACCGGCGCGTTCACGTCGAACTGCCAACGGTTATCGACGTTGTAGCGCGCGGTCAGGTCAAGGGTCCAGCTATCGGACTTGATCCGGTCCAGGTTGAGATTGCCCAGGAAGATCGAATCCAGCGCCAGGAAGCCGTTGAGGGTCAATTGGCGCGCATCGTAGCGGGCATAGGTAATGCCGGTTTCAACGCTGAACTTGCCATTGCCGAAAAAGCCGCTGGCTTCGTTATAAAGGTTGCTCACACTTTGCGCGGGGGCCGAATCATCCTTGAGAGACTGCCCGTAGGAACTGCCGCCGCCTGCCGCGCCTCCGGACGCCGCTGCGGCACCTGTGCCGGCGACAGCCGTGCCGCCTTTCTTGAAGTCGGCGGGCGACTTGGCCAGGCGTCGCGGCGCGGGTGTTGCCGGTTGGTCTTCGACCTGGCGTACACGCTGTTCCAGCACCGCGAGGGCTTTTTGCTGCACTTCGTAACGCTGTTTGAGCTCGAGGAGCTCCTGTTTGAGGGTTTCGACATCGGTATCTGACGCTGCATACAACATGGATGCGGGCAGGAGTGTACTCAAACAGACCACCGCACGTAGCGATAACGATCGTTGCATGAAATAAGCCGTCCTTTTTAATGCTTAAGTGTCGAGGGTCAGCGTAGTTCAATAACCGAGATTGCGTAGGCCTTTGAGTTGATCCAAGTTGCAGTTCAACGCGCGATTGTTCAGACCATTGTTCATCACGACATTGAGCTGGGTCATGTTGTTGACGAAGTTGGAGTTGCCGGTCAATACCGTACCTTGCAACACATTCCCGCCGCCGATCTGCTGCAGGCTGTTGCCTTGGTTATGATTGGCCTGGATCGCCATCTGCAGGCCGCCGTTGTTGGCTGATACGCTCACGTGGCCTGCCGCGCTATCGCCGGTGACGGTACCGCCGGCGACCAGCACTTGGCCCGATTGCACGGCATTGGCAGGGGCGAAGCCGTTCTGGCTGATGTTGATGCCCACATCGTTGTAGGCGGTGTTGCCATCGCCGGCCGTGCGCACGCTCTGGGTCACGCCCTGGCCGCTGCCCAGGCCCGCGCCGCCTACCACGTTGCCGGTGCCGGTGTGCTGGTTCGTCCCGCTACCGGAGGCGCCGGTAGTCTGTACATAGAACTGCGGGGTGATCGTGGTTTTATCGATCTGCATGCTGGCCTTGCCGGTAATGGTGTCGCCCACGGCGTTGGTCCAGGTGCTGCTCATCACAATGCCGAAGCTGATGATTCGCCCCGGCATTACGTAACGGCCACGCAGGTCGGCCATTTCCGAATCCTTGAGTTCGATCGGTTTGAACCCCGATGACGCATAAGCAGGCATTGCGGCTGCCAGACACAAGGCGGTCAGCCAGCGGGAAGTGTTCATCTTCAGCTCCTGGAGCGTCCTGCTCCTTATTGCGCTTCTAGAAGAAGTCGCTTTGGATAAAACCGAAGTCCATCAGCTCGGTATCGGCCAGAGGCTTGAACTGGTTCATCATGTTCCTGGCGGTCAGTGGCGTGGGCGGAGTGAGCAAGACATTGGTCTTGTCATAACCCTCGCCCAGCACGGCGAATACGATGCCATTCCAGCCCTTGACGAAGTCGTCCTTCGAGTAGCGTTTATGGCCCAGCACCGGGTCGCCGATATACACCCAGTCCTTGTCGGCGCGCTGCATCACCACAAAATGCTTGTAGCCTCGAATTTCCAGCAATACCACTACGGGGATTCTCACCGTCACCAGCGTCTCTGGCGCAATTTTGTAGCCTCGGGCACGCATGCCGATGCTTTCGAGATAGCGCTTCATGTCCAGCATGGAAAATCCCTGGGTACGTACCAGGTTCTGGTCGGCGGTTACCAGCATGCCTTTGATGACATGATCTTCGTCGACGTCCAGCCAATAGGCCTGGCGCAGGATGGTGGCAAGTGCCGCGGCACCGCAGCTGAAATCGGTTTTCTGTTCCACCAGGTTGGCGAAGCGCCGCTCACGAATACTCTCGACCTTCTTGAAGATGACTGCACCGCCAGGCATGGCGGAAACCGCCATGGTGCCTGCCCACGCAGGGCCGGTGAGCAGCATCAGGAGGGTGAGGGTCGCGAGGCGCATGATCGTATGACCTGCTGGACACTGGAATAAAAAAGGGCCTTGTTGGCAAGGCCCCATTGGATCAGAAGCGCACGCCGCTGGCGCAGACGCTGCAACCCTGGCCGATCGACAGGCTGTTGCTGCCTTGGTTGCCGGCACCGGATTGCAGGTTCACACCCACGTTACCGGAGTTGCGGTTAACCGAGTTGTCGAGGCTGGAGTTGTTGGACACGTATTGAGCCTTGCTGCCCCAGCCATAGCCGTGGCTGGTAGCCGCGGTGTTGAGGAAGGTGTTGTTGAGCGAATTTTGCTCGGTGTTGGAGGCTGCCGCGATGTTTTTACCATCGGCGGTGGTGATCGCCAGGTTGTTTTTACCCTGGTTGCCCTGGCCGGCCTGACCGTTGTAGCCCACGTTGCCGGAGTTGCTGTTCACCGAGTTATCCAGCGACGCATTGTTTTGCGTGCCTTTGTTGGTGAAGGTGTTGTGGGTGCTGCCTTGATCCACGTCGATCACTGCAAACACCGTTGCAAAGTCGCCTTTGGCACTGGAGATAGCACCGGCGTTGTCAGCTTGGTTGCCCGAGCCCGACTGCGCGTTTACCCCAACGTTACCGCTGTTGTTGGTGACCGAGCCATCAGCCGAAGCATTGTTCTCGGTTTTGGTATCGTTGAATTTGTTGTGTGCACTTTTTTGCACGTCCGTCACGACGGAGGCAACAGTGCCGGTGGGTTGAGGGGCAGGGTGCCAGCCACCCCCTGCTTGAGCAGCGGCAGCCATGAGTGCGGCGAGAGCGAAAACCAGTGGTTTCAGAGCCATTTGAGGTTTCATGGTGTTTCTCCTTGCTTCTAATTAGTTGGTTAAGTGTTGGTACGGTCTAACGTGTGCTACCAAGCGCTTACTTGATAGTGATGCCCAGGGTGTTAGCCACTCGGTTCCCCACCCCGGCACTCTGGTTCACCTGAATCACTCCTCGGCTGCCGGTGAAGGCCTGGTCGCTTGTCACGACCTGGCGGCTGCCAGTGGTGGGGGTGAGCCCTGAGTCGGTTGCCAGCGTCGTGGTGTTCTGTTGCAACAAGACGCTGTCGTCGATGCTGAGCGGGGCAGGGTTTACGCTGATCCGCACGGCATTGACTGATTGGTTATTGGCCCCGGCCGACTGGTTGAAGCCCAGTACACCGTTGCCGTTGCTGAAAGAGGTGCCCTGGATCGCCGCCTTGGCGTTCAGGGAGGGATCGACATTGCCATCCATTCGCTGGATGTTGAGAGTGGTGGCCTGGCCGCCCAGGGTGACGGCGCGGTTGTTGGCCATCTGTTGCTGGCTGCCTGCAGCCTGGTTGATCGACAGGTTGCCGCCGTAGTCCTGCCCGCTGTTGTTGATTGTCGCGGTGTTGTCGGCCATGGCCGCAGCACTGCCCAGCAGGGCAAGTAGCACCAGGGAACGGTTCATCATTTGCCCCCCATCATGCTGCCGATGTTGTTCAGGGGCGCCATGCCGCGCTGGATCGAGTCGCTGATCTGCCCACCCACGCCGCTGCCTGCACCGTGGCCGGCGGCAGAGCCGGCACCCAGGGTCGACATGCCGTTCTGAGTGGCTTGCAAGTGGGTCAAGTTGCTGCTGGATTGGACCGCTTGCACGATGCTCGAACCGCTGCTGATGCCGCCGATCGCCGCATCACTGAGCTCGCCCGTGGCGCCTATGACTTCCCGGCTTGGGTTGGCGTTGGCGGTGGTGGGGTAGGGGTCTGGCCCGAAAGGGGGACGCCCGTACATGTGACCTTGTACATCGCGGCCTGTCACGATAACGCCGTCACCCGCATAGCTCGGAACGCTGAGGCCGACACTGAGTGCACAGCTGATCAGCAGCATGTTCATCGAAACTTGAGTGAGTGTGGCCACGGCGGCATTCCTTATTCTTCGCGCTGACCCTAAACAGCGCTGTAAGGAATAGAGCAGAAGCTGTGCCGCTTTTTATTTATCGTTGTTATTCAAAGGGTTGAGTTTCTTGTGGGGCGAAGTGATGGTCAGGGTGTTTCATTGATGAAACAACAGCCCTCTGATGGGATATGCCCAGTCTTGTCTGAAGGTGTCTCAGCAATGAAACACTGCGCATGACAAAACGATGAATTCGCCTAGAGTGGGCGATCCAGAGGCGCAAGGTGTTTCAAAAATGGACACTGCGGGCACGAACGAAGCGGCCTTGGCAGGTAGAAGGCTCAACCTTTGGGGGCTTTACGCGGGATGGAATTGAGGACGGGGTTGCCTTCCAGGTTCTGGGTCAGGTAGACCGGCAGCACTTTAGGCAGGGACGGGATGAGGTTGTTGACCTCGTTGATGTTGTAGATGCCACCGATGCGAATCGCCCCGGTACTGGCGTCCGCCAGCATCACCGGTTTGTCCAGGTAGCGGTTGATCAAAGGCAATGCGTCGGAAAGCGCCAGGTTGTCGAGGATCAGCTTGCCCTGGCGCCAGGCCAGCGCGGTATCGTCGGGGGCGGTCGCCTGCACGCGCGGTGTCGCGTCGCCGGGTTGGTAGCTGGCCTGCATGCCGGGGTTCAGCGGTACGCTGGCGTGCAGGTTGTCGCTGGCGACCTGTACCGAGCCCTCCAACAGCATCACCCGCACCTGGTCTTCATATTTCCAGACGTTGAACTGGGTGCCGGTGACCCGCACCTGGCCTTCGCCGGCCTGCACGATAAACGGGTGGGCACGGTCGTGGCTGACGTTGAAGAAGGCTTCGCCTTTTTTCAGCGTGACCCGACGCTGGTCCTTATAGTTGCTGTAGACCAACTCTGTGCCCAGGTTGAGTTCCACCTGGCTGCCATCGCCCAGGGTGACCTGGCGCAACCCGTGCGTGGCGTCATAGCGTTCATAAGCGCTGGGCACCCAGCCCGCTTCCCAGCCGGTGAAGGCCGCCAGGGGCAATGCCACCAGGCTGATCGCCGCTGCGACCGCATAAGTGCGCCAACGGCTGCGTGGCTTGAACGGCAGCGGTACTGCCCCAGCGCTGGGCTCATGGCGTGGCAGGTGGTCGGCGACGTCCCAGATCTCCAGCATCGCGGCGTATTCAAAAGCGTGCAGGGGGTGGGCGTCGTGCCATTGGGCAAAAGCCTGACGTTCAGCGTGCGTGCAATCGCTGGCGTGCATGCGCATGCACCAATGCGCGGCCGCATCGGTGATGGCGTCATATTCGGCTTCTGAAAGGGACTTTTCGGTCATCAACTCATCCTGATTTCGCACATTCTAACCTCCGTAGCAGGATGACGAGAACTGCCATCATGGTGATTGCATTTCAATTGGGAGTGGTTCTCGTTTGTTGTCTTCTGAAGCCTGGATACCTCCACAACTCCGGTGCCAAGTTGAGACCTTGTGGCGAGGGAGCTTGCTCCCGTGGCGGCCTATGAGCCGACCTGTTGGAGTGACCGAGTACATATCCATTGCTGCGGTAACGGCGGCTTATGGTTCCGCTCTTACAGCGGGTCACTTTTGGAAGGACCCAAAAGTAACCAAAAGGTCCTTGCCCCACCACTCGGCACCTCGCTCAGGCTCGGTGTGCCCGAACACAGGCTTGAATCCGTGGGCCGCCGCCACGCGCCATCCATGGCGCGGGGCGGCTAACCCGGCGTCCTGCCGGGTTACCCACGGATTCAAGCCTGCGTTCGGCCAGCGTGGTTTAACGGGGCGCCTGAGATCAAGATCACAAGCAAGATCAAAAACACAGCAAACAGCGCGTCAGGGTCATCATTTGTGTAGATATCTATGCCTCTGCTGGGAACGAAAAACGCAGGTTGACAGTGGGCTTGCCCCCCGGTGTTTAATCGTCGGCCTGGCTACCCAGTCTTGTTGCCCCTTCCAATCATAAAATCGGAGCTTCAGATGTCACAGGTCCATGAGCGGGCGTTGGTCCGCATCGGTTTTGCCGAGCTGGTGGCGTTGCTGCATCGGGTCTTCGTATTGCACGGTACCTCGCCGCAGGTGGCCGCGACCTTGGCCCGCAACTGTGCCGGCGCCGAGCGCGATGGCGCGCATAGTCACGGGATTTTCCGTATACCCGGTTATGTCAGCACCCTGGCCAGCGGCTGGGTGAATGGCAAGGCCGAACCGGTGGTCACCGATGTCGCCTCAGGCTTTGTGCGGGTGGATGCCGGTAATGGTTTCGCCCAGCCGGCGCTTGAGGCTGCGCGCCCGCTGCTGGTGGAAAAAGCCCGCAGTGCCGGAATCGCACTGTTGGCCATTCATAACTCCCATCACTTTGCCGCGTTGTGGCCTGACGTCGAGCCGTTCGCCGAAGAGGGGCTGGTGGCGTTGAGCGTGGTCAACAGCATGACCTGCGTGGTGCCCCATGGCGCCGACCGTCCGTTGTTCGGTACCAACCCGATTGCTTTCGCCGCCCCGCGTGCCGATGGCGCGCCGATTGTGTTTGACCTGGCGACCAGCGCCATTGCCCATGGTGATGTACAGATCGCGGCACGCAAGGGCGAGCGCCTGCCGCCGGGCATGGGCGTGGACAGCCTGGGCCAGCCGACCCAGGATCCGAAGGCCATATTGGAAGGGGGCGCATTGCTGCCCTTTGGCGGGCACAAGGGCTCGGCCTTGTCGATGATGGTGGAGTTGCTGGCGGCGGCCTTGACCGGCGGCAATTTTTCTTTCGAATTCAATTGGGCCGACCATCCAGGGGCGCGTACGCCCTGGACGGGGCAGTTATTGATTGTGATCGACCCGAGCAAGACCGCCGGGCAAAGCTTTGCCGAGCGTAGCCAGGAATTGGTGCGCCAGATGCATGCGGCAGGGTTGCGGCGGTTGCCGGGGGATCGGCGTCATCGCACACGGGAGCGGTCGGACGCGCAGGGTATCGAGGTGGATGCCGAGGAGTTGGCGCGGCTGCGAGAGCTGGCCGGCGAATAAAACAGGCTGCGCCAGCGCTGGCGCAGCCCGATTCGATCAGTTGCGGCGACCCAGCAACAGGCCGACGACCAGGCCGAAGCCTGCGGAAATCGCGACGGTCTGCCATGGATGGCCACCGATGTAGGTTTCGGTGGCATCGACCACCGGCTTGCTGCGTTCACGTACGTTGGACACCGAGTCCAGCGCTTGCTTGAGTTTGATGGCAACCTGCTCGCGCAGGGTTTCTCCTTCTTCACCCACCAGGGATGCGCTGCTTTTAAGCAGCTTGTCCGACTCTTCTATCAGCGCGGTCAATTCGCTGAAGGCTTGATCCTTGATTTGGTCTTCGACGGCTTGGGCAGCGGTTTTGCGGGCCATTGGGTGACTCCTTGCAAGTGGATGTGACAGTGAACAATGGAGTATCGGGCCTCGGCAAAAGTTGCAGTTTTTTTGCGCCGAGGCCGTCGAAGGCTAAATCCGGATCAGGAAGTTTCGACCTACAGTGTAAGATGTCGCCTATTTGTGCAGCAGGTAATTCAACATGAGCTTCAATCTCGCCAACAAGACCCTCGCCGAACGCGCCGAGCTGGAAGATGAAAAGTCCCGACTTTACGAGCTGTGGCAAACCAACCTGGGCAAGGCCAAGGGGGAGGCCGCGCGGCTGTTCGGCGAGCGTGCCAAGCGCAAGGGCAAGTGGGCCGAATGGGTCCGCGCGGAACTCGACGGCATGTCGCCGCCGGAGTTTTCCAACATGGTGCGCAGTGAAGTCAACAAGCTGATGGCGGCGGCTAAATAAAGCACGCCACGATCGCCTCGCGTACCTTCAGCAACAGGGGGTCGAGCTGGGCCTGGGTGCGCCAGCCCAACTCCACCGGATAGCGCGGCAGCGCCAGCGGGCAGGGCAGTACGCGCAAGCCGGTCATGCGCGCAATCGCCTCGGCGGCGTGCCCCGGAATGGTGGCGACCGCCTGGCTGCCCTTGAGCAAGTACGGCAGCGCCGCAAAGTGGCTGGTGGATGCACACACCTGGCGGCTCAGCCCCTGCGCCGCCAGCCCCTCATCGGTAATCCCGATAAACCCGCCCGACGACACCAGCACATGTTCGCGTGTGACGAACTCGTCCAGGCTGATGCTGGCCTGGTCCGAGTCCACCAGGCAGCGGTAATCACCTTCTCCCACGACTTGGCGACTGAGCCGGCCTTGGGCGAAACCACCGGCGGTGATCGCCAGGTCGAGGGTGCGATCAAGCAGGGCGGCAGCGACAATCTGGCTGTGGGTCTGACGGAAAATCACCCGCAGTTTCGGTGCGCGTTGTGCGATTGCGTCCATCAGCCGACGGCCATAGGCAATCTCGAAATCATCGGACAAACCCACCACCACCGAGCGTCCCTGATACTGCTGGTTACCCGGGTCGACCATTGCCAGGCTTTGGCGACAGCGGTCCAGCGCTTCGCTGATGACCGGTTTCAACTGATTGGCCCGCAACGTCGGCGCCAGGCCACGCCCTGTACGCACAAACAATTGATCGCCATACACCTCGCGCAGGCGGCGCAAACCTGCGCTGATGGCCGATTGCGTGACACCCAGGCGCAAGGCCGCCCGGCTGGCACTCGACTCGTCGTGCAGGGCTTCGAAGGTTTTCAGCAGGTTCAGGTCGACCTGGGTGATATTCATTTGGCTCATATCATTTAGCACTGAGGTGGGCTTTATTCATGATCGAGGCTGGCGGGAAAATGGGCAACCCCCCTCATTCGGAGTGAACCTGATGCCTGTTTCGATAGTGGCTGCCCTGCAAATCGGTGCCTTGCCTGGCGGCAAGGCCGAAACCCTTGAGCAAATCCTGGCGTATGAGCAAGAAATCAAACGCAGCGGCGCACAACTGGTGGTGATGCCGGAAGCCCTGCTGGGCGGTTATCCCAAAGGTGAAGGGTTTGGCACGCAATTGGGTTACCGCCTGCCCGAAGGTCGCGAAGCTTTCGCCCGCTATTTTGCCAATGCCATTGATGTGCCGGGCGCGGAGACGCAGGCGCTGGCCGAATTGTCGGCGCGTACGGGGGCGAACCTGGTGCTCGGTGTGATCGAACGCAGTGGCAGCACCTTGTATTGCACCATGCTGTATTTCGAACCGACGGGCGGCCTGGTGGCCAAGCACCGCAAGCTGATGCCCACCGGCACCGAACGATTGATTTGGGGCAAGGGCGACGGCTCGACCCTGCCGGTGATCGACAGCGCCATAGGGCGCATCGGCGGCGCCGTATGCTGGGAAAACATGATGCCGTTGCTGCGCACGGCAATGTACGCCAAGGGCGTCGAAGTGTGGTGTGCGCCGACAGTGGATGAACGCGAGATGTGGCAAGTCAGCATGCGCCATGTGGCCCACGAAGGTCGCTGTTTCGTGGTCAGCGCCTGCCAGGTGCAGCCATCGCCCGAGGCGCTGGGTGTGGAAGTGGCCAACTGGCCGGCGCAGCGCCCGTTGATCGCGGGCGGCAGTGTGATTGTCGGGCCGATGGGCGATGTGCTCGCCGGGCCATTGCGCGGTGAGGCAGGCTTGTTGACGGCGCAGATCGATACGGACGAGCTGGTGCGTGCGCGCTATGACTACGACGTGGTGGGGCATTATGCCCGGCCGGATGTGTTTGAGTTGACGGTCGATGAGCGGGCCAAGCCGGGCGTACGCTTCATCGCTGACTGAACACCGCTCAGCTGTGTGGGAGGGCCGGCTCCCACATTTGCAGCCTCATTGGCTCAGGCGTGGGTATTCCAGCCATTGCTCGCGAGTCATTTCCCAGAGGTCCCGCGGGAAGGTACCTTCAACGAACTCGCCTTGATCCGTGCGCACCCAGCGCATCCCTTCACGCTCGGAAATCCGGCGCGACGCCAGGTTCGGCGCCGCCTTGGGCACCCTCAACAGTGGCCGCTCCAGTACGCCAAACCAGTAGTCGTTCACCGCCGCACAGGCTTCGCGCATCAAGCCTTGCCTTTGCCATTGTGGGCCGAGCCAAAAACCACGGTTGTTATCGTGTTCGTCCATCAGGCTGATATTGCCGATTAACCTGTCCGGCGCGCTTTTCAGGCGGATCGACCAGTGCCATTCCTTACCACGGGCCATGGCGGGCAGGGCGATTTGTTCCAGATAGGTGCGTGCGCCATCGGCCGGATAGGGCCAGGGCACCAGGGCGTTGAGGTAGCGCACGACTTCCCAGTGCGGGAATTGCTGTTGGATGCCCTCGGCGTCGGCCAGGGTCAGTGGTTGCAGGATCAGTCGTTCGGTGAGCAAGGTCGGTTGCATGGTCGTTACCAGGTAGCCGTGTTCGGCAGGTCCAACGTGCCACGCTCCACAAAGCGCATGGTGCCGAACAACCCGCCCGCCAGCTTGCCGCGCAGCACGTAGGGCAGGTTGTTCAGGCTTTGAGTCTGGCTCAAGCCCAGAGTTTGGCGCAGTACGGAAAATGCCGAAACACTTACCGGCACCATCAGCACGGTCTCGGAAAAGCGCGGCACCGAGCCTGCCTGGTCACTCACGCCTGATGCCAGCGGCCGGCCATTGACGTCCAGGTCCAGGGCGATGCCGCTGTAGTCGATGGCCGTTTCATTGGGGTTCTGTACCCGCAGCTTCACGGCGAAACGCACTTCCAGGTCTTGGCTTTGCAGGGGCTCGATCCCCACCACCGTGATGTTGACCGGGTCGCGGTGGGGGAACAGCGCGCAGGCGCTCAAGGTCAGCAGCAGTAACGATAGAACCATGAGCTTGCGCATCTGAAAGTTGCTCCTATTGCGTAACGTCCGGGTCTTGCATGACTTTGAGGGTAGAAGACTCCGGGTCGAATTCGTCTTCTTCCAGCTCTATGAACTCTTCGGGCAGGAAAATGTTCAGCACGATCGCACAAAATGCGCCCACGGTGATCGGCGATTCAAAGATGTTGTGCAGGGCCTTGGGCAGGTCGCGCAACACTTCCGGCACGGCGGCGACGCCCAGGCCCATGCCCAGGGAGATCGCCACGATCAGCACGTTGCGTCGGTGCAGCCCGGCTTCGGCGAGGATCTTGATTCCGGCCACGGCCACGGTGCCGAACATGATCAGCGTCGCGCCACCGAGCACCGGCTTGGGCATCAGTTGCAGTACCGCGCCGATCATCGGGAACAACCCCAGCAACACCAACAGGCCGGCGATAAAGTACGCCACGTAGCGGCTGGCCACACCGGTCAGCTGGATCACGCCGTTGTTCTGGGCGAAGGTCACCATCGGCAGGCTGTTGAAGGTGGCGGCCATGGCCGAATTGAGGCCGTCGGCCAGCAGCCCGGACTTGATGCGCTTGATATACAGCGGGCCCTTGACCGGCTGTTGCGAAATCATCGAGTTGGCGGTCAGGTCACCGGCCGCTTCAAGCGGCGAAATCAGGAAGATCACGGCAACCGGGATAAACGCGACCCAATCGAACGAGAAACCGTACTTGAACGGCACCGGTACGCTGATCAGCGGCACCTGGGGCAGGGCGGCCATGTCCACGCGGCCCATCCACCAAGCCACGACAAAGCCCAGGGTCAGGCCGATCACGATCGAACCCAGGCGCAGGAACGGGTTGCTGAAGCGGTTCAGAGCCACGATGGTCAGCAGCACCAGTGCCGCCAGCCCCATGTTGCCCGCCGCGCCCAGGTCGCTGGAGCCAAAGCCGCCGGCCATGTCGGTGACCGCCACCTTGATCAGCGACAAACCCATCAGGGTAATGATGGTGCCGGTGACAACCGGGGTGATCAGTTTGCGCAGTTTGCCGATGAACTGGCTGAGCACCACTTCGATAAAGGCTGCAAAAAAACAGATACCGAAGATCGTCGAGAGAATTTCATCGGTCCCGCCGCCCCGGGCCTTGACCATGAAGCCGGCGCTGAGGATCACACTGATAAACGAAAAACTGGTGCCCTGCAGGCACAGCAGGCCGGAACCCACCGGGCCGAACTTGCGCGCCTGCACAAAAGTCCCCAGCCCCGAGACGAACAGCGCCATGCTCACCAGGTACGGCACTTCACTACCCAGTCCCAGAACACCGCCTACAATCAGGGTGGGCGTGATGATCCCGACGAAACTGGCGAGCACGTGCTGTAACGCGGCAAAAATCGCTGCGGTGAAGTGCGGACGGTCTTCCAGGCCGTAGATCAGGTCGGATTTATAGCGCGGTTGGGGGGCATGAGCGTCAGACAAAATGAGGGCTCGGGTCAGAAAATGGAGACGCAGGATGCCAGAAACTGCTAATCGTCAGAAGTGTAAAAAAATATTTATAAAGACCCTGCATAAACCGCCGGTGCTTGCCGATAGCCTGGGCAGGTCACCTATCAATTACAACAATGGTGACCAAGGTCTGAGCCGCGCGTTGACGCCGACGGATCGTTCGCGGCAGGGACGCATGCAAACACATCTTATGAGAGCGCATCTATGTCCCTTCGCCATCTGAATATTGCCCCTCGAGCTTCTCTCGGTTTTGCATTGATTGCCTTATTGGTCGTGGTATTGGGAATGTTTGCGGTTAATCGCATGACGTTGATGCGTCAGGCGTCGGCGGACATGGCCACCAACCAACTGCCCAGCGTCACTTATCTAGGGGTTATCACGGAGAACGTACTGCGCTTGCGTATCCTGTCATTTCGGGTGCTGGTCAACCGTGAGGCGGCGGGCCTGCAGGAGGCCGAAACCCGTATCGGTGTATTGCTTGATAAAGTGAAAACCGCTCAGGCCGGTTATGCGGTGATGCCAGCCGGCCCGGAGGAGGCGGCCTTGTACAAGACGTTTATCGTCACCCTGGACAACTACATCAAGGCCCAGGCCGAGATGCTGGCTTTGTCCAAGCAAGGCAAGCTCGATGAGATGCGTACCCTGATCAACACCCGCATCAAGGACGGCACCGATCAGATGGGTGAACAGTTGAACAAGCTGATCGCGATCAATGTGGCCGATGCCCGGCAGGCCAATGATGATGCCGAGCAGAGTTATCAAAGTGCCATCATCGGTGTCATCGTGGTCTCGGTAGTAGCCGCTTTGCTGACAGTGTGTCTGGCCTGGGCGCTGACCAGGAGCATCGTCACGCCATTGCGCAAAGCCGTGGAAGTGGCCGAGACCATCGCCGGTGGCAACCTCAGCAAAGTGATCGAGGACGATGGCAAGGACGAACCGGCGCGTTTGCTCAGTGCCTTGTCCGCCATGCAAGCCAACTTGCGCCAGACCATCCAGCATATCGCCGGCTCCGCCACACAGTTGTCCTCCGCCGCCGAAGAGCTGAGTGCGGTCACCGAGGAAGCGTCCCGGGGCCTGCAACAACAGAACAATGAAATCGACCAGGCCGCCACGGCCGTCAACGAAATGACCGCTGCCGTGGAAGAGGTGGCGCGTAACGCGGTGTCGACCTCCGAAGCGTCCGGCCAGTCCAACCAGGCCGCCCGTGCGGGACGCGACCGCGTGGTCGAAACCGTCGAGGCCATCCAGACGATGACCCAGGATGTGCAAAACACCTCGGTGCTGATCGAAGGCCTGGCGTCCCAGGGGCGTGATATCGGCAAAGTGCTGGACGTGATCCGCGCGATTGCCGAACAGACCAACCTGCTGGCGCTCAACGCGGCGATTGAAGCGGCCCGCGCCGGTGAAGCCGGGCGCGGTTTCGCGGTGGTGGCCGACGAAGTGCGGGCGCTGGCCCATCGCACCGCACAGTCGACTCAAGAGATCGAAAAAATGGTCGCCGGCATCCAGAGCGGAACCGGCGAAGCCGTGCAGTCGATGCAGCAGAGTAACCAGCGTACCCATGCCACCCTGGAAATGGCTCGCGCCGCCGGTGTGGCCCTGGAGCAGATCACTCAATCGATCAGCCTGATCAACGAGCGTAACCTGGTGATTGCCAGTGCCTCGGAAGAGCAAGCCCAAGTGTCCCGCGAAGTGGACCGCAATCTGGTCAACATCCGCGACCTGGCGACCCAGTCGGCGGCGGGTGCCAACCAGACCAGCTCGGCCAGCCATGAACTGTCGCGCCTGGCGGTGGACCTGAATGGGATGGTGGCGCGCTTCGTCATCTGACCTGCAATAAGGCCAAAATCTGTAGGAGCGAGCTTGCTCGCGAAAAACGTCAACGATGACGCGTGTTTCCTGAATGAACGCGGCGTCTGAGGGTTTTTCGCGAGCAAGCTCGCTCCTACAAAAAGTCTTCCCCCCCTCTCTGCTATGGCTTCCACGCCCCCGGGTTCACCAGGTTCGTCGGCTTTTGCCCGGCCAGCGCCTGCAACAGATTATCCACCGCACACTTGGCCATCGCCTCGCGCGTCTCTTGGGTTGCCGAGCCGATATGCGGCGTGGCGACCACGTTGTTCAACCGCAGCAACGGCGACTCGTGATTGAGCGGCTCACGCTCGAACACATCCAGCCCCGCCGCCCGGATGGTGCGCTGCTGCAAGGCTTCGACCAACGACGCTTCGTCCACCACCTTGCCCCGCGAGATGTTGATGAAGATCGTCTCCGGCCCCATCCGCCTGAATGCTTCGGCGCCAATCAGCTTCTCGGTTTCGGCGGTCAGCGGCAAGGTCAGGCAGACAAAGTCAGCCTCTTGCAGCAAGTCGTTCAGGCTGCGGTACTGCGCGCCGAAACGCTGTTCCACCTGCGGCTTGGGTGAGTGGCTGTGGTAGATCACCGGCATGCCGAAGCCGAAATGCCCGCGCTGCGCCAGGGCTTCACCAATGCGCCCCATGCCGATGATGCCCAGGGTTTTGCCGTGCACGTCAGTACCGAAGTGCGCCGGGCCGATGTTCTTGTTCCATTGGCCGGCGCGCACCATGTCGGCCAGCTCGACCACCCGGCGTGCGGTGGCCAGGATCAACGCAAAACCGGTGTCGGCGGTGGTTTCGGTGAGCACGTCCGGGGTGTTGCTGAGCAGGATGCCGCGCCGGGTCAGGTAGTCGATGTCGTAGTTGTCGACCCCCACCGAGACGCTGGCCACCGCTTCCAGGCGGGGCGCCAGGTCCAGCAGTCTGGCATCCAGGCGCAGGCTGGCGCCGAGCAGGCCATGGGCGCTGGGCAGCGCGTCGCGCAGTTTGGCCAGGCCCGTGTCGTCCAGCGCGTCGATCAGCGTGACATCGGCCTGTTCATGCAGGCGAGCCATCAGCGGCGCGGAGAGTTTTTTGTACAGCACAACAGACTTTTTCATGAGGTTTTGACCTTCAACTCCAGGGTTGGCGCCCGTACGCGATCGCTGGCGCCGGGCTTGAGGAAAATCGTCAGCACCACCGACAGCAGCAACGCGCCGCTCATCAGCAGGTACGAGGCGCCGGGCGAGCCGGTGCTGCTATTGAGGTAACCCACCAGGTACGAACCACCGAATGAACCCAGCGCGCCCATGCTGTTGATCAGCGCCATGGCGCCACCGGCGACGTTGGCCGGCAGGATTTCCGGGACGATGGCGAAGAACGGACCGTAGGGCGCGTACATGCAGGCGCCGGCGATCACCAGCAAGGTGTAGGACCACCAGAAATGTTCGGCGCCAAGCGTGTAGGAGCCGTAGAACGCGATGGAGGCAATCAGCAACGGTGGCCACACAAAGCGTTTACGCTTTTGCAGTTTGTCCGAGCCCCACGACACCACCAGCATGCCGATCACCGCCGCGAGATAAGGCAGGGCCGACAACCAGCCGGCCTCGACCATATCCATTTTCAAACCCGCCTTGAGGATCGACGGCAGCCACAACACAAAGCCGTACACGCCGATGCTCCAGCAGAAAAACTGCAGGGCCAGCACGATCACCTTGGGCGAGCGGAAGGCTTCGGCGTAGTTCTTCACCGCCTTGATGCCCACCTGCTCGGCGGCCAGGGCGGTCTCCAGATCCTGTTTCTCGCTGTCGCTGAGCCATTTGGCATCCTTGGGCCGCTCATCGGCCAGGCGCCACCAGATAAAGGCCCAGATCACCGCCGGCAAACCTTCGATGATGAACATCCAGCGCCAGCTGAAGTGCTGCACCAGGTAGCCCGAGACCACCGACATCCACAGCATGGTCACCGGGTTGCCGAGAATCAGGAACGTATTGGCGCGCGAGCGCTCGGCACGGGTGAACCAGTGGCACAGGTACACCAGCATCGCCGGCATCACGGCCGCTTCAACCACCCCGAGCATGAAGCGGATGGCGATCAGCATATAGGCGTTGGACACCACGCCCGTCAGCGTCGCCAGGCCGCCCCACAGGATCAGGCTGACAAAGATCAGCTTTTTAACGCTGCGCTTCTGGGCATACATCGCCCCCGGCACCTGGAAGAAAAAGTAGCCCAGGAAAAACAGCGCGCCGAGCAGCGACGACATCCCGGGGGTGATCATCAGGTCTTCGGCCATCCCGGAGGCGGCGGCGAAGCCATAGTTGGCGCGGTCCAGATAGGCCAGGCTGTAGGTGATAAAAACGATCGGCATGATGTACCACCAGCGGCGGGTGGCGAGTTTCACGGTATCCATGGTGTTGCTCCTGAGCTTGTTGTAGTTGTTGCAACAGGTTGTGGTGTGCGGGCTTACCCCGCGCCGGGCTGCGGCGCCTTTGCTCAGCTCGCCTTCTGTGCCAGGGGCAGGTCTGCCCTGAACGGCAAGCCTTCCATATCGCCACGGCTCTGCACGGCACGGCTGCCGATCCAGTTACCGCGCTGCACGGCCTCGGGGAAACTGAGGTTTTCAAGCAGGGCACTGACCATGCCGACGGCGAAACCATCGCCGGCACCGACGGTATCCACCACGGTTTCCACCGGCACGGCGGCGATGAAACCTTGGTCCATGCGGGTCCGGTAGTAAGCCCCGTCCGGCCCCAGCTTGATGGCCACGGCTTCGGCGCCCTGGTCCAGGTAGAAGGCGGCAATATCGGCCGGGTCATCAAAGCCGGTGAGCAAACGGCCTTCGCTCAAGCCCGGTAATACCCAGTCGGCCAGGGCGGCGAGGGCATTGATCTCGCGGATCATCTGCTGCTCGTCGGGCCATAGCGATGGGCGCAGGTTCGGGTCGAACGACACGCTGCGCCCGGCCTTGCGCATTTGCATCATCAACTCGCGAGACAGTGCTCGCGTGGCGTCGGACAAGGCCGCTGGAATGCCGGTGGCGTGCAGGTGGCGCGCTTGCAGCAATGCCGGTTGGATGGCCTCGATAGACAAGTGGCTGGCCGCCGAGCCTTTGCGAAAGTATTCGACCTGGGGATCGGCGCCGCCGTCTTCACGGGACTTGAGTTGAAAACCGGTGGGGTGCAGCGGGTCGACCGCTACGTGGCGGCAGTCCAGCCCTTCTTTTTTCAGGCTGTCGAGCACAAAACGGCCCAGGGAATCATTGCCCACCCGGCTCAGCCAGGCCACGTTGAACCCCAGGCGCGACAGGCCGATGGCGACATTGCTGTCGGCCCCGGCAATGCGCTTGTGAAACTGCGCCACCTGCGCCAGGTCGCCGGTCTGTTCGGCGACGAACATCGCCATGGTTTCACCAAACGACAGGATATCGAGCTTAGACATGGGCATTCTCCAGACGGGGCTGGCCAAGGGTGGCGAGGGCGGCGACCTGCTGGGCGGTGACCTGGACCAGGTCATCGCCTTGCAACGGAAATTCCACGGCCCGCGTAATACCTTGGGTCATGTGCTTGAGCAGTTGTTCCCACAAATGCAGGTCGGTGGGGCCGGGCGGCAGGGCGACGAGCTTGCCGTCCTGGCGACGGGCCACGGCTTTGCAGTGCAGGTAGTCCACATGCCGGCCGAGCAGGCGGGCGGCGGTGAGGGCGGACTGGTCCTGCCACTGCCAGTTGCCGATGTCGAAGGTCATCTTGACCGGCAGGCCGAGGCGCTCCACTTCACTGAAAAAGCGTTGCATCGGCTCGATACGCCCACCGTGCAACGTCTGGTCGTTTTCCACCAGGAGCCGGACCGGGTGACGGCTGAGCAGGGCGTGCAGGCTTTGCAGGTCGTTGGTGTCGGTGAAGTAACCCAGGGACACCTTCAACCAGCGCGAACCGAAAGCCAGGGCGCGATCCAGGGTCGCGGCCAGTTCAGCATTGGGCTGGGCGCGACCGGCGACCCAGAGTTCCAGGGGCGATGAGAACACTGATTCCAAATGCTGCTGCGCCGCTGCTTGCGCCAGTTCGCCCGGTTGCTCGTCGGTCAACAGTTCTTCGCGCCATTCGATGCGTTGGGCGCCGGCAGTGCTGAGCACCTGGACAAAACTCAATTGGCCCTGCTGGCGTACCAGGTCGGCGCCGTAGCTGGAAAGGCTGATGGAGACGGGGTATTTATGCATTGTTGTGTACCTCTGAAACCGGTTTCATTTTTTGTGCAAGGAAGGTGCAAAGAAAGGTGCAAGACATTTAAAGGCGCCGAGTAGAGCCGCGCACGATCAACTCGGGCAGGAAATCCAGGGTGCGGGTGGGATCGGTGTCGCCGCGCAAGCGCTTGAGCAGGCAGTCAAACGCACTGGCGCCGATCGCCTCGGTCGGTTGGGCGAGGGCGGTGATGCCGCTGCCCACCAGCGGATACCAGTCCAGGTCATCCAGGGCGAGCAGGCCAACGTCGTCGAACAGGTGGCAGCCCAACGCCTTGAGCGCACGGGTGCAGGCCAGCGCGGCGACGCCGTTGGCGCAGAACAGCGCCTTGGCGCCGGGCTTGGCGAGAAAGGTGTGCAGGTTGTTTTCCAGGGCGTCATCGAGCTCCAGCACTTTGCCGGTCAACCCCGGGCGGCGCTCGATCTCGGCAATGAAACCGGCCTGGCGCTCCAGGCGCGAGCTGGTGCCGTCGGCCGCTTCACTGACCATCAACACGTCGCGGTAGCCCTGCTGCTGCAGATGCTCGAGCGCCATGTGCACGGCGGCCGGGTTATCCAGGCCCACCAGGTCGCTGTGCAGCGGTTCGACCTTGCGGTCCACCAGCACCAGGGGCATTTCCCGTCGCAGCTCCAGCAATTGGTCGAGGTGATGGCCGAGGGTGTTCACGATCAGCCCTTCGATGTTGTACGAACGCAGCGCCGCCAGGTGCTGGCGCTCCTGCTCGTCATCGCGGTCGGTGTTGCACACCACCAGGCTGTAGCCGTGCCGGCGGCAAGCGGTTTCGACGCCATGCATCACCGCAATGGAGTAGGGGTTGCGGATATCCGCCACCAACATGCCGATCAGGCGTGTGCGCCCACGTTTCAGGCCACGGGCCATCTGGTTGGGGCGGTAGCCGAGGGCTTCGATGGCTTGTTCGATGCGCAGGGCAATGGCATCAGAGAGCAGCGCGCGGTCATCGCCGATAAAGCGCGACACGCTGGCCTTGGACACCCCGGCGCGCTCGGCGACGTCGAGCATGGTCACGCGGCTGCGCTGGGCGGCGGAAAATGGAGTCACGGCAGAACCTTTCTTATTGGATTTGGTGTTTCACTGAAACCGGTTTCAGAAAACACTAGTCAACCGGCCTCGTCAAGAATTTCTTGGTGATGGCTCTGTCGTCAGACGCTGAAAAGCGGACGAATGGCGCTGCTACCTGTGAAATCTGACAGTATCAGCCGGCGTAAAGGAGGTGTTCAATTGCACCAACAGCGCCTGAGCCGTCTGAGTTTTTAGACAAAAAGGCGCATCGAGAGTGATTGAGTTGCGGGAGGTTTCGATGACCACTTCCAATACAACCCAGCCGAATGCGAATGGTCCTTCGGGCCCTGGCGGTATCCTCGTGCTGGATAAGCCAAAAGTCGTCGATGCACTACCGGATGGGTTGATCCCCGCTAAATTTTATTTCGACGATTTGAAGATGTTGCTTGAAACGCCTTGGGCGGTTTTACCCGCTACAGGCAGGTTCCAATATGTGATTTTTGAGTGGGCTGTCCATGGCGCCAGACCCGCCGATACCCCCCCGTTCGAACTGGTTGGCCCGCTGACGGATGCCGACTTTCCCATATCGCTGACGATTCCTCGGGCCTTTTTACTGAGCAGCGCTGTCGTTGATCTCAGGTATCGGATCCATAACACCCGGCCAGATAGTCCCAGCGTCGATACCTCTGAAACGGTGACTATCAGAATCGACCGCGATGCCCCTGGTGCTGGCGCGTTCCTTCCTCCTGCGATTTTCCCGATAGATCCGATAACTCAGGACTACCTGGACAACAATCCCATGGTGCCCATGGAAATCCCTCCGGGCTATCGAGGACGTGAGGTCGGTGACAAGGTACATATGTATTTTTCTGACCTGAATATGCTGCCAACGGGCTTGCCGACACTGACCTCGCTACCGCTGACGAGTGCCAATGGCCGCATTTTTGTAGAGGTGCCCAACGACGTGTTCCGCAGGTTCCCGGGTGCTCTCTGGCTGTTCTGTTTTTATCGTCTGGAGGATCGTGCCGGAAATGTGAACCCGGAATTTTCACAGGTGGCGCGGGTCGGGCTGCAAACCGACCTTCCTCCCATCATGTACACACGCCCCCGGTTTCCCCAATCCGAGTCCCACCCCAACCGGTATTTGACCTGCAGCACTCAGCCGCCGATTTGGTTAGGGGTCGAGGTACACATTCCCCCCGATCCGAACATCCTTGATGGGGATTTGATCACGCTCAGGTTTCAAGGGTATGGCCAATACCCTGATGTCAATCCAGACCCCAACATTGTGGAAACCCTTGAGCATTATTGGGACGCGGGAGGGGATGCAGCCGGCTTCAACTTCTGGATCCGTGATGTGGAACGTCTGATCCGCCCATTGAAAGAGAACGCAGGTGGAGAGGCTAGCTATTTGGTGTCCAGAGCGGGGGCGATCATAGGCCGCTCCGCCTCCAGGTTCGTGCAGTTCGACCGTGTGGTGCTGACGTCGCCACCGCCGCCCGACCCCATCTACTGCTGGATTGACGGTAATGGCCCCGAGCCTTGAGCCGAGTCATCCCAGCGCATGAATGTTGGGCTACATCGCTCTGATGGATGTTTTTTCGAGTCAGCGTGGTTGGCTGAATGCCATCGACGGGAGCGAGCGTGTCTGTTTAAAACACCAAGGAGAGACCGAAATGACTAAAAAACGTGGTTCGACTACTGCACCTGCGCCTTTGGTTCTCAATGCGCCTACGATCGTTGAAGCGCTGGATGATGCAACCGGCCTTATTCCTGCGTCGGTTGCACCTGTAGGTATTAACGTGGAATTGAGTACGGGGGTAGCGTCAAGGAACACCGATTGGATGAGCATCGAGATTCGCCCTACTGATGTGATTCCGCCCACGTGGGTCACCTTGGTAGCGCCCTATCAACTAACCGCCATTACCCCCCCGGTTCCGCCCGTTATCAACAGGTTCGTGCCCGCGCCGACACCCCAGTTTCGACACGGTTTCTACGAGCTTAGAAATACCCAGTACCGTAATCAAGCGGGCATACCGGGAACCCCCTTCGACAGCTCCAATCCGGGGGCATTTCGGGTCGATACCATTGCGCCTTATGCCGTTGAGTCATCCCGTGAGCAACCGGATGTTCCGGAGTTTGTCAACGCGCCGCCGGGCACCGTGATCAACAATGCGTTCCTGATACAAGAAGGTGGCCTGGAGATCCGCATTCCAGCGAACGGTTATCCCTCGCAGCCGGGGCAATTCGAACAAGGGGACAGGTTTTTTGTTTACTTCAGCCCGGTAATGGACCCGCGTCCCGAGCATTTGGTCAGCGATCCACTAGGGATACCGATGCTGACTACGGGGGGCACTTTCTTCCTGCCGGCCGCTCAGATAATTTTGAGTGGTTTGTACTATGTTTTCTACGTCATCCGTGATCGGGCCGGTAACATCAGCCGCCCTTCGTTCAATGATTTTCGTACCGTTGCACTGCTTGACGATCCCCAGCCATTGTCAGTCCGCATTCCATTGGCGCCCGCCCCGGACAACAGTACCGATGATCTGCTCGATATTGCGGATTATGTGCAAGGAATTGACGTTCATATTGTAGAGTACCTTCATCATGCGATCGGGCTGGACAGGTTCGAGTTGCAATGGGGTACGCAGCCATATGGGACGCAAACGCCAGCGCTTAGCGGATTTGACGTTATCTTCAGTAATATGAACGACGCGATCAAGGCCGCATATACCGCAACACTGGGGCCGCAGACTGTGATCGTGCGCTATCGTATCGACCGAAATGGCGTTCTCTTTGACTCTCCCGACAAAACCGTGCGACTTGATTTGTCGGTGGAAGGCGCGATTCTTCCTGGCACCCTTGAACCGGGAGATGTAAACCCTGGACTGCAACTGGCACAGGTGTATGGTGCGGTTTCGACTCCCGAGTTGAACACCCTGCGCATCGTCGATGCGAATCAACCTGTCACGATTGTGATTCCGCTCTGGACCGTTGCAGCGGCGCCTCATGCGAACAACAGGTTTTTCCTGTTCTGGGGCGTCACCCGAGAACGCGTCGGGCCTTTTAACCTCAGTACCCTGACGCCCGGGGCGGATGCGACGTTCACCATCCCGTGGGACGTAGTGGCTAGACATGGTAATGGCATGCAGCCGGTCAGCTACGTAGTCACCGGCCCCGGCACCACTAATGAAAACCCGTCGGGTGTTACCACCGTCAACGTGATCGATGCCGTGACGGAGACATTGCAAGCTGCTCGATTCCGGCATCTTGATGCCAACGCTGAGTGGAGCTGCGTGTCCTTGCAGAGTCGTGGCCCTGGGGTGCCGCCGACGCTCTTTGCCGAGCTTTTCATTCCAGCAGATCCAAGACTGGTGGTCGGTAATGATGTGAGAGTAACCGTGACTATTTGGAGCGAGGCCTTTGGCTTTCCACCGGGCCCATTCACGGAGGTCTTTACCCACCCATCGTTGAGCCAGGATGATGTGGATGATGGCTTCATTGTCGAAATTATTTACGGTGCATTCCTCAAGCAGTCTGCGATTGGGCCTTGCGAAGTGACCTACAGCACAGTGGTGAGCAGCGGAGCGACCGGTAACAGTGAGCTGGCCGAAATTTACTCGAATTTTTCCAATCCGGCGTCCTACTGCGATGGCGAGGAGATTGTGAGACCTTAAAGCAGGCTGTCAGTTGAAACCGTCAAAGGGAAGCGTCGCTTCCCTTTGACGTATCCGGCAGTTGGTAGTTGAAAATAGGCATTCTAGAAGCTGAGTTCACAGGTTCACCTCGATCGCCTTATATTTCTGAAGCTATGTATTGCCCGCCGCTACATCCTGTTCAGATTAATCCTACATCCTTGGGTAAGTTCACTCAGTAATCTCTGCGCCGCACAGGTAAGGCTCCATTCCGAGGGAACGAGCCAAACCGTTTCAAAGGCACTAGCCCAGAGAGTGAAAACCTATGTCCGTGTTAACCAACTTCGAGCTCAAACCCTTGAGCAAGATGATGAAAGTTCCAACTATTACTTTTCTTATGTTTGCCGCTTTTCAATCGAGCGCACACGCTGTTCAACTGATTGGCGAGTCAAAAACCATTGAGGCCGGTGAACTACCCAATGACTGGCAACTGGATATGAAGTCCGAGCTGACCGTTAATGGTGCCCGGGCACAGCATATTCTGGTCAACGATTCGGCGTTGATTGTCAATGCGGGCAGCCTGATTGATGATGTCCGTGCCACCCAGGGATCGTCCGTCAGCCTGAACGGCGCTACCGTCGATTCATCTCACGCTGTGTTCGGCGCAGTACGCCTGGATGACAGCAATGCTCTCATTCATGACAGCAACATCACTAGCCATACCACCGTAGGCCTGCAAACATTCCAGAGCTTCGACTCCGATAAAGGGGGCGTTGCCGAAGTATTCAATAGCACCATTCGTGGCCATATCGGCGGGGCGATGGCGGCGGGCAATAGTGAACTGCACTTCAGTCAAAACACATTGGTTGAAGGCACCGGCGCCGACAGTTTTGGCGTGTTTGTCGACAGGGCAACGGTCACTGCCAGCCAAAGCCGAATCATCGGCGGCAAAAACGGCGTGTTGTTCTCTGATGACTATGACGAAGGCGGCGTGGGTAAACTGGTGCTGGATAACTCCAGTGTCGAGGGCCGCAGCGGTTCCGCCATCGTGGTTAATGGTGAGCAGGGTTCGACCCCACGAGCAGAAATCGATGTGCGTAACGGCTCCACGTTGATCGGTGGCAACGGCACATTGCTGGAAGTTAACGGCGGCGCCACGGCGAGTATGAATGTCGACAACAGCCAATTGAAGGGTAACGTCATTGTCGAGGATGGCAGCAGCGCAGATTTGAAGCTGCAGAACCACGCCAGCCTGACCGGCCAATTGCAGAATGTCACCCGCCTGGATATCGGCGACCAGTCTTTTTGGGAACTCACAGGCGACAGCCAGGTTGGCGCACTGAGCCTGGCGGGCGGTACGGTGAAGTTCGGTCACACCGACGCGTTCTATCAGCTGGATCTGGACAGCCTCGACGGCAACGGTACCTTCGTCATGGGCACCGATTTCGCGCGTGGCGTCACGGACTTCCTGAATATCGAAGGCGAGGCCAAAGGCAATCACCGCCTGTTGCTCGCGGCCAGTGGTGCGGAACCGGTCAATCCGGAGGATATTCGCATCGTGCATACCGGCGGAGGCGACGCGCAATTTTCCCTGGTCGGTGATGTGGTCGACGTAGGTGCTTACTCCTACGGCCTGAAGAAGGAAGGCACTGACTGGTTCCTTGACCCGAACAACCGCGTGATAAGCCCAGGCACTCGCTCGGTACTGGCCTTGTTCAATACCGCACCGACCGTATGGTACGGTGAGGCGACCTCACTGCGTACACGCATGGGTGAGTTGCGTTTCGAGCCGGGTCAGGCGGGGGTGTGGATCCGGGGCTATGGCAATAAGTACAAGGTGGCCGACAGCACGGGTGTTGGTTACAGCCAGAACCAACAGGGCTTTACCTTGGGCGCCGATACTCCGTTGGCCGACAGTCAGTGGCTGGTGGGGGTAATGGCGGGTCACAGCACCTCGGACTTGAACCTCAAGCGCGGCACTTCCGGTAACGTGAAGAGCTACTACCTGGGTGCCTACGCGACGTGGTTGGACGAGGAAAGCGGTCTGTATTTCGATGCGGTCGCGAAGGTCAACCGGTTCCATAATGAGTCCAAGGTTGGGCTCAGTGACGGAACTTCGTCCAAAGGCAAGTACAACAACACCGGTGGCGGTTTGTCGGCGGAGGTCGGTCGCAACATCAAGTTGGACGATGGGTTCTTCGTCGAGCCGTATGCGCAGATGTCCACCGTAGTCATCCAGGGCGGCAGTTACAGCCTGGATAACGGTCTGCAAGCCAAGGGCGAGCGCACCCGCTCGATACTGGCCAAGGCCGGTGCGACCGTGGGGCGTGACATCCAACTCGACAGCGGCAGTGTGCTACAGCCTTATTTACGGGCAGCGATGGTGCATGAGTTTGCCAATAACAATAAGGTTTCGGTCAATAACAATGTGTTCAACAACGATCTGTCCGGTTCCCGAGCAGAATTCGGTGCGGGTGTGGCTGTGAAGTTGTCGCAGAACCTTCAATTGCATGCCGATCTTGAGCACAGCAGCGGCGGTAAGGTTGAGCAGCCTTGGGGCGCCAACGTGGGGGTTCGTTACACCTGGTAATTACACGCTATGCAAAAACGCCCGTATCGAGAGATACGGGCGTTTTTGCATGTGGCATGACCATCAACTGGTCAGGTTGAAGTCGACTTCGACCAAATGTGGATTTCCGTTGGCATCGGCATCGGTAGTAGCATGCAATGTACCTCTGATTTTAATGACACCCGGGGCCAGCCCCATGATGATCAAATCGCCTTTAATGCCACTGACCGTATAGTGTGCCGTGGGCGATTTTACCGAGTACCAGACTTCAACGCTGGTAAATTCCTGCTCCTCCAATTTGATTACCTTGCCGACTTCAATACTATCGGGCACCTGAATAAATAGTTCTTTGATGGTGGCCGCGTTATCGGCATGCCGGGCATTGACTCTAAAGACCGCCAGCTCGTAATTGCGGGATAGGGTGGTGGTCTGAAAATGAACGGGAGCGGAATCGATACGTGCGTCGAAGGTACCCGACGCATTGATTCGTTTTGGGCCCAATGCCTTTTGTTGCTCGGGGGTTAAAATTTGCGCTTGTACAGTCATGATCGCTTCTCCATCGCGGGTGGTTGTGCGAATAACAGAGGCATCAGCGGCTCTGTCTGAAGCATGTAATAGCAGAGTGTCTAACCTGTAAACTGTCAGAAATAACAGTATACGTAGACCGTAATGTATGAGCGTTTCTCGACGGATCAAATAGTCTAAGTACACATTTTTAATTCGTTTGAGTACTAACTCAAACCGCTTCTGGCAGGTTCACATGGGGATACTCGGCCCAGTCCAACTCAGCGTCTAAAAGCAGGTGCGGTGTCAGCTGAACAGCCCGGCGGCGATATTGATCGAGAACCCCAGAATCGCCGTATTGAACAGAAACCCGATCAACGATTGCCCCAGCACCACCTTGCGCAGGCTGCGCGTGGCCACGCCCACATCGGACGTCTGCACCGCCACGCCGATGGTGAAGGAGAAATACAGGAAGTCCCAATAGTTCGGCGTGAGCAGCCCTTCGGCAAAGCGCAGTGCCGGCTCCTTGCCCTCCCAGGTGTAATAGAGGCGAGCGTAGTGCACGCTGAAAATCACCCCGATCAACAACCACGAGCCGATGACCGTCAACCCGGTGAAGCCGTAATGCAACAGGCGCTCGGTGGGGGCCAGGTCTTTACTGCCGATCAGCTCGAACGTGATGGCGGCGAGGCTGGCGATGGCCGCGATGCAGACCATGAACAGCACCAGGCCGGCGTTTTCATCCTCGATTTCCGCGATGCGTTTTACATCCTGCGCCTTGGCGCGGATGGTCAGCCACAGCATCAGGACCAGATAGGTCCACACGCCGGCGTTCCAGCCGATGAGGATTTTGCCCAGGAGGGTGTCGGACGGTGCCAGGATGCCCACCGCAATGCCCATTACAGCGGCGGTGGAGAGGCGAGGGTGGGTGCGGGCTAGAAAGGGCATAGGTGCTCACAACTCAGAGGTTGTGAGCACCATAGCATCACTCGGTCTTATGGCGCTTGCGCACCAACTTCATGACCACCACAAAGAACACCGGCACAAACACCACCGCCAATGTCGCCGTGATCATTCCGCCGATCACCCCCGTACCAATCGCCTGCTGGCTCGCCGAACTGGCACCGGTGGCAATCGCCAGCGGCACCACGCCGAGAATGAACGCCAGCGACGTCATGATGATTGGCCGCAGGCGCAACCGCGCAGCCTTCAAGGTGGCGTCGATCAGGTCGTCGCCCTGCTGGTACAGGTCCTTGGCGAACTCGATGATCAAGATCGCGTTCTTCGCCGACAGGCCGATGATGGTGATCAGGCCCACCTTGAAGAACACATCGTTGGGCATGCCCCGCAAGGCCACGGCCACGACCGCGCCAAGCACACCCAGCGGCACCACCAGCAATACCGAGGTCGGGATCGACCAGCTTTCGTACAGCGCCGCCAGGCACAGGAACACGATCAGCAGCGACAGACCAAGCAACAGCGGCGCCTGGGAGCCGGACAAGCGCTCCTGCAACGACAGCCCCGTCCATTCCTGGCCCAGGCCCGCCGGCAGTTGGCTGACCAGGCGCTGGATCTCTTGCATGGCCTCGCCGGTACTGTGACCCGGCGCCGGTTCACCACTGATGGCGATGGCCGGGTAGCCGTTGTAGCGCGTCAACTGCGTCGGGCCCTGAGTCCATTTGGCTTCGACAAACGCCGACAGGGGCACCATCTTCCCGGCGTTGTTGCGTACGTTGATCTTCATCAAGTCCGCCACCTGGCTGCGCTGGTCGCCTTCGGCCTGCACCACCACCCGCTGCATGCGGCCCTGGTTGGGGAAGTCGTTGATATAGGCCGAGCCGACGGCCGAGGACAACACATTACCCACATCGGCGAACGAAACGCCCAAGGCGTTGGCTCGCTTGCGGTCAACCTGCAACTGCACTTGAGGCGCTTCGGCCAGGGCGCTTTCGCGTACGTTGGCCAGGATCGGGCTTTTTTCCGCCGCCGCCAGCAGCTCGGTGCGGGCTGCCATCAAGCCGGCATGGCCGACGCCACCGCGGTCCTGCAAACGGAACTCGAAACCGCTGGAGGTGCCCAGGCCATCGACCGGCGGGGGCAGGATCGCGTAGGCAACGGCGTCCTTGAGTTCGGTGAAGGCCATGTTGGCGCGCTCGGCAATCGATGCGGCAGCGTCATCGCTGCCACGTTCCGACCAATCCTTGAGCGTGGTAAACGCCAACGCCGCGTTCTGCCCGGAACCGGAGAAACTGAAACCCATGATCATGGTGGTATCACCCACCCCAGGTTCTTCGGCGTTGTGCGCTTCGATCTGCTCGGCCACCTGCACCGTGCGGTTCTTGCTCGCACCCGGCGGCAGTTGGATATCGGTGATGGTGTAGCCCTGGTCTTCCACCGGCAGGAACGAGGAGGGCAGGCGGCTGAACATCCACCCCAGGCCCACCAGCAATACCACGTAGATCAGCAAATAGCGGCCGCTGCGCTTGAGCGCATAGGCCACCCAGCCTTCGTAGCGGTCGGTGAGGTTTTCAAAGCGCCGGTTGAACCAGCCGAAAAAACCGCCCTTGGTGTGGTGTTCGCCCTTGGCAATCGGCTTGAGCAGGGTCGCGCACAAGGCGGGCGTCAAGGTCAGGGCCAGAAACGCCGAGAACAGGATCGAGGTGGCCATCGACAGCGAGAATTGCTGGTAGATCACCCCCACCGAACCCGGCATGAACGCCATCGGCAGGAACACCGCGACCAGCACCAGAGTGATGCCGACAATCGCGCCGGTGATCTGGCCCATGGCCTTGCGCGTTGCCTCCTTGGGCGACAGGCCCTCGGTGGCCATGATGCGCTCGACGTTCTCGACCACCACAATCGCATCGTCCACCAGGATGCCGATGGCCAGTACCATGCCGAACATGGTCAGCACGTTGATCGAGAACCCCAGCAACAGCATGGTCGCAAAAGTGCCCATCAAGGCAATCGGCACCACCAGGGTCGGGATCAAGGTGTAGCGCACGTTCTGCAGGAACAGGAACATCACCGCAAACACCAGCGCCATGGCTTCCAGCAGGGTGTAGACCACCTTGGTGATCGAGACCTTGACGAACGGCGAGGTGTCGTACGGGATCTTGTATTCCACGTTGGCCGGGAAGTAACGTGACAGCTCATCCATCTTCGCCCGCACCAGGGTCGCGGTGTTCAGGGCGTTGGCGCCGGGTGACAGCTGCACGCTGACCGCAGTGGACGGCTTGCCGTTCAGGCGGGTGGAAAACTGGTATTCCTGGCTGCCGATTTCCACCCGCGCCACATCACCGATGCGCACGGTGGAGCCGTCCGGGTTGGCTTTAAGCACGATGTCGGCGAATTCCGCCGGCGTCGACAGCTGGCCCTTGACCAGGATCGCTGCGGTGATTTCCTGGGTCCTGGTCCCCGGCAAATCGCCCAGGCTGCCCGCCGAAACCTGCGCGTTCTGCGCGCTGATCGCGGCGTTGACGTCGGCCGGCGTGAGGTTGAAGCCGATCAGCTTCTGCGGGTCGATCCAGATCCGCATGGCGCGCTCGGCACCATACAGTTGGGCCTTGCCCACACCGTCCAGGCGCTTGAGTTCGTTCATCACGTTGCGCGCCAGGTAATCGCTGAGCGCCACGTCGTCGAGCTTGCCGTCGTTGGACGTCAGGGTCACCAGCAGCAGGAAGCCTGCGGAAACTTTCTCCACCTGCAAGCCTTGCTGGGTCACCGCCTGCGGCAGGCGAGATTCCACCGCCTTGAGACGGTTCTGCACGTCTACCTGGGCCATTTCCGGGTTGGTGCCCGGCTGGAAGGTCGCGGTGATCGTCGCCGAGCCGAGGCTGCTCTGGGATTCGAAGTACAGCAGGTGGTCGGCGCCGTTGAGCTCCTGCTCGATCAGGCTGACCACGCTTTCGTCCAGGGTCTGGGCCGAGGCGCCCGGGTACACCGCGTAGATTTCCACCTTCGGCGGTGCGACGTTGGGGTACTGCGCCACCGGCAACTGCGGGATGGCGATTGCGCCGGCCAGCAGGATGAACAGGGCGACCACCCAGGCGAAGATCGGGCGGTCAATAAAGAACTGCGGCATGGCGGGTTATTCCTTTACGAGACGGCCCGAGGCAGGGCTGTCATCCACTTCGACTTTTTCACCGGGGCGCGCATGTTGCAGCCCTTCGACGACGATGCGGTCGCCGGGCTTGAGGCCACTGCTGACGACCCAGCGGTCCTCGATCACGGCGCCCAACTCCACGGGTTGCTGGCTGACGGTCTGTTCGGTATCCAACAGCAGCACCATCGGTATGCCGGCGCTGTCTCGGGTAATGGCGCGTTGCGGCACGCTGATGCCTTGCTTGTCGACGGCCTGTTCCAGGCGCACCCGCACAAAGCTGCCGGGCAGCAGGTCGAGGTTCGGGTTGGGGAACTCACTGCGCAGGGTGATCTGCCCGGTGCCCGGGTCGACGCTGATGTCGGTAAACAGCAATTTGCCCGGCAGCGGGTACGGGCTGCCGTCATCCTGGATCAGCGTGGCCTTGGCCTGGTCCTGGCCGACCTGCTTCAGACTGCCGGCGCGGAAGGCGCGGCGCAGGTCATTCAGCTCACGGGTGGACTGCGTCAGGTCGGCGTGGATCGGGTCCAGTTGCTGGATGATCGCCAGGGGCGTGGCTTCGTTCTGGCCGACCAGTGCGCCTTCGGTCACCAAGGCGCGGCCAATACGTCCGGAAATCGGCGCGGTCACGGTGGCATAGCCCAGGTTCAGCCGGGCGCGTTCGACGGCCGCCTTGTTAGCGGCGACTTCGGCATTGGTCTGGCGCAGGTTGGCGCGGGCATTGTCGTAGTCCTGGGCGCTGATGGCGTTGCCGTCGACCAACTGGCTGTAGCGCTGTTCCTGCAAGCGAGCCTGGAAGGCATTGGCCTCGGCTTTGCTCAGGTTGGCCTGGGCACTGTCCAGGTCGGCCTTGAACGGTGCCGGATCGATGCGAAACAGTACGTCGCCCTGTTTGACGTCATGACCTTCCTTGAACACCCGTTGCATCACCACGCCGGCCACTCGCGCACGCACCTCGGCAATCCGCGGGGCGGCGATGCGCCCGCTCAACTCGCTGGTAATGGAGAGGGGCTTGGCCTGCAGGGTTTCAATGCGGACTTTGGCCAGGGGCATTTCCGGCGCTTCGTCCGCCGAGTTGCCGCAAGCGCTGAGGGCCAGCGCCAGGGCCAGCAGGCAAAACGGCGCAAACAGATTCTTCGACATGCTCTTATCCCAATAATGACGGCTGCATCCTAAGGTCACCTGCGCCGTGGTGCTGTGAAGCTGTGTAGCGTGTCTGTGAAGAAATGTAAGGTGCGGCGCGCTCGGCGCCGCGGGCGTATATCCTTGCACAACCTTGCCGGCACGGGAGATCCGATGTGGGAGGGGGCTTGCTCCCGATAGCGGTGTATCAGCTGAAATAGGCGGCGCTGAACCACTGCTATCGGGAGCAAGCCCCCTCCCACATGGGATTTTTGTTCGACCAATACTGTATTTTCTGGAAACACCTTTATGCCCAACATCCTTCTGGTGGAAGACGACGTCGCACTCTCGGAACTGATTGCCAGCTACCTGGAACGCAACGGCTACCACGTCAGCGTGCTCAGCCGTGGCGACCATGTACGTGAACGTGCGCGTCTCAACCCGCCGGACCTGGTGATCCTCGACCTGATGCTGCCCGGTCTCGACGGCCTGCAAGTGTGCCGTCTGCTGCGCGCCGACTCGGCGGGCCTGCCGATCCTGATGCTGACCGCCCGCGACGACAGCCACGACCAAGTGCTGGGCCTGGAAATGGGCGCCGACGACTACGTCACCAAACCCTGCGAGCCGCGTGTACTGCTTGCCCGTGTGCGCACCTTGCTGCGCCGCAGCAGCCTGTCCGAACCGCAGATGGCCAATGACCAGATCATCATGGGCAACCTGTGTATCGACCTGTCCGAACGCACGGTGACCTGGCGCGAGCAGCCGGTGGAGCTGTCCAGCGGTGAATACAACCTGCTGGTGGTACTGGCCCGGCATGCCGGCGAAGTGCTCAGCCGCGACCAGATCCTGCAACGCCTGCGCGGTATCGAATTCAATGGCACCGACCGCTCGGTGGACGTGGCCATCTCCAAACTGCGTCGCAAGTTCGACGACCATGCCGGTGAGGCGCGCAAGATCAAGACGGTGTGGGGCAAGGGTTACCTGTTCAGCCGTTCCGAGTGGGAATGCTGATTCATGTTCCGTGTGCTGATTCGTCTCTACCTGATCACCATCGTCACCTACAGCGCGGCGATCTTCCTGATTCCCAAGCTGGTCATCCAGTTGTTCGAACATCGCTACATGGACTACAACGTCGAACAGACCCGTGGCCAGCAGGCACTGATCGTCAAGCAATACCAGCGAGCGCCGGTGGAGCGCTGGTCGCAGGTCACCGAGCAGCTCGGCCGCGACTTTGCCCCGCTCAAGGTGCAATTGCTGTTGCGCCAGGACGCCAGCTACACGCCCGAGGAGGAGAAGCTGTTCGAGCAAGGCAAGCCGGTGATTCGCCTGGGGGAGTGGGGGTGGGTCGAGGACATCAGTTCACCGATCAACCAGCAGTTCGTGGTCAAGCTGACCGTTCCGCCCGACCCGATGGACATGAACCTGCTGTACTGGTCGATGAATGTGTTGATCGGCGCGGCGCTGCTGGCCTGCCTGCTGGTCTGGCTGCGCCCGCACTGGCGTGACCTGGAGCGCCTGAAAACCACGGCTGCGCACCTGGGCAGGGGGAACCTCAGTGAGCGTACGCACATCCCGCCTAGCTCCAACATCGGCAGCCTGGCGTCGGTGTTCGATACCATGGCCGATGACATCGAGCACTTGCTCAACCAGCAACGCGACCTGCTCAATGCGGTCTCCCACGAGCTGCGCACGCCGCTGACGCGTCTGGATTTCGGCTTGGCGCTGGCCTTGTCCGAAGACTTGCCCCAGGCCAGTCGCGAACGCTTGCAAAGCCTGGTGGCGCATATTCGCGAACTGGATGAACTGGTGCTGGAATTGCTCTCCTACAGCCGCCTGCAAAACCCGGCGCACTTGCCGGAGCAGGTGGACGTGATGCTCGACGAGTTTATCGACAGCGTACTGGGCAGCGTCGATGACGAGATGGAAAACCCCGAGATCGTCATCGATGTGGCGCTTGACTGTGCTGTCGAGCGTTTCGCCCTTGACCCACGCCTCACCGCCCGCGCGTTGCAGAACCTGCTGCGCAACGCCACGCGTTATTGTGAAAAGCGCATTCAGGTGGGGGTCAAGGTGTGCCCCAAGGGCTGTGAGATCTGCGTGGATGATGACGGTATCGGCATCCCGCTGGACCAGCGCGAGCGCATTTTCGAACCCTTCTATCGCCTGGACCGCAGCCGCGACCGCGCCACCGGCGGCTTCGGCCTGGGGTTGGCCATCAGCCGGCGCGCCGTTGAAGCCCAGGGCGGAACATTGACCGCGTTGGCCTCACCCTTGGGCGGCGCACGGTTCAGGTTGTGGTTGCCGGCGGCAGGCGCATAATCAGGCTCCCCGATTCGACTGAGGAGCGTTCGACAATGACCGATGTTCACGCGTCTGCCCAGCAGGGCTTCTCGACCCAGGCCGCCACCTACGTCCAGGGCAGGCCCGACTACCCACGGCAACTCATCGGCTGGCTCGGTGAGGCGCTGGGGGTTGAGCCGCAGTCGACGGTGATCGACCTGGGCGCCGGTACCGGCAAGTTCACCCGCTTGCTCAGCACCTTGACGCCTGCGCTGATCGCCGTCGAGCCGATTGCGGCGATGGCCGCGCAATTGACCAGGTCGCTACCCGATGTGCGCCTGGTGGAAGGCACCGCCGAATCGATCCCGTTAGGGGACGCCACCGCCGACGCAGTGGTCTGCGCCCAAGCGTTTCATTGGTTTGCCACGCAAGCGGCACTCGCGCAGATCCACCGCGTAGTTAAACCCGGAGGGCGCCTGGGGTTGGTGTGGAATGTGCGCGATGAGTCGGTGGACTGGGTCGCCGCCATCAGTGCAATCATCACGCCTTATGAAGGTGACACGCCGCGCTTTCATACCGGGCGCTGGCGCGAAGCGTTCACCGGCAAGTATTTTTCCGCGCCTGAACTTACCTGTTTTCCCTACAAGCATGTGGGCAGCCCGCAGGAAGTGATCATGGACCGTTTCCTGTCGGTGAGCTTTATCGCCGCGCTGCCCGATGCCGAAAAGGCCAAGGTCAGCGCGCAGTTGCAGGCGCTGATCGACACTCACCCCGCGTTGCAAGGGCGAGATAGCGTGGCGTTCCCGTACCAGACTCAAGCGTATGTGTGCCACCGACTGAGTTAAAAAGGCATAAAGTCAGATCATATTGGTATAAGTCGTTATAAGAAAAATCGCTATCCTGCCGCCAGAAATTTATAAGGCCATGGGTAGCTGTAATGGATGTGGGTAATCTGGGGTTTGTCGTCGCTGGCCTGATCGTCGGTTTTATCGTGGGCATGACCGGTGTCGGCGGTGGTTCTTTGATGACGCCGATCCTGCTGTGGTTCGGTATCAACCCGGCGACGGCCGTGGGCACTGACCTGCTGTACGCCGCCATTACCAAATCCGGTGGGGTGCTGGTCCACAGCAAGAACCGCAATATCGACTGGAGCATCACTGGCTGGCTGACCCTGGGCAGCGTACCGGCGGTGTTGCTGACCCTGTGGTTCCTTGCCAGCCTGCACACCGATCCCAGTGCGATGAACGCGGTGATCAAACAGGCTCTCGGCGTGGTGCTGCTGCTGACGGCCCTGGCGATTCTGTTCAAGAAAAGCCTGTTGGCCTTCGCTCAACGTCATGCCGGCGATGATTACCACATGAGCCCGCGCAACCTGAACGGGCTCACGGTGGTGACCGGCGCCATCCTCGGCACCATGGTTGCCCTGACCTCCATCGGCGCCGGCGCCCTGGGCACCGTTGCGCTGTTTATCCTCTATCCCTTCCTGGCCACGCGCCGCCTGGTGGGCACCGAGATCGCCCACGCCGTGCCGCTGACCCTGGTGGCGGGCCTGGGCCACGCCAGCATGGGCAACATGGACTGGCACCTGCTGGGTTTCCTGCTGATGGGCTCGCTGCCGGGCATTTACCTGGGCAGCCACATGACCGGCAAAGTCCCGGACGGCGTGCTGCGCCCGTGCCTGGCGATCATGTTGATGAGCATCGGCTACAAGCTGGCTTTTTAAGATAAGCACCGGTCAATGTGGGAGGGGGCTTGCTCCCGATAGCGGTGTGTCAGGTTCAGAAACCG